>NZ_JBEOYO010000075.1:0-38720 GCF_040297125.1 Streptomyces sp. NPDC001868 | reverse complement strand
TTCAGCGAGAGGCCGACGGAAGCGTGCGCCTCGTCCACCGGTTCGCCGAGACCGTGGCCGAGCGCCCAGGGGTGCCCGCGCCGCTCACTCGCATGTCGGCCCATGAAGCCCTACGGCTTGCGCGCCACCGCCCCGTACCCGGGGATGACGCCGTCGTCCTGGCCGGGGACGGGCTCGCCGAGTTCGGGGTGCCAGTGGTGGGGCACCTCGACGCCGGGGTCGACCAGTTCGAGGCCGCCGAAGAAGCGTGCGAACTCCTCGCGGGAGCGCAGGGCCAGGGTGACGCCCGCGGCCTTGAGCTTCTCCGTGGCCGCCTTCGACTCCTCCGGGGTGAAGTCGGCGGTGGCGTGGGTGACGATCAGATAGCTGCCGGAGGGCAGTTCGGACATCAGCCACTGGACCAAGGCGTGCGCGCCGTCCTCGTCGGAGACGAAGTGCAGCAGCGCGATCAGCGAGAGCGCGACGGGCCGGCTGAAGTCCAGGACCTTCCTGGCGCCCTCCATGACGGCGTGCGGGTCGCGCACGTCGGCCTGCAGGTACTCCGTGCGCCCCTCCGGCGTACCGCGCAGCAGGGCCGCCGCGTGGGCCAGCACGATGGGGTCGTTGTCGCAGTAGACGACGCCCGACTCGGGGGCGACGCCCTGGGCGATCTGGTGCAGGTTCGGCTCGGTCGGGATGCCGGTGCCGACGTCGAGGAACTGTCGTACGCCGTTCTCGGCCAGCCAGCGGGTGGTGCGGTGCATGAAGGCACGGTTGACCCGCGCCATCACCGGCACCCGGGGGTCGAGGGCCAACATCTGCTTGCCCATGGCCTCGTCGACGGGGTAATTGTCCTTGCCGCCGAGGTACCAGTCGTACATCCGTGCGGGATGAGGTCTGCTCGTGTCGATCTCGACGGGGGGACGCCCGCTCATGACGAACTCCATAAGAATGAATATCTGCGGCAGTGACTGATCAACTCAGGGCCAACATAGGGAGATTGACTGAACAACAGGGAGTGCACAACAAGCCTCAGGAGAGGAGGAAGTCGGCCACCCCCGCCTTGGCGCCCTGGATGAAGGCGTTCATCTCGTCGGGGGTGTAGATCAGCGCCGGTCCGTCGGGGTCGGTGGACTGCCGTACGGCGATCCGGCCGTCGGCGAGCTTCATGGCCTCCAGGCAGTTGCCGCCGTTGCCTCCGCTCCAGGGCTTGTGCCAGCCCTCGCTGCCCAGTTCCCTGGCGGGCATGCCGTTGTAGACGCGTGGGTGCGACTGCGTGCGCGTGCGCGACTGCGCCTTAATGAGTTCCATTCGGTGTCTTCAGAGCTCCTTGCGGAGATCCCGGAGGATCCCCTTCGTGCGTTGTGCCGTGGCGGCCTGCGCCGCCATGCGGTCCATGACCTCGAGGTGGGTCGCCACCTCGGAGCGGTCGTCCAGGTAGACGGCGCCGGTCAGGTACTCGCTGTAGACCATGTCCGGGAGTTCGGACATGGCGAAACGGAACAGGACGAACGGCCCGTACGTGCCGGGGTGCGGTCCTGTGTCGAACGTGGCGACCTGGAGCGTCACATGGGCCAGCTCCATGACCTCCAGCAGTCGGTCGATCTGGGCGCGCATGACCGCCGGTCCCCCGACGGAGCGGCGCAGGGCGGTCTCGTCCATCACGAACCACAACCGGGGCGCACCCTCACGGGTGAGCAGTTCCTGCCGTTGCATGCGCAGGGCGACATGGCGCTCGATGTCCTCGGGCTTGGTCTGGCCGATGGCGCCCGAGGTCATGACGGAGCGCACATAGTCCTCGGTCTGCAGCAGTCCGGGGACGAAATGGGGGTCGTAGCTGCGGATCAGGCCGGCCGCGCCCTCCAGGCTGACGTACATGGAGAACCAGCCCGGCAGGATGTCGTGGTAGCGCTGCCACCAGCCGGGTTTGTTGGCCTCCTCGGCGAGCCGGACGAAGGTCTCGGCCTCCTCGTCGCCGACCCCGTACGCCTTCAGCAGGAGCTGGAGGTACGGAATCTTGAGGGCGACCTCGGCCATCTCCATACGGCGGACCGTGGCGGCGGCGACGTGCAGGATGCGCCCGGCGTCCTCGCGCCGGATGCCCGCGCGCTCACGCAGATCCAGCAGACGCCGACCGAGAACGACCTGGCCGACCGTCGGCGCGGACCGCGGCTCGCTCATCTCGCCCCTCTCTTCTCCGACTTCTCCGAACCTGCGCCGAACTGCGCCGACCTGCGTCGATTCCCGGTATGACCGGTCCCGACAGCCCGGCGGCGCCGTTCGGAGGCCTCACTCACCACACAGGTTTCGTGTACACAAACGAACACTGTGTGTGCATACGAACGTTGTGCGAGGGATTTCCAACTGGCGCCGCTACACGTGCTGTTGCGTGCAGTGTGCCATGACCGTTCAGAGAGTCATACGGCACTCTGCAATTTTCAGAGTGACACTTGCCAAGTGTTCACGGCGGGGCGATAGTGGCAAGCGTGATTCCGCCCCCTGCGCCGTTAGGAACAGACGCCGCCGGAGACCGTGTCGGTCCCGGTCCGGCCGCCGGGGCGCGCCCCGAGACAATCGCCGAGCGCCGGTTTCGATTCGAGCTTGCCGCGCACCCGGGTGCCGTGGCCCAGGCCCGGCGTGTGACCCGTACCCAGCTCACCGGCTGGGCCCTCTGCGAGGACACCTGCGACACGGCCGCGCTGGTCGTGTCCGAGCTGGTGACCAACGCGATCGTGCACACCGCGAGCACCCAGATCGTCTGCGAGCTGCACGACGGCGACGAGCTGGTGCGCATAGCGGTACGGGACGAGGGCTGCGCCCCCGGTGAGCCGCACCCCTCGCCGCAGCGGCCCGAGGAGGAACACGGGAGAGGACTGCTCCTCATAGAGTCCCTGTGCCGCTCCTGGGGCGCCCAGCCGGTCGGCCTGGGGCTCCTGGTGTGGGCGGACGTGCCCCGTGGACTGCTCACCGGCACGCTCACGCCCGAGACGGTCACGGAAATGACCACAGGCGCGGAAATGACCACAGGCGCCGCGGCGGGCGGCAGTACGGGCTCGGGCCGGCGTACGGACACGGCGGCCCGGTCCGATCTGGGCTGGGGTGCGAAGAAGCCGCCCACCGACGGTCGTGACGGCGAGGCGGAGGCGTTCCGTCTGTCGGGGATCGAGACCCGCTGGGCTCCCGACGGCCGCGCCGCGGCCGGGCGCCACGCGGGTGCGGAATGTCGTACGGAAGTCGAGATCCGGCCGGAAGTCGAACGGCGGACGGGGGCCGAATGGGTGTGAGCGCGTCGATCGGTCCCGCTGGGCCCCCCGGTGGGGGCAGAGTGGCGCGCGTGGTGAGCCTCGACACCCTGACCCGACTGCGCCGCGCCCAGCGTCCCGCGGCGACGCCCCGCCCCATCCCCCTGCCCGACGGCATGACCGCGCCCATGGGCTGCGACGCGGTGGCCGCGCCGGCCCGCCTCGGGCCGATGGTCCTGCCCCGGCTGCCCCGTGTGGGCTGCGTCTACGCCGACCGGGCGCACTGGTGGTGGCTCGTACCGGCCGACTCCGACTACGCCCTGGAGTGGCCGGCGCCGGTGCGCTACACCACCGGAGCGCTGATCTGCGACGGTGCGGACGTTCCCGGGCTGATCCTCAGACCGGAGGGGGCCATTCCCTACACCCCGCCGATACCGCTGTATCTGGCGCTGTGCCGCGCCACGGGGACCACGCCGTCCTGGTCTCGGACGATGACCGCGTAGAGCTCCGCCGGTTGGGGGGGGCGTTCTCGGCAGGGGCTGCGCCCCCGCGTGCCCGCCTGGTTCGGGGGCGTCCCCGTTCGGTCGCGAGTGCGGGTGTGTGGGGGCTTGTCGCGCAGTTCCCCGCGCCCCTGGGGGTGAAGGAAGGTGCCTTCGGCCCTTCCTTCACCTCCCTGTCGCGCCCCCGCGTACTTCCTCCTGTCTCTTCGCGCCCCGCGTGCAACGGGGAGCCAGGGTTGTCGTCGGTGTGCGCCCTGGTCGGAGGCGAGGGGCGCCGGAATAGTGGCCTGTCGGCGACGACTCGGGAGGCCGTGGGTGGGGAAGGCACGTGACGGAGGCAAGCCGGAGACGTCGGAGTCGGAGCGCAAGCCCGAGACGTCGGAGTCGGAGCTGCTGCTGTTCGGGGGGCCGCTGCGGTACGACATGGGCTGGTCGCAGCATGCCAACGCGTTTCTGGAGCTGAACTTCCGCGCGATGGTGCGGCGGCTGCCGTCGCTGCTCGCGTCGAGCTTCCGGCTGGCCTGGCAGGCGGACCGGTGGGCCGCGCGGACCGTACTGGCGGCCGAGACGGGCCGCGGCCTCGCCCAGGCGGTGAGCCTGCTCGCGGTGAACAGCGTCCTGGGCCGGCTGATGGCGGACGGCACGGTCGAGGAGCGGCTACGGGGAGCCGCCCCCGCGCTCGTCACCATCGCCGCCGTGATGCTGGTGTCCACCCTGCTGAGGGCCGCGTCGACCTACGCCACGGGCCGGCTGGAGCCGAAGGTGGAGCGCGTCGCGACCGAGCTGTATCTGGAGCGGGCGGCGGCCGTGGAGCTGTCCGCGATCGAGGACGACGGCTTCCACAAGCTGCTGGACACCGCGAAGTACGGCGCCCAGTCGGCCCGCCGGATGATCAGCTACTCGGCGCGCGTCGTGAACGCGCTGATCTCGCTGGTCGCGGCGGCCGGTGTGCTGACCGTGCTGCACCCGGCGCTCCTCCCGCTGCTCGTCACGATGACCCTGCCGAGCGCCTGGAGCGCCCTGACGATCGCCCGGCGCCGCTACACGTCCTTCCACGCCTGGGTGCAGCACGAGCGCGCGGGCTATCTGATCGGCTCCCTGCTGATCGAGCCGGAGGCGGCCCCGGAGATCCGGGTGCACGGCGTCGGCCCGTTCCTGCTGCGCCACTTCCGCTCCATGTCGGAGACCGCGGAGGCCGAGCAGGCCCGCCTGGCCCGCCTCGCGGCCCGTACGGGCCTGTACGCGGCCGTGTGGACGGGGCTGGCCACCGTGTCGACGTACGCGACGCTGGGCGGTCTGCTGCTCGCCGGCGCCATGGCGCTGTCCGTGGCCGGTACGGCGGTCATCGCGATCCGCACGGGGTCGGCGAGCCTCGACACGCTGGTCCTGGAAGTGAACTCCCTGCACGAGGAGGCGCTCTTCGTGGGCGACATGCAGCGCCTGTACGTGGAGGCCGCCAAGCGCGCGATCCCGGAGGGCGGTGATCCGCTGCCCGAGGACACCCGGGAGATCCGGGTGGAGAACGTGACCTTCACCTACCCGGGCAAGGCGACCCGGCCCGCGCTCAGCGATGTCACCCTGACCGTGCCGCTGGGCAAGATCGTGGCGCTCGTCGGCGAGAACGGTTCGGGCAAGACGACCCTGGTCAAGCTGCTGGCCGGGCTGTACGCACCCGACCAGGGCAAGATCATGTGGGACGGCGTGGACGCGGCGGGCGCCGACCGGCGACAGCTCGCCGAGCGCATCGCGATGGTCGCGCAGGACTTCAAGCGATGGCCCTTCACGGCCCGCGTGAACATGGCGATCGGCCGGCCCTCGGCGCCGCTGACGGAGGAGCGGCTCGCCACGTCCATCGCGCAGGCCGGGGCGCAGGACGTGATGGACGACCTGCCGCGCGGCCTCGACACGCTTCTGGGCAGGGGCTTCAGCGGTGGGCACGAGCTGTCGGGCGGGCAGTGGCAGCGCCTGGGGATCGCGCGGGCCGCGTACCGGCGCGGGCGCATCCTGATCGTGGACGAGCCGACGGCGGCCCTGGACGCCCGCGCCGAGCTGGAGGTCTTCGAGAAGATCCGCGCCCTGGCGGGCACCGGTCAGACGGTCGTCCTGATCACCCACCGGCTGGCGTCGGTCCGGCACGCCGACCTCGTGCACGTCCTCGACCAGGGCCGTCTTGTGGAGTCCGGCACCCCGGACGAGCTGCTGGCCACCGGCGGGGTGTACGCGGAGCTGTACGCGCTCCAGGCCGAGCAGTTCACCGCGAAGGCACCCGCGGCGAAGGTGCCGGCGGGGCAGGCCCCGGCGGCGAAGGTACCGGCCCCGAAGGCGGGGTGAGGTCAGGCCGACGCGGTGGCGGCGGTGTCGGCGCCGCGCACGATGACCAGGAACATGTCGGTCGCGATGTCCATCACGACCTCGGCCTGCTGCCCTTCGAGGCGGGCCGCCTGCGCCAGTTCCTCCGCCGGCCACGAGCCGCGCGGCCCACCGGCGGGGAAGCGCCCCAGCACCGTTCGCCCGTTCACCCTGCACCTCCATGTCGCGCTGTACCCGTGGCCCGGAACCCGTGGCTGGGCAGCTTGTAGATTTAAACGCCAACCATGGGGTGAACGGCTCGCGAAGTGACGGTACTGAGACGTAGTTGACACGAGGTCAACGGCGGAGCGTGAGGTACCTCTCAGAAACCACACATTCCGGTGACTCCACGTGCCGACGCTTGCACTATTTGTCACTCCTCGTGGTCCCGAGCCCCGCCAGGCCCTGCCCCTCCGGGCCTCGCGCCCGTACGACGAGTACCAGGGAACCGTCCGTCCCATGCGCGACCCGGTCGGAAAATGCCCGGAGCGGTCACTCGGGCGGCTTGTCGTAGTCCTGGATGCGGCCGCCGTGGCCGCGGTCGGTGAGTGCGGCCAGGCGGCCCGTCAGTTCCTGTACGGTCGCGGGCACGTCGACGGTGAGCAGTTCGCGGTCGCGCATGAGGACACGGCCGTCGACGATCGTGGTGCGTACGTCGGCGGAGCGGGCGCTGTGCACGAGGGTGGCGGCGAGGTCGTGCACCGGCTGGGTGTGCGGGCCGGTGAGGTCGACGAGGACGATGTCGGCGCGCCGGCCGGGGGCGAGGCTGCCGATCCGCTCCCCCAGTCCGACGGCCCGGGCGCTCTGCAGGGTGGCGTGGTGCAGGGCCTGGCGGGAGGTCAGCCAACGCGGGTCGCCCTCGGTGGACTTCTGCACCAGCGCGGTGAGGGCCATGGCCTCCCATACGTCGAGGGAGTTGTTGGAGGCGGCCCCGTCCGTGGCGAGCCCGACGGGGACGCCGATGCGGCGCAGGGCGCGTACCGGGGTCGTGGGCCAGGCGAACTTGAGATAGCCGCGCGGTGCGGTGGCGACGGCCACCGGCCCGGTCGCCCGCTCCAGGACCGGCAGGTCTCGCTCGACGATGCCGGTGCCGTGCGCGATGAGCACGCCCGCGTCGACGCCGAGCAGCCCGGTGCGTTCCAGGACCTCGATGGGCGTGACGCCGTGCCGGGCGAGGCTGTTGTCGGTCTGGTCGCGGCTCTCCGAGGCGTGCAGATGGACGGGGAGGCCGTGCTCGCGGGCGAGTTCGGCGGTCACGGCGAGGTCGGCGTCCTCGACGGTGTAGGGGGCGTGCGGGGCGAGCGTGGTGGTGATACGACCGCCGGCCGTGCCCCGGTGCCGTAGCGCGAACTCCAGGGATCTCTCCCGGCCTTGGGGTCCCTGCGAGGAGAAGAAGGCCTCGCCCAGGTGCGCGCGCATCCCGGTCTCCTCGACCACGGCGGCGACCGTGTCCATCGAGAAGTAGTGGTCGGCGAAGCAGGTCACCCCGGCCCGGATCATCTCCGCGCAGGCCAGCCGGGCCCCCAACTCCACGTCCTTCGCCGTCAGGTTGGACTCGACGGGCCAGATGACGTCGTTGAACCACTCCTCCGCCGGCATGTCCTCGGCGAGGCCGCGCAGCGCCACCATCGGGGCGTGCGTATGGCAGTTGATCAGCCCCGGCATCGCGACCTGGCCGCGCGCGTCGATCCGTTCGGCGGTGGCCACGGGGGCGGTCTCCTCCGCGGGCCCGATGCTCGCGATCACCCCCTCCCGTACGACGATCGCGGCGTCCTCGACGAAGGCGATCCCCTCGTGCTCGTCGTGGACGAGGGCGGTGCAGCCGGTGATGACGAGGTCGGCGGGAGCCGGCGACGAGGTCGAGGAGGAGCCGGAGGAAGGGGAGGAGGGGGATGGGGACGGAGGCGTCGTCATGTCGTCACGGTACGGCTGGGGCGTGCCCGGGAGGGGCGGGAATCGGGCATCCGGTGGGTGGGTGCGTGGGTGGGGCGGTGGGGATCCGGTCGCGTGGGCCGCGCACGACCGGACCGGTGCGCGGGCTCACCGCGCGGGGCTCACCGCGCGGGCTCACGACGCGGGCTCACGCGCTCAGGCCCTGCCTCGGCGACAGGTCGGCCACGTCCGGGGCGTCGGGGAGGCTGATGCCCGCGTGCCTCTGGTGTCGGGCGAGTTCGTCGAGGAGGTCGGTGAGCCGTTCGGTGTGGTGGCGGCTGAGCCGCCCGGTGTCGTCGAGGTGCACGGCGCAGGCGGTGGTGGTGTCGACCAGCCGTTCGAGGATGGCGGCGACCTCGTCGGTGCCCTCGGTGTGCCGGGCCAGGGACGGCAGTTCGGCGCCGGAGAGGGTGATCGCGGCGCGGGCCTGGGCGAGCGTGCGGTAGGCCTCGCGGCGCAGGGTCCAGCGGGCGGCCCGCTCGTCGGCCTCGCCCGGCAGGGCGGCCCCGACGGACACGGTGACGCCGTTGGCGGTGGACGCACCGCTCGACGGGGACGCACCGCTCGACGGAGACGTCCCGCTCACTCCGGAGCCATAGCCGGAGCCGGAACCAGCGCCGGAGCCAGCGCCGGAGCCGACGCCTGCGCCCGGCGCGCGCGACTCGTCGAGGACGTGCGCGAGGTAGGCGTGCGCCGCCGCCCCCGCTTCGGTGAGCCGGGCGCGTACGCCCCCTCCGCGCTGTCCCTTCGGCATCGGCAGATGGCCGACGATCAGGACGATGGCGCAGGCCAGGAGTGTTTCGGCGATACGGCTCCAGGAGGCCTGGGGGTCGCCGCCGACCATGACGAGGGCGAGGACCAGGAGGGTGACGACGGCGGTCTGAGCGGCGAAGTGCCTGGTGGCGACGGGTATCAGTGCCCCGCTGACCGCGACGAGCGCGATGAGCCCTTCCGGCCGGGGCAGTACGGCGGCGAACCCGGCGAAGAGCACCGCGCCGAGCACGGTTCCCGCGGCCCGGCACAGCACCCGGGACACCAGCGGCCCCAGGTCGGGCTTGACCAGGAAGACGGCGGTCGCGGGCAGCCAGTACCAGTGCTCGTGGTGCAGCACCTGTGCCACGGCCGCGCTGGCCCCGAAGGACAGGGCGACCCGCAGCCCGTACTCGCGTCCGCCGGAGCCGAGGCCGAGCCGTACGAGCGATCCGAGGGTACGGCGGCGGGTGTGCAGGTCGTGGGGGTCGCCGCCGCGGTCGAAGGCCTCGGCGGCGCGCAGGAGCGCGTCGTCCAGGGCGCGCAGCGCGGGCGCGGAGCGGGAGGGCGCGGGCAGCGGGCCGGTGGCGGTGTTGCCGCGCACGGCGGCGGCGAGCCTGCGGGGTCCTTCGGAGGCGCGGCCGACGACGGCGTCCCCGGCCCAGGCGAGCGCGGTGGCCGCCTCGGCGAGGGGCAGCGCGGCGGCGTACTGGGCGTGCAGCCGACGTTCGGACGACGAGCTGGCGTAGCGGCGCAGCCGGGGTCCGGCGAGCGCGTCCTGGGCATGGTCGAGGGCGGCGGTCAGCGCGGCCCGCCGGGTGGTCGCGTCCGGGGTGCCGACGGCGTCCAGCAACGCCGCGATCGCGTCGTAGACGGCGGCGACGGCGTCCCGCTCCCCGTCGAAGCGGTAGTCACCGGCGGTGAGGACCGCGGGCGTGGGCAGGGCGAGGCGCAGGACGAGCAGCCATCCGGCGCCGACGAGGTAGGCGAGCGCCCGCTGCCAGCCCGGTTCCGGCAACGGCATCCCGGCCCCGATGGCGGCGGCGACCAGCAGTTGCGTGCCCGCTCCGGACGAGACGGGCCCGACCGCGCTCATACCGCCGGCGAGCAGTCCGAGCGCGGTGAGCATCAGGGTGAGGACGACGGCGCCGGCGTACTGGCCGGTGTACGTCCCGGCGAGCAGTCCCACGGCCCCGGCGAGCGCGGGCACTCCGAGCCGCTGCACGGCGACGCGTCGGCTGCCCGGCCGGTCGTTGATGCCGGCGAGCATGGCGCCGAGCGCGGCGACGACCCCGATGGAGGGCCGCCCCAGCAGCACGGCCACGAGCAGCAGCGGTCCACTGGCCAACGCCCCTCGCAGCACCGCGTTCCAGGGCACCGGTCCCCGTTGGGCACGCAGGGCATGGGCGAGCCAGGGAGGAAGGGTCAGGGCGGCGGGGCGGGTCACGGGGCTCCTGTCGTCGGGTGAGGGCGGGGTGTGCCTTCGGGCGACGGTGGCCGGGGCGTCGGGGGTGTCGGCGGCGGCGGTCGGCGCGCCGGCGGACGGCATGTTCGGACTGACGGCATCAGTCACGTGGGTTGCTTGTGCTCTCCACCGTAGGTTCCCGAACTGGAGGATATGGAACGCTCGTATTGCCGCGATGTGACGATTCCCGCAGATGCCATGTTCTTTATGAACGCAATCGCGGTGCGCTCGCGCAGGCCGTGGGAAAGCTCGCGCAGGCCATGGGAAAAGGTGGGCCCGAGGGCGTAGCCGGCCCCCGGGCCCTGTTATGCCGCCCATTGGGCACGCCGCCACGGTAGAGAACCCAGGTCAGTCGTCATGTCGCCGCGTCCTGCCTTTGGACCACCGCGCATCGAGCTGCGCGGGCTGGACTTGAACCAGCACTTCGACGTCCCGGGGCCTGGGCCCGGTCGTTGCGACGATCGGCGGCGAATACTGAGTCTGGAGCAATAGTCTGAGATTGATCACGGCCCGTCCCTGAATTCCTGGGCGGGTACGGACCGCTCCGTCACGACAAGCCTCAGCTTCAGCTTGCGCTCCTCGCGCACCCCGTCCGGCGTCAAGGCCGGCCGGGGAATCCATGAGACTACCCGAACTATCCGAACAGGTAGCCGAACACGGCGTCACCGACCCGCTGGTCGACGACATCCACGCCGTTCGCTTCCTCCCGCGCGAACTTCACGGCCTGCTGCAACTTCTCGACGCGGTCGAGGACTTCGTTCACGCGCCGGGCGGGCAGGGCTCCGGAGAACTTCACGGTGGTCCAGTAACCGACCGGAATGTCCTCGTAGTACACCTCCACCTGCGCGGGGTGCTTGTCGGTCGCCTCGGCCTTCACGTGGTTGCGCGGCACCTTCTTCGTCCGCACGGTCCGTACGGCCTCGGTCTTCCAGGCGTCGGTGGACGGGTCCTGCGTCCACGCCTCGGAGGCGTCGAGCACGGGCAGCTTCCGCACCAGTGTGTTGATCTCCCCGAGCTGCTTCTCCAGGAAGAGCAGATAGGCCACCGGGACGTCGGCGACGAGCACCCGTCCCTCGACCTTCACGTCCGCCCGCGCCGTGCAGTTGGCCCAGTCCTTGGTGGCGGTCACATCGAACAGCCGCGTGAGAATCCCCGCGGTCTCCCGCAGCACGTCCTCCGCCTGCACCTGCACCCGGGTCGACTCGGGCGGCAGTTGCTCGCCCTCCTCGTCCTTGGGCTGATAGGTACGCGCGATTCCGGCCAGCAGCGCCGGCTTCTGCAGCCCATGATGAGCGGCCGTCAGGTCCTGATGCGACTTGGCCTTGACGCCCTTCTCCACTGCGATGATCTGATTGAGTTTCGCCACGCGAGAGACGGTAACAGCGGGAGTGCGATCTCCTCGAACGGTTTTCCGCAAGGCCTCAGGAATACGGCGTGAGGAACGGCATGAGGAATACGGCCTCGGTTCGCCGACAGAACGGAATTGCTCTCAACTGCCCATTCGACGACGTCCGGATCCCCGGTAGTGGATGTGCGCGCCGTGTGCCCCGTGAGCCCCCACGATTGCCTGCGCTCCGGCGCGTTCCGGTGCGCCGTGACTGGCCGGGCTCGGGGCGGGAAGGGTGCGTCCGCCGGGGTGGTCCGGACTGCGGTCGGCCGTGGCGCGGCCGATGCTGGTGTTGGTGGGTGCCGGCCGAGGGAGCCGACGTGGTGGTCGCCGACATCCGTGACACCGAAGGAGCGAAGCTGGCGGCGGAACTCGGCGGCCGGGCGCGCTATCTGAACCTGGACGTCAGCAGCGAGGACGGCTGGCAGCGGGCGGTGGCCGAGGTGGAACGGGACCTGGGCCCGGTCTCGGTGCTGGTGAACAACGCGGGGATCGCCGAGTGGGGATCGATGGAGGACCAGTCCCTCGCGTCGTTCCGCAGGGTCATCGACGTCAACCTCCAGGGCCCGTGGCTGGGCATGCGCGCGGTGGCGCCCTCGCTGCGCCGGGCCGGTGGCGGGGTGATCGTGAACATCTCCTCCCTCGCCGGGCTGACCTCCTACGCGGGCATCGGCTCGTACGCGGCCGGCAAGTGGGGGCTGCGCGGGCTGACGAAGACCGCCGCGCTGGAGCTGGCTCCCGACGGGGTCCGGGTCTGCTCCGTCCACCCCGGCGCCATCCGCACCCCGATGACGGCCGGCTTCGGCGACTCCTACACCTCCGGCCAGCCCATTCCCCGGTTCGGCGAGCCGGAGGAGGTCGCCCGCATGGTGCTCTTCATCGTCGCCGACGCCACGTTCTCGACGGGCGCCGAGTTCGTCCTGGACGGCGGCATCCTCGCCGGCCAGCCCACCGTCGTGACCTCGGACGACTGACCCGGCCGCGGACGTCCGCGCCCTCCGGTCCAGCAGGCCGAGGCCTTCTCCCCCTTCGGCTCGGCCGATTGTCAGTGGCGTGCGCTTCAATGAATGAGTCGTCACAGAGAGTGACGATCGGGACGTGTTCCGGGTGTGCTGCTGCGCGCCTGGAGCCGGTGTGCCCGGGAGTACGGGGGAGGTCGTGCGATGGGTGGCTACGAGGAG
Organism: Streptomyces sp. NPDC001868; assembly: GCF_040297125.1. Classification (NCBI taxonomy): domain Bacteria; kingdom Bacillati; phylum Actinomycetota; class Actinomycetes; order Kitasatosporales; family Streptomycetaceae; genus Streptomyces; species Streptomyces sp. NPDC001868. Next base: position 25,935 of record NZ_JBEOYO010000075.1, on the reverse strand, counting down.
GACGGGCAGCGGTATGTGTCATTGGCCGGGCTGCGGGCCCGTGGATGGACCGGCGGCATGGTGCACCGGCTGCTCGGGGCCGCGGACCGGCTCGGGGTGAACCCTCGGTTCAGGGATGCGCCGAGGGTCCGGCTGTACCGGCTGGAGCGGGTCGAGGCGGCCGAGCGCAGCGCGGAGTTCGGGGTGGTGGCGGAGTCCTCGGGGCGCAGGTCGGACGCGGTACGGGCCGCGATGCGCAGGCGGCGGGAGGAGATCGTGGAGCGGATCAGGAACGAACCGATCGACGTACCCCACCTGGATCCGGGGAAGCTGGCGCTACGGGCGGTGGAGCACCGGGCGAGGAGGGAAGCGGAGTGGGGCCGGACCGAGGGACGGGACCGGGCCGAGGGACGGGACCGGGCCGAGGGACGGGACCGGGCTGCGGAGCGGGGCCGGACTGGGGCCGGCGGAGCCATCGTGGACGGTCCCGTCGACCCAGTCGGTCCCGTCGACCCCGCTGCCCCCGTCGACCCCGTCGACCCCGTCGACCCCGTCGACCGTTCCTCGCTCGACCCGTGGAAGGTCGACTATCTACGCCACCGCCTCAGCCACTACGGCCAGTTCCTGGACGCGTGGCCCGGCCACGGGCGGGGTTCCGGGCGGGCGGAGGCCGTGACGCTGTTGCGGGAGCGGATCTGCGCGGCCATCGCGGAGGCATACCCACCCCTTGCACAGGAGTGCGAAAGGCAAGCGCGTGATCAAGGAGTTGGTCCCCCTCGCCGGTGAAACGGGGGGCCGGGAAGGCATCGGCACCGGGCGGCCGGGGCCCTCGTGTCCTTAACCTCCGGCATATGCGAACACGAAACGACCAAGCCCAGCGTGTGCACGCCCGCCTGTCGTCCTGCACCGTTCTGCGCCCGGCCGCCGGGCCCGCCGAGGACCGCCGGTTCGCGCGCTGGGACCTCGCCTCGCTCGCCGAGGGCGCCCTCGGCGAGTGCGTCGACCCCGACTCGCTCACGGCCACACGGGAACGGGAGTTACGGATCCGGCTGGGATCGCACGGGCGGACCCACGGCGACGACGAGTACCGAAGGAGGTATTGGATCAGGGAACCGGAGAACCCGAACAACACGGACAACCCAGAGAACCCGGAGAACCCGGACGGTCGCGGGGGCGGCCGGCGTCGCACCCCGCCGGGCATCGTCGGTACGGTCGCCGTCGACACCTGGCCCCTCGGCGCGGGCGCGCTGCTGGTCACCTCGCTCTACGTCCACCCGGTCGCCCGGCGGCGCGGACTGGCCACCGCCGTGCTGGACACGGTGTACGAGGCGTGCCGTGCGGAAGGCCTGCACGGGTTCCGTCTCGACACCTACTGGACCTGGCAGAAGTCCGTCCGCCACTACCTCAACCGGGGCCTGTGGGTCACCTCGTGGAAGCACGCCCTGGGGTTCGCCCGCCTCTCGTACCTGCCTCGGTACGAGGTCCGGGCATCCGGGGACGCGGCGGATCTGACCTTCTCGGCGGCGGTCGGGGGCGACGCACTGGTACCACTGCTCGTCGCGGGCAGCGAGGGCGGACGGCTACGGCTGCGGGAGACCGAGGAGGACGTACGGCCGGCGGACGAGCGGGATGCCGTACGGCTGCGGTTCTACGCGCGGTCAACGCTGGCCCTGCATCTGGCGGTGCGGGGGCGCCCGTTGGTGCGAGGGGAGGAGGAATGGGCCGGAGCGGAACGGTGGTGCGACATCGGGGAGCCGGAGGGGCTCGCCTATCAGATCGGGGTCTTCGAACGGGTGGCGCGGGAGGAGGGGTGGCGGGTGGACAGTCCGTACGGCGCCGCTGTGCCGTGGCCGGCGACGATGGGGTAGCGGTGCGGCTCGGCAGCGGCGGCGCCCGGAATTCGGGTGCGGTCGCGGCGGAGAATCCGCATGATCGACAGGTTGTCCTCGACCGGGAGCAGTCATGATTCAGCGCACCACCGTCCCCACCCTCTTCTCACCGCCCGTCTACTCGCACGCGTCCGTCGTCGAGGCCGGGACGAGGCTCGCCTTCCTCGCCGGTTCCGTTCCGCTGGACGCCGACGGGAAGCTCGTCGGGGAGGGGGATCCGGTACGGCAGGCCGAGCAGGTGCTGGCGAACCTCGGAGAGCAACTGCGGGCGGTGGGCAGCGACTTCGAGCATGTCGCCTACACCGATGTGTACGTCGTGAGCAGCGAGCCGGCGGTTCTCTCCGCGGTCTGGGAGGTCGTCGAGGCGTCCGGCCTCAGCAGCGGCCCCCACTCCTCGACCCTCCTCGGCGTGTCCTGCCTCGGCTACACGGGCCAGCTGGTGGAGATCACGGCGACGGCGGTGGTGCCATAGCCCTGTGACCCGGTAGCCCCGTAACCCCAGCCCCATAAGGGGCGCGGGGAACCGCGCGGCCGGCCGTCCACAACCCGCAGCCGCCCGCATCCCCAAGGAGGCACCCCCTACCGCGCCCCGTCCCCCACTCACCACACCCCGCGAACCCTCGGCTCACCCCATCCCCGACCCCCAGCTCCTCCTCTTCGGCAGCGGCTTCGCGAAGCTCCCCGCCCGGCTGGTGGCCAGCCCCAACCCCACCAGCGACTCGGCGAGCTTCACGGCCGCCCCGACCCCGTCGACGACCGGCACCCCGAGCTTCTCCCCCACCGTCCGCTGCAGCCCCGTCATCCCGGCGCACCCGAGGACCAGCACCTCGGCCCCGGCGTCGCGGGCCCGTTGTCCGGCCGCGAGGAAGGCCCGGGTGGTGCGGTCGGCGTCGGCGAGGTCGAGGACGCCGAGCCCGGTGCCGACGATCGCCGCGCAGTTGCGGCCCACACCGGCGGTGTCCAGACTGTCCTCGATCTGCCCGCACGAGCGTTCGAGCGTGGTGATGACGCCGTAGCGCCGCCCGAGCAGACAGGCGAGATGGGCGGCGGCCTCGGTGATGTCGACGACGGGCACGTCGACCAGTTCGCGCGCGCCCTCGCGCCCGTGCTCGCCGAAGCCGGCCATGACGACGGCGTCGTACGGTTCCTCGTAGGTCCGCAGGGTGTCGAGGACGGCGGCGGCGGAGAGATAGCTGTCGAGCCAGCCCTCCGCGGACTCGGGACCCCAGGCCGGGGTCAGTCCGGTCACGGAGGTGCCCGGGCCTGCGGCGGCCCGGGCACCTCGTACGATCTCCTCGGTCATCGACTGCGTCGTGTTGCAGTTGGTGACGACGATGCGCACGCTCAGCCCTCCACGGCCGCGGCCGAACCGGACGAACCCGCCCCGGAGGAAACCGATCCGGAGGAACCGGAGGGAGCCGAACCGGAGGCCCGCTCGTCCCGGCACAGCACCGCGTACAGCCCGGCGGCCAGCGCCGTGCCGATGAACCAGGAGTACGGGGCGACCTCGCTGAACGTCGTCACCAGGGCGAGGACCGCCGAGACCCCGGCGGCCGGCAGGAACGCCCACAGGGCCTTGGGGTTGACTCCCTTGCGGTAGTAGTAGCGGGAGCCGGGCTCGGCGTTGAAGAGTTCGTCGACGTCGATACGGCCGCGCTTGACCCAGAAGTAGTCGAGCATGATCACACCGAACAGCGGGCCGAGGAAGGCACCCAGACCGCCCAGGAAGTACTGGACGACGGTGGGGTTGGAGAAGAGGTTCCACGGGGTCACGACCAGCGCCGCGACCGTGCTGATCATGCCGCCGACCTTGAAGGTGATCTTCTGCGGCCAGACGTTGGCGAGGTCGTACGCCGGTGAGACGAAGTTGGCGACGATGTTGACGCCCATGGTGGCGATGGCGAAGGTCAGGGCGCCCAGGACGAGGATCCAGGTGTTGCCGATCTCGGCGACGAGGTGGGCCGGGTCGGTGATCGCCTTGCCGAAGACCTCGATCGAGCCCGCCGTGACGATGACGGACACCACCACGAAGGCGGTCGAGTTGATCGGCAGGCCCCAGAAGTTGCCCCGCTTGACCGTGCGGTAGTCCGGCGCGAAGCGGGAGAAGTCGCAGAAGTTGAGCATCAGGGTGCCGTAGGTGGCGAGGACCAGCCCGATCGCGCCGAACCACTGCCTCCACTGCTCGCCGACGGAGACCGGGTTCGGCGTCGAGGTGAGGGAGATGGTCCAGCCGGCCTTGGCGAGGATCCAGACGGCCAGCGCGATCATGACCAGCCAGATCGCCGGACCGCAGAAGTCCTGGAACTTGCGGACCGACTCCATGCCCTGGCTGATGATCACCGCCTGGATGAGCCAGAGCGCGACGAAGGTGACCCAGCCGAGCTGGTGCAGGCCGAGGAAGGAGTTGTGGGTCCAGGACTCCAGGCCCGGCCAGGCGGCCAGCAGCATGATGTTGACCGCGACGGAGGCCAGATAGGTCTGGATGCCGTACCACATGATGGCGATCACGGCCCGGATGATGGCCGGGATGTTGGCGCCCCAGACCCCGAAGCTGATGCGGCTGACGACGGGGAAGGGCACGCCGTGGCGCTGCCCGATCTTCCCCATCCAGTTCATCCCGATGTAGATGATCACGAAGCCGACGAGCAGCGAGGTGAAGACCTGCCAGACGTTCATGCCGAGGACGAGCAGGCCCGCGGCGAACGTGTAGTTGCCGAGGTTGTGGACGTCGGACATCCACAGGGCGAAGAGGTCGAAGACCTTCCAGTTCCGCTTTCCGGCGGGGGCGAGGTCTTCGTTGGTGAGGCGGGGGTCGGGGACGAACGCCGTGGTACCGGTGGCTTCGACACTGTCGGCGAGTGACACGGGGCCTCCAGGAGCGAGAGGAGACGAGGTAGGTGGTGGGGACGGGTGCGGGACCGGTGTGGGGGATCGGGCGAGCACCGCGCGACTGTTTGGTATACCAAACTGCGCACATAGTCCTACCGTCAACCGTTCGGACCGATGTCGCTGTCGTTAACGCCCCGTAAAACACCCCCGGAGTCGGCGAAGATTGCCCCATGAGCTCCCTGGCTCCGGAAGGAGCGAAGATCGAACCCCTCGGCGCGGTGCGCGAACGCGTGCTGGGCACGCTGCGGCAGGACATCATCGCGGGGCGCCTCCGCCCGGGCGATCGGCTCGTGGAACGGGAGCTGGCCGACCGTTTCGGGGTCTCCCGGGTCCCGGTCCGCGAGGCGATCCGCGCGCTGGTCGCCGAGGGCTTCGTCCACTTCGAGACCCCGCGCCGCACGGTCGTCCGCCGTCTCACCCCGGCGGACGTCACGGAACTGTTCGAACTGCGCGAGGCGCTGGAGGTGTACGCCGCCGGGCTCGCCGCCTCCCGCGCCACCCCGGAGTCACTCGCGGAGCTGTCGGCCCTGCTCGACCGGGCGGCGGAGGCGACCCGCGCCGGGGACGCCGAGACGATCACCGACATCAACACCCGTTTTCACGACCGCGTCCTCGCCATGGCCGGCAACAGCCTGCTCATCTCGGTCATGGAGCCGGTCGACGGCCGTCTGCGCTGGCTGACCCGCCAGAACACCGAGTGGCCCCAACTCCTCACCGAACACCGCGAGTTGTACGACGCCATCGCCTCCGGCGACCCCGAACGCGCCCGCGCGCACGCCCTCACCCACGTCCGGACCAACTACCGGTCGACCGTGCGGCACCTGTTCGGCGAGGACGCCGACACCGGCGAGGACGCCGAGGACACCGGCATCAGCGCTCACGGCGCATCGTGAGCCAGCGCGCCGTAAGCCGATGCGCCGTAAACCGGTGCACCGCGAGCCCGGTGCACCGCGAGCCCCGGCGCCCTCGCGCCCCCAGCCCTTGACCCTCAGCGCTTGGCGTACTTGTCCGTCGCCGCCACCAGCGCCTCCGCCATGTCCGGCGCGCCCGCGTCGTGGCCCACGTCGTCGATGAGGATCAACTCGCTGCCGGGCCAGGCCTGGTGGAGGCGCCAGACGATGCCGAGGAGGTTGCCGGGGTCGAGGCTGCCCTGGACGAGGGTGCCCGGGATGCCCTTGAGCAGCGGCGCGTCGCGCAGGACCACGCCGTCGCCGCCCCCGTCGAGGAAGTGGCCGTTGCCCCAGTAGTGGGTGACGGTGCGGGCGAAGCCGTAACGGAACTCCGGGTCCTCGTAGCGCGGCACGGAGCGGGGCGGCAGCGCGGCGATGGCTGTCTCCCAGTCGGTCCAGGCCCGTGCCGCCCGCGCCCGCACCGCCTCGTCGGGCGACTCGATCAGCCGGTTGTACGCGGCCGGCAGGTTCCCGTCCCGCTCGTCCTCGGGCAGCTCGGCCAGGAACCGTTCGAAGGCCTCCGGGAAGAACTGTCCGAGTCCCCTGGTCAGCAGGGCGACTTCGGCGTCGGAACCGGTGGCGACCCCCGTGAGGACCAGCTCCGTCACGGCCTCCGGATGCGTCTGCGCGTACCGCAGCCCCAGCGCCGACCCCCACGACACGCCCCACACCAGCCACCGCCCGATCCCCAGATGCCGCCGCAGCAGCTCCAGGTCGGCGATCAGATGTGCCGTCGTGTTGACGCTCATATCGGTCTCGTACGCGCTCGCCGGCGGCGTCGAACGCCCGCAGCCTCGCTGGTCGAGCAGCACGATCCGGTACGCCTCGGGGTCGAAGAGCCGCGGGAACCAGGCGTTGGCCCGGGATCCCGGCCCGCCGTGCAGCACGACCGCGGGCTTGCCCCGCGGATTCCCGCAGACCTCCCAGTAGACGTGGTTGCCGTCCCCGACGTCGAGCATGCCGTGGTCGTACGGTTCGATCTCCGGGTGGATGGGCATTGCGCGACCCTAACCGGCGTACGGCGGCGTCGGCAGCCGGTTTTCCGCCGGACCCGACCACCCCGGCCCGCCCCCGTCTCCGCCTCGGCTACGAGGTGACGCCCAGCCCCGCGGACTTCGCCGCCGTAGAAAGGACTTCGCGCAGCATCGCGGGGGTCAGTCGGCCGGTGAAGGTGTTGCGCTGGCTCACATGGAAGCAGCCGAAGAGGTCGAGCCCGTCGAGCGGTACGTGGGTGCCGTGGCCGAAGGCGGGTCGCGGCCGGGGGACGTCCCAGCCGGCCTCGGTGAGCGCGGGCAGCGCGGCCTGCCAGCCGAAGGCCCCCAGCACGATCACGGCCCGCAGCGTCGGCCGCAGCAGCTCCAGCTCCCTGACCAGCCACGGCCGACAGGTGTTCCGCTCCTCGGGCGTCGGCTTGTTGGCGGGCGGCGCGCAGTGCACGGGTGAGGTGATCCGTACGCCGTACAGCTCCAGTCCGTCGTCGGCGGCGACCGCCGTGCCCCGCGAGGCCAGGCCCACGTCGTGCAGCGCCGCGTACAGCACATCGCCCGAGCGGTCGCCGGTGAACATCCGCCCCGTCCGGTTCGCCCCGTGCGCGGCGGGCGCGAGGCCTACGATCAGCAGCGCGGCGTCGGGAGGTCCGAAGCCCGGCACCGGCCGCCCCCAGTACTCCTGGTCGGCGAACGCGGCCCGCTTGGTGCGCGCCACCTCTTCCCGCCACTCGACCAGCCGGGGGCAGGCCCGGCACCCGGTGATCCGCGCGTCGAGCGCGTCGAGCCCGGTGCCCCCACCGCCGGTACCCCCGCCGAAGCTCTCGCCGTCACCACCGCTGCCGCCGCCCATGTCTCCACGGTACGTCCGGTGATCGCCGCCCCCGGGCGGCCGACGGGGGAGCTAAGGTCGAGGCATGGCTTCTGAAGGTACGGAGGAGCGGACGAGCGGTCCGGACACCACGAACCGGGGCTCCGACGGGTCGGCGGCGGCGTCCGCCGAGGCCGCCCGCCCGGCGAGCGGCGAGACCGTGCGCGTCGACAGCTGGATCTGGTCCGTCCGTCTGGTCAAGACCCGCTCGATGGGCGCCACCGCCTGCCGGGGCGGCCACGTCCGCGTCAACGGCGAGCGCGTCAAGCCCGCCTACGCGCTGCGCGTCGGCGACGAGGTCCGGCTGCGGCAGGCCGGGGGCCACGAGCGGATCGTCGTCGTCAAGCGACTGATCCGCAAGCGGGTCGGGGCGCCCGTCGCCGCCGAGTGCTTCGTCGACAACTCCCCGCCGCCCCCGCCCCGCGAGGCCGTCGCCCCCGCGGGCATCCGCGACCGAGGCACCGGCCGCCCCACCAAACGCGACCGCCGGGACCTGGAACGCCTCCGAGGTCTGGCCGAGGCCGCGAACGCCGAGCGCCACCGCCGCCCTACCTAGGCCACCTGCCACCGCGGGCACCCCCGGCACCATGCCCCCCGCCATGGGTGTCGCCGAAGGGCCTCCCGGTGGTCACCGGGAGGCCCTTCGGCGACGCCCACGCGCGTGAGCACGGCGGCAACGCTCACGCCTCCCGTCGTACGAGCTTCGTCAGCCCGGTCACGTCCTGGCGCCGCACCCAGGCGATCAGGGCGAGCGGAACGATCAGGATGAGCGGTGTCGCCGCGTACTCCCCGTCGAAGGCGGTGATCTGCGTGATGAACGCACCCACCATCAGCGCGCCCAGCGACGCCGCCGCGACCGAGGCCAGCGCGGGGATCAACAGCCCGATGGCACCCGCCAGTTCGAGCGCGCCGATGGTGTACATCCCCGCGCTGCCCCAGCCGAGCGTGTCGAAGGACTCCACGGCCGACGGGTGCGCGATCAGCTTGGGCAGCGCGCTCGCGAACGCGTAGAACAACGCGAGCACGATCTGCAGCGCCCGCAGCGAGATCCGTGCGCCCCTGCCGCGCGCGGTGCCCTTCGTGCCGGAGGCGGACGCGGCGGGCGAGGAGGCGGCGGACGACGCGACGCGGGTGGCGGGAGTGGTGGTGTCGGACATGGGGTCTCCTGTGTGAAGCGGTTCCGTAGTGCTGTCACAGAGGTAGACCGGACCACTCCCCCGAACTCATCGCCGTCCGACGGTATTTCACGCGTTCATTTCGCCGGCACCGCCTTCACCCAGATCCGGTCCTCCGTCAGATACCGGTCCACCTTCAGCCCCGCCTCCTCCAACGCGTCCTCGAACTCTTCCTTGGTCAGCGGTCGCACCCGGAAGGTGTGGGTCCACTCGCCGTCCGGGAAGAGGTACTCCACGAACACCGAGTGGATCCCGTCCCCGACCGGTTCGGTCGACACCACGCGGACGGTGAAGCCTCGGGGGTCTACCCGCTCCCGGGGCACGTTCGTGTGGTAGTCCTCCCCCTCGCGCTGGATCAGCACGAAGCCGTCGTCCGCGACATGCCGCAGACAGGCCGCGAGCATCCCGCGCCGCACCTCGGGATCCCCGGTGTGGACGAGGAACGACGCGAGCAGCACCACGTCGAACTTCTCGCCCAGGTCGAGCCCCTCGATCGGAGCGCATATCGTGCGGGCCCCGCGCACCCGCTCCAGCATCTCCGCCGACTCGTCGACGGCCGTGACGGTGAACCCCCGCTCGATCAGGGCGTGGGTCATGCGGCCCACCCCGCTGCCCAGTTCGAGAATGCGCGCGCCCACGGGCGCGACGCCCGCGATCACCTCCGGCTCGTCCCCCAACGGCAGCCGCGTGTACACCTCGACCGCGCAGCCGTCCGGGGTGATCGCGCCGGATCCGGTCCCCTCGTATCCCTCACGCATCTGAATGCCCATATCCGTCCAACGGCCGGGCGAACATGGTGCGTTCCTGTCACCAGTCACTCGATGGGGTGAACATGTGTGCCCCGAACCGATCACGCCGATCACGCCGATCACGCGAGCCACCCCAACCGGACCAACCGGGCCGACCGGGCCGACCGGACCGACCGGACCGACCGGACCGACCGCAGCTCACCAGGCGAACCACCCATGCCCGCTGTACCAGTGCCCGCCCGCCCGCAGATGATCGGCCACGGCCCGTTCGAGGCTCGTCCGGCGCGGCAGTGTCTCCACCGGCAGGTCCGGGTCCCCGAACACGAAACGGATCGGCAGGTCGTCCTCGGGTTCGCCGGTACCGCAGGTGGCCCGGAAGCGCTCCTGGAACCGGACGATGTTGGAGTCCGCCGGCAGATACCGCTTCAGCTGCGGGTCGAGGAGCCAGGAGTGGCAGCAGCCCGCCGTGTAGCGCTCCGCCGGGAAGTGCCGTGCGAAGAAGTCGTGGGCCGCCGCCAGCGACCGGTCGCACGCTTCCGGCGTCAGGGGGCCCGCGTAGTCGGGTATGTGCAGGTCGAGGCAGGGTTCTCCGGGCCGCAGCGTCAGGCCGGCCGCCGCCAGCGCCACGCCCTCCCGTCCGCCCACCCGGGACCGCTGGTACTGCAGCCGGCCGAGCTGGAACAGCTCCCCGTGGAAGTGCAGCGAGAACCAGGTCGGCGCCATCAGCCCGCCCACGCCGAACCGCCGGCGGTGCAGCACCAGGCCCCGGCCGAGGTCCGCGAGGGTCCGCCGGGAGATGTCGTCGGGGATGCCGCGCTCGCGGTGGTACGCGCGCACGTACGGCAGGGCCGCGACGAAGACGTACACAGGGAAGTAGCGGGCGAGCGGGCCCGACTCCAGGGGGAGCGGCAGGAGCCTCAGCCCCTTGCCGATCTTCCCCATGTCCCGCACGAGGCCCTCGACGCAGCGCCCGAGCAGCCAGGTCGCGCCCTCGTCGGCCGCCAGCGTACGGCGCAGCGCGACCAGGTCGTTGATGTCCTCGTACGGCACGGCGAGGTCGACCAGCGCATCCGGCAGCTCGTCGGCGTCCGGCAGCCGATCCTCCGCGCCGGGGGCGCTCTCGCTCTCCTCCAGGCCCTTCAGCCAGTCGGCGAGCCTCTCGTCCGCCCGCACCGCGTCCAGCAGCACCATCGCCTCCCCGCCCCAGTCACCGGTCCTCTGGAGAACGTACGAGGCGGAGAGTACGTTTCCGAGTAGAAGCAGGAGAACGCCGGGGAGAACGAGAAGGGGGACGGGAAGGCGAGGAGGAGCGGCGATCCGATGCGTACCGGCAGTGAACCCACGACAGCGCGCAGTCCCCTACGGATGCGGCTCTGGCTGAGCGTGTGGGGTCTGATCTGGGCGATCGCCGGAACAGCGGCCTTCGCCGTGGTCGGCCGGCCGGGCTGGGCCGCCGCCTGCGGGGTGCTGTGGCTGATCGTCACCGTCGATCTGGCGGTGGTCCTGCGCCACATCCGCCAGGGCCCGCACTACCAGCCGGGCCGGGACATCCCGCCGTACCAGCCGCCGAGGCACGGCCACACCTGAGCGGGCCCGGCCGTCAGGGGCGGTCAGGAGCTGTCAGGAATCGAACCGTGCCGCTTCCAGGTACTCCGGGTTCGGGTCCAGGGCCGCAGCGAGCCGGAAGTGGCGTTTGGCCTGGTCGTCGCGTGCCTGGCGCTGATAGGTGCGGGCGAGGGCGAAGTGCGCGAACGCGTTGTCCGGCTCGCGCTCCAGGACGATCGTGAACTCCAGCTCGGCGGGCCGCAGTTGGGCCGCCGCGAAGAAGGCACGGGCGCGCAGCAGGCGGGCCGCCGTGTTCTCGGGGTGCTCGGCTATGACTCGGTCGAGCAGCTTGACCGCGCCCCGCGGGTCCCGCGCGGCGAGCAGTTGCTCGGCGGCGCGGAAGTCGATGACATGCGTCTCCGGGGTACGTCCGGTGGAACCGCTGGTCTCGGGCACGGCTGAGTCCTTCCCTTGCTGGGACGGTTCAACGCCCCCTGAGACCCCGCTATTCCTGTGAGTGTTCGGACCGCTCCCGGGTCGTGTGGGCCCGATGTGCGAGGTCGGCCCACACGTCCCGCACCCTCCGCCGGAGGTCTTCCAGGGGCACGTCGTTGTCGATGACGATGTCCGCGATGGCCAGGCGCTGATCGCGGGTCGCCTGGGCGGCCATGCGCGCGCGGGCGTCCTCCTCGGTCATGCCGCGCAGGCGTACGAGACGGTCGAGCTGGGTCTCGGGGGGCGTGTCCACGACGACCACCAGGTCGTACAGCGGGGCCAGGCCGTTCTCGGTGAGCAGGGGGACGTCGTGGATGACGACGGAGTCCTCGGCGGTGCCGTTCTCCAGCTCTCTGGAGCGGGCGCCCACCAGGGGGTGCACGATCGCGTTCAGCGCGGCGAGCTTCTCCGGGTCGGCGAACACGATGGAGCCCAGCTTGGGCCGGTCCAGGCCGCCGTCCGGCGTGAGCACGTCCGCGCCGAAGGTCTCGACGACCGCCGCGAGCCCGGGTGTGCCCGGGGCGACGACCTCGCGCGCGATGCGGTCCGCGTCGATCAGTACGGCACCGCACTCCACGAGCAGCCGTGACACCTCGCTCTTGCCGGCGCCGATACCGCCGGTGAGACCAACTTTCAGCATGCCCGGCAGCTTAGGCCCTGCCACTGACACGGCCACAGGGCCCACCGGCGGATCCCAGTCCCCCAGATCCCGGTCCTCCAGATCCCGGTCCCCCGGAACCCGGTCCCCCGGAACCCAGTCCCTCGGATCCCGGTCCTCCGGAACCCAGTCCCTCGGATCCCGGTCCTCCGGATCTCAGCCCTCGCCCTCCCGCTCCGCCAGGAACTTCTCGAACTCGCGCCCGATCTCGTCCGCGGACGGGATGTCGACGGGCTCGGCGAGCATGTTGCCCCGTGTCTCGGCGCCCGCGGCCGCGTCGTACTGGTGCTCAAGGCCCTGCACGAGCGCGACGAGCTCCTCGTCGCCCTCCCGGATCTGCCGGTCGATCTCCGTCTGCGTACGGTGCGCCTCCGTGCGCAGGGCGTGCGCGACGGAGGGCAGGACCAGACCGGTGGCCGCCGTGACGGCCTCCAGGACGGTCAGAGCGGCGTCCGGGTAGGGAGAGCGGGCGATGTAGTGCGGCACGTGCGCGGCGACGCCCAGCACGTCGTGGCCGGCCTCCATGAGGCGGTACTCGACGAGGGCCTCGGCGCTGCCGGGTACCTGGGCCTCCTCGAAGGGGCTGCGGTGGCCGGGGACCAGTTCGGCGCGGTTGCCGTGCGGGGTGAGGCCGACCGGGCGGGTGTGCGGCACGCCCATGGGGATGCCGTGGAAGTTCACCGAGAGACGCACACCGAGCCGCTCCACGATCTGCTGGACGGCGGCCGCGAAGCGCTCCCACTCCACGTCCGGCTCGGGGCCCGACAGCAGCAGGAAGGGCGCTCCGGTGGCGTCCTGGACGAGCCGTACGTCGAGCGTCGGCTCCTCGTAGTCGGTCCAGCGGTCGCGCTTGAACGTCAGCAGCGGGCGGCGCGCACGGTAGTCCACGAGCCGGTCGTGGTCGAAGCGGGCCACCACCTGGTGGGGCAGTGAGCCGAGGAGTCGTTCGACGATCTGGTCGCCCGCCTCACCCGCGTCGATGTATCCGTCGAAGTGGTAGAGCATGACAAGTCCCGCCGATTCCTGGGCGAGCGCCATGTCGACGACGGCCAGGCCCTTCGGCTCCCATGCGTACAAACCCTGCGGATCAAGCACTGTGACCGCTCCTCCTCGTGTTCCTCCTCCACAACGCCGAACGGGGGCCGTGCATTCCCGGGATTCCGTTCCGCCACCGCTCTACTGCCGCCCCGCTGTCGCTCCACGCGTGCGGCGCGTGCCGTTACGACCGCAGCACGCGCGCGTGGAGCGCGGTCACGGCCCTGCGCGCGGACTCGAACGCCCCGTGCTGCCAGGCGGGGGTGTGGCTGAGCCAGTCACCGGCGAAGTGGACGCGTCCGGTGGGCTCGTCGAGGGGCTTGTAGCGTGGTGGTCGGGTCCGCCGGGGATGTCGTGCCAGGCGGCTTCGACATGGGGTGTCTGGCGCCAGTGGTGCGAGAAGGACGACGCCAGCTCGGTGCGGTACTTCTGCCCGTAGATCCGCACGCCCGCCGCCACCGCCCGCCGTTCGCGCTCTTCGGGGGTGAGCCGCGCGTACTTGTCGGCCGTGGCACCGAAGTCGTAGTAGCCGACCAGGACGCCGCGCGGCCCGTGGAAGCCGTGCGAGGGGTGCCAGATGTGGGTGACGTCCAGGTCGGTCTCGGTGATGCCGCCGTAGATGTCGTGGTCCAGCTCCCACCAGCGCGAGCCGTACTCCAGTCCGATCTTGGCGGCGGACACCGGCGTGAACGCCTCCAGGGCGCGTCGCACTCCGGGTCCGAGGTTGTGCGGGATGCGGGCGAGGATGTTGGGCGGCAGGGCGGCGACGCAGTAGTCCGCGTCGATCGCCTTCGTACGGCCGCCTCGGGTGTATGTGACGGTGACGCCGTGGTCCTTGTCGACCAGCTCCGAGACGACGGCCCCCGTTCGTACCCGGTCGGTGCCGATCGCCCTGGTGAGCGCTCTCGGGATGAGGTCCATGCCGCCCACCGGCTGGAACATCAGCATCGCCTGGTCGAAGCCGAACTCGAGGGAGAAGTACCGTCCGACACCGCTCGCGAGCACCTCCGAGGCGCCCGGGACGTCGCCGAGGACCACTCCGGGGGTGCCCACGGCGCCCGGGACGACGGAATAGCCGCGCCGGTCCCCGCCCTCGTACGTCAACCGGTCGCCGAGTTGCCCGTAGTCCTTGAGGAACTCGACGAGCCGCTCGCGGTCCTCGGCCGTCAACTCCGCGTCCAGGGCGCCCTTGTCGGTGGCCTTGGCGAGCAACTCCGAGGCATGGCCGTGGACATCGGCCTTCGCGGTCCGGTAGCGGACCGGTTTCGTCATCCCGGCCGACGCGTTGAAGATGTACGCGTCGGCGTTGACGTTGGTGAACACCTCCACGGGGACGCCCAGTTCCCGGCAGTAGTCGAGGGTGACCATCCACTGCGGGAGACGGGCCGGCCCGGTGTTGAGGTACTGCCCGTCGGCGAACCGGACGGTCTGCTCATGGCCGTACAGATCCCTGGTGGCGTCCCCGCGCCGCACGGTGAGGTTGCGTCCGCCGGCCCGCTCCCCGGCCTCCAGGACCGTGCAGTCGTAGCCCGCCTTGCCCAGTTCGTACGCGACGGTCAGCCCGGCTGTGCCCCCTCCGACGACGACCACCCTGGCCGCCGCGCGCCCGCGGAGCGTGAAGTCGCCCTTCCGAGGCGCGCGATAGGGCCCTGTGCGCCGGGCGGCTTCCGCGGCGGGGGCGAGCCCCAGGGCGCCCATGGTCGCGAACAGCGCGCCCGCGCCACCGGTCAGCCCCACGCGCCGCAGGAACTCCCGCCGACTGCTCCCCCGAGGGCCCCCGCCCCGCGCCCCCGCCCGTGTCCCTGCCCGGCTCCCAGTCCGTGTCTCTGCCATGCGCTCGGCTCCCCTCCGATCACGGATGACCCGAGAAGCCTGTCAGCGGCCGTTCACGCCCCGCCAGCGACCGCCATATCGCACACGTCGCCCGCAGCGCACCCACCCGAGGAGCTGTACCTTCGCCCGCCCCCGTACCGCTATCGCGCCCCCCTGGAGCAACGCCCCTCGGAGCAACACTGAGGGCCCGCATCCGGAAGGATGCGGGCCCTCAAGCGTTTGTCGGCTGGACCTCAGCCTTGGGCGTCAGCCGTGAGCGTTCAGCTCTGGCCGCCGGCCAGCTTCTCGCGGAGGGCCGCCAGGGCCTCGTCCGAAGCCAGGGCGCCGGAGGTGTCCGCACCCTCGGAGGAGTACGAGCCACCACCCGCGGCCGGAGCCGCACCCGCGGCGTCGCCGCCCTCGGCCGCGGCAGCGGCGTCGGCCTCGCGGGACTTGATGACCTGGGCCTGGTGCTGCTCGAAGCGCTGCTGCGCCTCGGCGTACTGGCCCTCCCAAGCCTCGCGCTGGGTCTCGTAGCCCTCGAGCCAGTCGTTGGTCTCGGGGTCGAAGCCCTCGGGGTAGATGTAGTTGCCCTGGTCGTCGTAGGACGCGGCCATGCCGTACAGGGTCGGGTCGAACTCGACCGAGGCCGGGTCCGAACCGAAGGACTCGTTGGCCTGCTTCAGCGAGAGGCTGATGCGACGGCGCTCGAGGTCGATGTCGATGACCTTGACGAAGATCTCGTCGTTGACCTGGACGACCTGCTCCGGGATCTCCACGTGGCGCTCGGCCAGCTCGGAGATGTGGACCAGACCCTCGATGCCCTCGTCGACGCGCACGAACGCACCGAACGGAACGAGCTTGGTGACCTTACCGGGAACAACCTGCCCGATCTGGTGCGTGCGGGCGAACTGCTGCCACGGGTCTTCCTGGGTCGCCTTCAGCGACAGGGAGACACGCTCGCGGTCCATGTCGACGTCGAGGACCTCGACGGTGACCTCCTGGCCGACCTCGACGACCTCGGAGGGGTGGTCGATGTGCTTCCAGGAAAGCTCGGAGACGTGGACGAGACCGTCGACGCCGCCGAGGTCCACGAACGCACCGAAGTTGACGATCGAGGAGACGACGCCGGAGCGGACCTGGCCCTTCTGCAGGGTCGTGAGGAAGGTCTGGCGGACCTCGCTCTGGGTCTGCTCCAGCCAGGCACGGCGGGACAGGACCACGTTGTTGCGGTTCTTGTCCAGCTCGATGATCTTGGCCTCGAGCTCCTTGCCCACGTAGGGCTGGAGGTCGCGGACACGGCGCATCTCGACGAGGGAAGCCGGCAGGAAGCCACGGAGGCCGATGTCGAGGATGAGTCCACCCTTGACGACCTCGATGACGGTACCGGTGACGATGCCGTCCTCTTCCTTGATCTTCTCGATGGTGCCCCAGGCGCGCTCGTACTGGGCGCGCTTCTTCGAGAGGATCAGGCGGCCTTCCTTGTCCTCCTTCTGGAGAACAAGGGCTTCGATCTCGTCGCCGACCTTGACGACCTCGTTCGGGTCGACGTCGTGCTTGATCGAGAGCTCGCGGCTCGGGATGACACCTTCGGTCTTGTAACCGATGTCGAGCAGGACCTCGTCCCGGTCGACCTTCACGATGACGCCGTCGACGATGTCGCCGTCGTTGAAGTACTTGATCGTCTCGTCGATCGCGGCGAGGAAAGCTTCCTCGTTACCGATGTCGTTGACCGCAACCTGCGGGGTGGTGGCGGTGGTCTCGGTGCTGCTCGTCATGTGGGAAAGGGCTCCGGTACGGACATTGAAGTCGTAGGTACTGCTACGCCGGGAGCCCGTATCGCTCTGAAGAAGCCGGACAGCCAAGGAAGCGCCACACCAGGCAGAAAAGCCGGTGGCACCTCGAAAACCGAGGGGACATACGACAGATGCGAGCGCAGCCTGCTACGTCTGAGGTGCGCAGGCCCGCAGCGCAACTTGTAGCATACGGGGGCAGCCAGGCAGGGTCAATGCGCGAAGGCGCACACCCGGGGCGGAACACCGCATACCCGGCACAAAACCTGTCCCTTGAGGCCACGCAGGCCTGGGAGACCCCTTTCGTGACACCACCGGAGCGGGTCGCGCCACGCAGGTTACGGAAGAGTACGACGAGGGAGCCGATCATCCAAGAGCCCGAAGTCCACGAAGCCGCCGAGGCCCACGGGGCGCCCGGCGCACCCGAGGCCGACGAAGCGGAGGCCACCCGGCGCGAGGCCGGGGTGACGGAGAGTTCCCGGGCCAACCGGGGCTGGTGGGACCGGAACGCCGACGAGTACCAGATCGAGCACGGCACGTTCCTCGGCGACGACCGCTTCGTGTGGGGCCCGGAAGGCCTCGACGAGGTGGAGGCGGAGCTGCTGGGGCCGCCCGAGGAGCTGAAGGGCAAGGACGTCCTGGAGATCGGGGCCGGTGCCGCGCAGTGCGCGCGCTGGCTGGCCGCCCAGGGGGCCCGTCCGGTCGCCCTGGACCTCTCCCACCGGCAGCTCCAGCACGCCCTGCGCATCGGCGGATCGTTCCCCCTGGTGTGCGCCGACGCCGGCGACCTGCCGTTCGCCGACGGCTCCTTCGACCTGGCGTGCTCGGCGTACGGGGCGCTGCCGTTCGTCGCCGATCCCGTACGGGTGCTGCGGGAGGTGCGCCGCGTGCTGCGTCCCGGCGGCCGTTTCGTCTTCTCGGTGACCCATCCGATCCGCTGGGCCTTCCCCGACGAGCCCGGCCCCGAGGGACTGTCCGTCTCGGGTTCCTACTTCGACCGCACGCCGTACGTGGAGCAGGACGAGCAGGGGCGGGCGGTGTACGTCGAGCACCACCGGACGATCGGCGACCGCGTCCGGGACGTCGTGGCGGCGGATCTGAGGCTGGTCGACCTGGTCGAGCCGGAGTGGCCCGCCTGGAACACCTCCGAGTGGGGCGGCTGGTCCCCGCTGCGCGGGAACCTGATCCCGGGATCGGCGATCTTCGTGTGCGAGCGGGACTGAGACGACGACGGGTCCGGCGGCAGGTCCGGCCGGAGGTCCGGCGGGAGACAACGGGAGACAAGAGGGGCGACGCGAAGGGCGCGAGAAAGAGGCACGCGCGCGTAGAGGGCGTTTTCGGAGGCGTACGACACTAGGGGCGTGATCCGTTACGACGCTCTGGACGCGCTGCCCGTGCGCGCTGCCCTGCCCGCCCTGGACGACGCCCTGGAGGGACACGGCACCGCCGTCCTCGTGGCGCCGCCCGGGACCGGCAAGACGACGCTGGTGCCGCTGGCCCTGGCGGGACTGCTGGACGGCGGGCCGGTACGGCGGGTGGTCGTCGCCGAGCCCCGGCGGATCGCGGCGCGGGCGGCGGCCCGGCGGATGGCGTGGCTGCTGGGCGAGAAGGTCGGCGACAGTGTCGGCTACACCGTGCGCGGCGAACGGGTCGTCGGGCGGCACGCGCGCGTGGAGGTCGTCACGACGGGTGTACTGCTGCAACGGTTGCAGCGCGACCAGGAGTTGCCGGGCGTGGATGTCGTCGTGCTCGACGAGTGCCATGAACGGCATCTGGACGCGGACACGGTGGCGGCGTTCCTGCTCGATGTGCGCGCGGCGCTGCGGCCCGAGCTGCGGCTGGTGGCGGCGTCGGCGACGACGGACGCGGAGGGCTGGGCACGGCTGCTGGGCGGGGCGCCGGTGGTCGCGGCGCAGGGGGTGTCGTACCCGGTCGAGGTGGTGTGGGCGCCGCCGGCCCGTCCGGTACGGCCGCCGCACGGGATGCGAGTGGACCCGGCGGCGCTGACGCATGTGGCGTCGGTGGTGCGGCGGGCACTGGCCGAACGGCAGGGGGACGTCCTCTGTTTCCTGCCGGGGGTGGGCGAGATCGCGCGCGTGGCCGGGCAGTTGGGGGGTCTCGGTGACGTGGACGTGCTCCAGGTGCACGGGCGGGCGCCGGCGGCCGTGCAGGACTCGGTGCTGGCGGGCGGGGAGCGGCGCCGGGTGGTGCTGGCGACCTCGGTGGCCGAGTCGTCGCTGACGGTGCCCGGGGTGCGGGTGGTCGTCGACTCCGGGCTGGCCCGGGAGCCACGCGTCGACCACGCGCGGGGGCTCAGCGCGCTGACGACGGTACGGGCCTCGCAGGCGGCCGGGCGGCAACGGGCCGGGCGGGCCGGGCGTGAGGCCCCCGGCGCGGTCTACCGGTGCTGGGCGGAGGCCGAGGACGTCCGTCTGGCGCGGTTCCCCTCGCCGGAGATCAAGGTGGCCGACCTGACCGCGTTCGCCCTGCAGGCGGCCTGCTGGGGCGACCCGGACGCCTCCGGGCTCGCCCTTCTGGATCCGCCGCCGAGCGGGGCGATGGCGGCGGCCCGCGGCGTCCTCTCCGCGATCGGCGCGGTCGGCTCCGCCGGGCACGCCACGGAACGGGGTGTCCGCATGTCCCGCCTGGGCCTGCACCCCAGGCTGGCGCGGGCCCTCCTCGACGCGACGCCCCTGGTCGGAGCCGAGCGCGCGGCGGAGGTGGTCGCGCTGCTGAGCGAGGAGCCGCCCCGGGAGTACGGCGACGACCTGGCCGTCGTGCTGCGACGCGTCCGGCGTGGGGGCGACGCCTACGCGGCTCGCTGGCGCACGGAGGTCCGGCGCCTGCGGACCGCATCAGCGCCCGCGCCTCCGGCGCGGCTCCTTTCCCACCCGGAACCCGCCCATGACTCTCTCCCGGGCGAACCGAGCGCCGAGGCTCCGTGGGACGAGGCCGACGGCCGTTCGCACTCCGCAGCGGCCGGCACGGGTGCCGCCTCTCGCCCCGCCACCGATGCCGGTTCGACTGCCGCCGCCGGTGCCGCCGCCCGTGCCAGTGCCGGTGCCAGTGCCCGCGCCGGAGACGCCGCCCGTGCCGGTGCCCGCGCCGGTGACACCGCCCGTGCCACTGCCGGTGCCGCCACCACTGCCGGTGCCGCTCCCGGGGTGAGCGCCGCTCCCGGGGCGGGCGCCGGGGACGATCGAGCCGTCGGGGTGGTGGTCGCGTTGGCGTTTCCCGAGCGGGTGGCCGGGCGGGGCGGGGGGTCGTATCTCATGGTTTCCGGGACTCGGGCCGAGGTGGGGGAAGGGTCCGGGTTGCGAGGGGCGGACTGGGTCGCCGTGGCTGTGGCCGATCGGGCGGTGGGGGCGGGGCACGCGCGCGTGCGGCTCGGGGTCGCGATCGACGAGGGGGTCGCCCGGGAGGCGGCCGCGCATCTCCACAGTCGGGGCGAGGAGGTCGCCTGGCGGGACGGGGACGTCGTCGCTCGGCGGGTGGAGCGGCTGGGGGCCGTGGAGTTGGCGGTGCGGCCGTTGAAGGAGGCGGCGCCCCGGCTCGTACGGGAGGCGTTGCTCGAAGGGCTGCGGGTCGAGGGGTTCGGGCTGTTGCGGTGGTCCCAGGACGCGGCCCGGCTGCGGGAACGGCTCGCGTTCCTGCGGGAGCGGCTCGGCACGCCCTGGCCCGACGTGTCCGACAGTGCCCTGCACGCGCGCGTGGACGAGTGGTTGGAGCCCGAGTTGAGCCGGGCCCGGCGGCGGGCGGACCTCGGGCGGATCGATGCCGGGGAGGCGCTGAAGCGGCTGCTGCCCTGGGCCTCGGGGGACGCCGTGCGGCTGGACGAGCTGGCGCCCGAGCGGATCGAGGTGCCGAGCGGGTCCCGGATCCGGGTCGACTACGCACGGCCCGAGCAGCCGGTGCTGGCGGTGAAGCTGCAGGAGATGTTCGGGCTGCGGGAGTCGCCCGTACTGGCCGGGGTGCCCGTGCTGGTGCATCTGCTGTCCCCCGCCGGGCGGCCCGCCGCCGTCACCGCCGACCTCGCCTCGTTCTGGAGGGACGGATACAAGGCCGTACGGGCGGAGTTGCGCGGGCGCTATCCCAAGCATCCGTGGCCGGAGGACCCCGCGACGGCCGAGCCCACCCGGTACACGAACGCGCGGCTCAGGCGCTGACCCGCGCGGGCGTCGATCTGCTCAGGCGCTGACCGGCTCGGACTCCGTGGGCCTGCTGGACTTCGGTTCGCCGGGCCGACGGCCCCGGGCCTCGACGTAGAGGGAGAGGGCGAGGAGCAGGAGGCCGAGGCCGAGGAAGCCCCAGGGCAGGTAGGAGGTCATGAGGAGGACCAGGAGACGCTGGGACTTGACCAGGTCGACGGTGTGCTCGATGTAGTCCTCGCGCATCTTCACGTGGCCGGCGAAGGCGGTCACCTTCTCGCGGTCGCCCAGGAGGGTGCCGCCGCGGAGTTCCTCCTTGTGGATCTCCTCGCCGTAGACGGGGGCGCCGGTGGCGGGTTCCACCCAGAACTTGCGGACCGTGGTGTACCAGCGGGTCGTGCCCGTCCCGGCGACCGTCTCCCGGGTGATGCCCTCGACGGGCATGACGCGGGGGAAGGGGACCTTCGTCCAGGGGATGGTCTGCTCGAAGTAGTAGACCTCGACGCCGCGGAAGTCCTGGGTGCCCTTGTAGTGGATGGGAGCCGTGATCCGGGCCTGGGCGTCGAAGTACTCGTAGTCCCTCTTCTCCGTGAGGAAGGGCCATTTGAACTCCAGGCCCTCGCGCTTCACGGGATCGCCGTCGACCATCTCGCCCTCGGCGTGGACGGGTTGCTGGGTGTGGGCGTCGAAGATGTAGCGCTCGGGGATCCGGGAGACCATCTCGCCGTCCGGGCCCTGGACGTACGACAGGCCGTCCCAGACGACGACGTCCCGGTCGGTGGTCTTCTCGATCTTCTCGGAGGCCTCCACGTCGCCCTTGAGGGTCTGCACGATGGTGACCTTCGGGACCGTGCGGGCGGTCATCGTGCCGTAGTCGAGGAGGGTGGCGTCCTTCGCCTCCAGGACCATCTCCTGGTACTGGTTCGCCGGGATCTTGGCCAGGTTCGGAAAGACGTACCAGCGCAGCAGTGGGGACAGCGCGGTGAAGAACACGGCGAGCGCGAGCAGGATCAGACCGGCCCTACGGCGCATCTCGGCCTCCTTCCCTGGCGGCTACGGATGGGCGGGGACCGTCGTCAGCAACGGCTTCGGTGATGTCTCGCCCGTGGGTGAGCCCAGTGCCGTGAGCGTGAACGCCAGGGCGAAGGCGAGCGCGAGACCGGTCGCGGCGGCGATCAGGGCGCGCATACGGACCTCCTGGCTACGGATCTCACGACTACAGATCTCACGACTACGGGCCTGATGACTGCGGGCCTTATGACCGCAGGCTGATGACTGCGGGCGTTATGACCACGCTTATGACTGCGGGCGTTACGACTGCGGGCCTCACGACGAGAACTGATACCTCGTCAGGTCCGGCACCGTAGCAACGGCGGGGCGAGATGAGAACATGTCGCACACACAACGACGGCGCCCTTCCGATGGGGAGGGGCGCCGTCGTGGCCGTACGGAGGGTCGTGTGGCCTAGGACTCGCTGGGGCTCGGTGTCGCGGGCTCCGCCGAGTCGGTCGGCTCGGTGGTCTCGGCGGGTGCCTCCACCTTCAGTTCGAGCGTGAGGGTCGCGCCGCCCTCGGTCTCGACGCGGAGCAGGAACGTGCCGACGGCGTCGTCCGAGTACAGCTTCGGGAGCTTGAGGACGCCGCCCGCGTCGGTCTCCAGGGCCAGGGTGCGTACGGGCTTGCCGTCCGCGCCCTTGAAGTAGGGGCCCTTGTCGTTCTCGGTGACGTCGAGGAGCGACTTGACGAGGGTCGCCCTGGCCGCGACCTTGTCCGCGATCTCGCCCCGGTAGGTGGCCTTGACCTCGATCTCCTCCGCGAACTCCCCGTTCGGGACGCAGGTCAGCGGGGTGGTGCCGGTGCGGGCGAGGGCGTCGGCCCGGCGGGCGGTGACGGTGACCTTGTGGTCGAGGGCGGTGACGGTGCGGCCCACGACGGTGGTGCGGACCGTGACCGTGCCCGTCTTCTCTCCGGCCACGAGCGCGGGCGCCGTGGCCTTGCCCACGCTGTCGGTGAGGACGGCCGCGACCTTCTCGCCGCCGGCGAAGGTGGTGTCCGTGTCACCGAGGATCGTGAAGCGGACGCGGACCTTCGCCACGGCCTTGCCGGCCTTGGTCTCCGTGCGGGTGGCGAGCCTGCCGGTGAAGGTGTCGCCGGCCATGGCCGAGAGGTTCGCCGCGCCCGCGTTCTCCAGGTGGTCCACCGAGTCGGTGGGCGTGCCCGGCGCCGAGGGCGGTGTGGTGGTGGGCGGGGGCGGGGTGGTGGTGCCGCCGCCCGGTGACTCCGGCTTCGGCGGCTTCGGCGGCTTGGGGCTGGGGCTGGGCTTGGAGTTGCCGTTGCCGTTTCCGCCGTTGCCGGTGTTGTTGCCGCCGTTGTTGCTGTTGTTGCCGTTGCCGGTGTTGTTGTTGCCGCCGCTCGGGGTCTGGGGCAGGGAGCCGGTGCCGTCCGGGATCTCGTGGGTGCCCTTGCGGTAGTGCTCCAGCCACCTCATGACGGTGTTGTAGTACTCCGTCGAGTTGTTGTAGCTGAGGATCGCGCTGCGCAGGTTGGCGTCGTTCGACAGGTCCCAGTCGAAGCGGCACAGGTAGTGGCCGGCTGCGACGGCGGCGTCGTAGATGTTGTTGGGGTCCTTGGCGCCGTCGTCGTTGCCGTCGCGGCCCGCCCACTCCCAGGTGGAGGGGATGAACTGCATAGGGCCCACCGCACGGTCGTGCGTGGTGTCGTCGTCGTACGCGCCGTCGTCGGTGTCGCTGATGTTCGCGAAGCCGTTGCCGTTGAGCTGGGGGCCGAGGATCTTGCCGATCGTCGTGCCCTCGGCGTCGACCCGCCCGCCGCGGGCCTGGCCGGACTCGACCTTGCCGATGGCGGCGAGGAGTTGCCAGGGCAGGTTGCAGCCGGGCTTGGAGTCGCGCAGGGACGCCTCGGCCTTCTTGTAGGCGTCGAGGACGGTCGCGGGTATCCCGCTCTCGGAGGCGCCGGTCGTGCCCGAGGCGTCGCCCGTACCCGTCGTCGGATTGGGGCTGTCGAGGGGCGGAAGGTCCGTGTAGTACTGCGAGTTGCCCGAGGCGGTCTCGTCGGCCTGGGTGCTCATCTCCGGCGAGGGCGAGCCGGCGGCCTGTCTGCCCGCGCTGTCGGTGGTCACTCCCGGGGCCTGGGAGGCGGCCAGCGCCGCCACCGTGGCCGCGGCCAGGGCGGTGGTGGCCGCCCCCTTGCGGAGCCTCGAACCGAACTGCGCCGCCATTGAGTGAACCCCTCCCGGTGGTCGAACGCCCCGCGTTCTTCCCGTTTATTGATGTCGCCGGCGTCTGTACTGATGTCTCAGGTGTCCCGGGCGTTCCCCGGTCTCACCGGAGCGGCCTCTCTGCCCAGGTACACCGACTCCGGAGTTCCGGTTTTGGTTGCCCTGTTCCGGCATTCCCTTCCCAGAATTCCGACGGCCACCACTCCGACCGGCGCGACAACCCAGGCGACCCTACGACAACTTCCGTCGCCCGGACACCCGTTCGTGCCCGATATTCACCGATTGGCCATATCGGTTTGCTGTCGTGCGGGCACACTGCGGAGAGGCGGGCACAGGTCGCGCATACTGGCGACCGGTCATCGCCGGAGCGACCCGTCCGGCCAAAGTCCGTCACAGGGGGACGACTTGCCCTTCACGCTCAGCCACGCGGCCGCCGTACTGCCCGCCCTGCGGGGAGACGGGACCGGACGGGGACCTCTGGTGCCGTCGGTGCTCGTCGCCGGTTCGTTCGCGCCCGACATGACCTACTACGTGGCGAGTGTGCTGCCCGAGGCCATGGAGTTCGGCGATGTCACGCACTCCTTTGCCGGGGTCTTCACCGTCGACGTCGCCGTCACCTGGGCGCTGGTCGGGCTGTGGCTGATGCTCCGCGAGCCGCTGATCGCGCTGCTGCCGAGGGGACGGCAGGGCAGGGTGGCCGCGCTGGTGCGCTGCGGGACGGGCGCGCGGCGGTTCAGCCCCTCCGTGGCCCTGTGGTGGTACGTCTGCGCCGCCCTCGGTTCGCTGACCCATGTCGTGTGGGACGCGTTCACCCATCTCGACCGGTGGGGGATGCGGCTGTTCCCCGTCCTCGGCGAGGAGATCGCGGGCTCGCCGCTCTACTGGTACCTCCAGTACGGCGGCTCCGCGGTCGCGGCGGTCGTGCTCGCCGTCTTCGTCGTGCGGGCCCTGCGCCGGCAGCCGGCCGTCGAGCCCGTGGGCGTGCCCGTGCTGTCCTCGGCCGACCGGTGGGTGGCGGGCGCCGTCATCGGGGGCTGCGCGCTGGTCGCGGCCGTGCAGCGGGTGGCCCGCTGGTGGGCGCACTGGGGGTCGGTCGCCAAGCCGTACGAGGTGATCCCGACCGTGTGCTTCGGGGCGGGCGCCGGGCTGGTGGTCGGCGTGGTCCTGTACGGCGTCGGTGTCAGGGCGCGGCGCCCGGCTCCCGCCGCTCCGGTGCCCGCAGTCGACGCGGAGGCGGACAGCTCGGCCCGCCGCTGAGCGCCGGGCGCCGGGCGTGGGGTCCGCTGGGGAAGCGGGGTCTGGCGGCGCGGGCGGCGTACGGGGGTACGTGGCCGAGGAGGGCTGCCAGGGGGTGGGTCAGCGGCCAGGGGTAGAGGCTGTGCGGTCGCCGGACGCGTGGGCGGGCCCAGGTGGCCCGGGTGGCCCGGGTGAGGCGGGTTCGCACCCCTGACAGGCGGGTGGCAGCTGTCGCTGTACGGCGGCGGAGCGTGCGTATGCCCATGCGGGCATCCTTGCGGTTGCGCTCCGCTGGGGGCGCGGTGGTGGGGGCCGGTCGGGTGACCTTGAGCATGGGCCTTGGGTACGGGTAGGTGTGCGGGATTTCGGGTGCGTGTTCGGGTGCGGGTCCGGTGGGGCTGGTCGCGCAGTTCCCCACGCCCCTGAAAAAGCAGGGGCTGCGCCCCGTGCTTTTTCAACGGCCCGCAGGGGCCGTTGCTTCTAGGGGC
>NZ_JBEOYO010000074.1:0-39886 GCF_040297125.1 Streptomyces sp. NPDC001868 | reverse complement strand
ACGGCACCAGTTTCGGGCCCCGACGAGGAACTGACGCACCAGCAGTAGAAGTCACACACCAACTAACGATCAACTACTGGCGCAGGACACTAGGCGTCTGCCGGGTTCTGTTTCTTGGCGGGTGCGGGTCCGTCGTGGCTGGTCGCGCAGTTCCCCGCGCCCCTGACGGGCGCGTTCTCGTGGGCCAGGGGTACTTGGGGGCCGTTCGACTCGCGCAGCCATCGCCTCAGTACCTGGTGGATCTGTTCGGCGCCCACCAGGTGCTCGTTGTCCTCCACCGGGTCGGACAGAACCAGTGGGGACATGAGGAAGGGGCGGGACTGGCAGCCGCCGAGGCCGCCGTGGGAGCCGATCTGCTCCTCGAAGGCGAGGACTTCGCCGTCGGCGGGGTCGTACCAGGAGTTGACCATGATGTCGGCGGTGTGCGGGAAGCCGTGGGTGCGGCGTACGGCGTCGGCGGCGCCCGGGCCGAAGTCGGCCAGGGGGCCGGGGTGTTCGTCGCTCAGCTCGTCGACCGGGACCTCCGCGCCGTGCGCGCCGAGGACCACACCGCCGTGCTCCTCGCTGCGGACCAGGACGAAGCCGATGCCGGGGTGGTTGGCGAGGGTGGAGAGCAGGGCCGGGTGGCGGGCGTCGATCTCCTCGCGGCTCATCCGGTGGGGGACGTCCGGGAAGGAGACGAGGCCGAGGTTGCCGGAGGCGAGGACGACCGGCTCGGAGCGGCGCGTCGGCCGGGATTCCTCCGCACGCTCCTCGACCGGGATGCGCAGCGCGGCCCGGACCGCCGTCCGTGCCTCGGCGCCGCTGTGGGTGCGCCGGGCCCGGCGCGGTACGGGCAGGCCGCAGCCGGCGCGGACCAGGTTGCCCAGGGTCAGGCCGTAGCGACCGAGGAAGGTCTCGCCGGGGCTCTGGCCGTGGTCGGAGAGGAGGACGATCCGGTAGGCGCGCGGGGCGTGTTCGGCGACCTGGGCGATCAACGCGAGGGAACGGTCGAGTCGTTCGAGGACCTTCGCGGCGTCCCGGCTGTGCGGGCCGGAGTGGTGGGCGACCTCGTCGTACGCCACCAGGTCGGCGTAGATCGCCGCGCGGCCCGCGAACATGTCCCCGATCACCGCGGAGACGACGACATCACGCTCCACGACGGTCGCGAAGGCCCGGATGAACGGGTAGAGGCCGCCGCGCTTGACGCGGGGGCGCTGCTCGGCGAACCGGGCGCGGGTGGACTGGCCGATCTCCCGCAGGACGTCGGCGACGAAGGACATGGCGGTACGGACGGCGTTGGCCGGGTCGGAGAAGTAGGCGAAGTACCCGGCGCGGGAGCGGTTCCGCCTCCCCCGGCGGGCCGCGATCGACAGCACGAGCGCGAGCTGCTCGGCGCCGCCGCTGAAGAGGTTGCCCCGGCTGGCGCCGTCGACGGTGAGCAGTCCGCCGTCGCCGGTGCGGTCGATGGCCCGGCGCTGGAGTTCGGCGGCGCCGGAGGGCCGGTTGCAGACCATCACCTCCCGGGTGTCCTTCTCGTACCAGCGGAACGCCGGTACGTCGTGGTTGGTGCCGTGCAGGATGCCGAGCTGGCTGGCGCCGGTCTGGCTGGACCAGTCGGTGCGCCAGGGGGTGAGCCGGTGGGTGGACCGGGGGCGCGTGATGCCGTCCGTCGGCCGGCCGAGCCAGCCGGCCACGGTCGGCATGAGGCCCTTCTCCACCGCCGCCTCCAGCACGTCGTGGCCGACGCCGTCGAGCTGCAGGAAGAGGGTGCCGGGTCCGGCGGGCCCCGGCCGGCCCTCGGCGTGCCTGCGGCGGCGGTCGGCCAGCCGGTACAGACGGCGGCGGTACGCGTCGTCGTCCCGCACGGCGAGGGCGCCACCGGTCGCGGAGGCCACGGCGGACATCACCGCGGCGACCACCACGGCGGTCTCGGGCGCCGCCGCGCCCTGGCCGGAGGGGTTGAGGCGCAGGGCGAGGAGCAGCAGGGAGCCGTTGAGGAAGAAGACGAGCAGGCCGAGGACGAGCGCCGGCACCAGCAGCAGGGCCCGCACCAGCAGCGGCCACACGAGGGAGGAGAGCAGACCGAAGGCGCCGGCGCCGAAGGCCGCGGTCACCGCGATCTGGGTGGCGCTCTCACCGGTCTCGGACTGCAGTCTGAAGTCGGGCAGGGCGCCCGCGAGCACCAGCATCGTCAGGGTGGACACCGCCCATACGGTGAGCATCCGCCCGACACCGCTCAGTACCCTTCGCCAACGACCACCGCCCACGACCGGCCATCCTCACGTCCTGTTCGTGGGCCCAGACTGTCATACGGGGTGGGGGCGCCGGGGTGGCGTTTCGGGGTGGCACGGGGGTAGGGCGGGGCGCGGTCCGGGGAGAGCTCGGGGCTTTCCGTGTGTTGCGGGGTGCGGGTTGTGTGTGGCTGGTCGCGCAGTTCCCCGCGCCCCTGACGGGGCGCCCTCGTCCGCCCCTCAGCGGCCGTCGTAGCCCGCTGTCGGCATCGACAGGCGGCGGTGGACGTGGGCCTTCATCTGGGCGTCGTAGGCGGGTTCGGCGCGGCCGACGGTCTCGACGCGGATGCCGCGTCTGGCGCACTCGGCGGTGAAGTCGTCGACGGAGGCGAGGGCGCGTTCGAGGACGCGCCGGCTGGGGGCGACGAAGAGGTCGACGAGGCCGGCGTCGACATCGGCCCACAGGGCGCAGTGGTCGGGGCGCAGACCGCGTACGAGCAGCTCGCGCGTCACCACGTAGCCGCGCTCGGCGGCCCAGCGGGCGCACATCGCGTACTGGCTGCGGGAGTCGACCAGGAAGGGGTCGGCCTCCAGTTCCTCCAGCGGTGTCAGGCTCGCTATGGCCGCGACCCGCACGACGGTGCCCCGCGGGGCCGCCCCACCTCGGCCGCGAGCCGCGTCCGGGCACGCCGTACCGTAGCCGCCACCCATGTCTCCCTTGTCTCCCACGGTGTCCCCCTCAGACCCAGGCCGCAGACCCTACTCCAGCCCGTAGGCTCGGGGGAGTAGCGCGAAGGAGGCGAACGGAGTGCCGGTGGAGATCACCTGGTGGGGTCATGCGACCTGCACCGTGGAGGACTCGGGTACGAGGGTGCTGACCGACCCCCTGTTCGCGCGCCGGCTCGCACATCTGAGAAGGCGCCGGGGTGCGCCTCCCCCGCCGGAGGCGGCGGTCGCGGACCTCGCGCTGGTGTCGCATCTGCACGCCGACCATCTGCACGTCCCGTCGCTGGCCCGGCTCGCCCCGGGGACGCGGCTGGTGGTGCCACAGGGCGCGTCGCGCCAGGTGCCGGGGCTGCGCAGGCTGGCGCATCTACGGGTCTCCGAGGTGGTGGCCGGGGAGGAACTCAGGGTCGGTGACCTGGTCGTTCGTGCCGTGCCCGCCCGGCACGACGGGCGGCGGCTGCCGGTCGGGCCGCATCGTTCGCCCGCACTCGGCTTCGTCGTCGAGGGCGAGGCGCGGACGTACTTCGCCGGGGACACCGGGCTGTTCCAGGAGATGGCCAAGGAGGTCGGGCCCATCGACGTGGCGCTGCTGCCGGTCGGCGGCTGGGGACCGTACCTCGGCGAGGGTCATCTGGACGCGGGGCGCGCGGCTGAGGCGCTTGCGCTGCTCGCGCCCCGGAGCGCGGTTCCGGTGCACTACGGCACGTACTGGCCGATCGGGATGGACGCCGTGCGCCCCCATGAATTCCACGCCCCCGGAGAGGAGTTCGTACGCCTCGCCGCCGCACGCGCCCCCGAGGTGGCCGTGCACCGGCTGGCCCACGGCGAGAGCGTACGACCGGGGGCTGCCCGGTGAACTTCCTCGCCGCCGTGAGCAGTCCCCTGCCGCACCAGTCCACCCAGCAGGCGATCGGCTATCCGACGCTGTTCCTGCTGGTGCTGGTCGGGGCGCTGGTGCCGGTGGTGCCGACCGGGGCGCTGGTCAGTTCGGCGGCCGTGGTGGCGTTCCACCAGGCGGCGCCGCTCGCACTGCTGCTGGTGTTCGTGGTGGCGTCGGTCGCCGCGTTCCTCGGGGACATCGCGCTGTACTGGCTGGGGCGGCGCGGGATGGGCTCCAAGAACGGCTCGCGCTGGCTGGAGGCGATCCGCCGCCGGGCACCGGAGGACCGGCTGACGCAGGCGCAGGCGAAGCTCGACGACCACGGGGTGGCTGTACTGGTGCTGTCCCGGCTGATGCCGGCCGGGCGTATTCCGGTGATGCTGGCCTGTCTGATGGCGAAGATGCCGTTGCGGCGGTTCGCGCGGGGGAATCTGCCGGCGTGTCTCGCGTGGGCCGTGACGTATCAGTTGATCGGGATTCTGGGTGGGTCGTTGTTCGCGGAGCCGTGGGAAGGGGTGTTGGCGGCGGTCGTGTTGACGTTGCTGATCAGTGTGGTGCCCAGTGTGTGGCGGCGCGTTGTCCGGTAAGAGCTCGGGGCGTTGGGTGTGTTGCGGGGTGCGGGTGCGTGGGGGTTGGTCGCGCAGTTCCCCGCGCCCCTGAGAAGCACGGGCTGCGCCCTGTGCTTCTCAGGGGCGCGGGTCAGTCCAGGACCCGGGAGCCGCCCACCGGCAGGTCCCAGAGGTTTTCGCGTGGCAGGCCCGCCGCGTTCCATGCGGCCCTCACCCTCGTCAGGGGTTCCAGGACCGGTTCCGTCGACAGGACGAACGTGGCCCAGTGCATGGGGGCCATGCGGTGGGCGCCCAGGTCCTGGAAGGCGCGGACCGCTTCCTCCGGGTCGCAGTGGACGTCGCTGAGCCACCAGCGGGGGTCGTAGGCGCCGATCGGGAGGAGGGCGAGGTCGATGCCGGGGTAGCGGCGGCCGATGAGGGAGAACCAGTGGCCGTAGCCGGTGTCGCCGGCGAAGTACACGCGCTTGCCGTCCGGTGCCGTGAGGACCCAGCCGCCCCACAGGGAGCGGCAGGTGTCGGTGAGGGTGCGCTTGGACCAGTGGTGGGCCGGTACGAAGTCGAAGCGGACGCCGTCGAGTTCGGCCGCCTCCCACCAGTCCAGCTCGGTGACCCGGCCGAACCCGCGCCGCCGGAACCAGCGGCCGAGTCCCGCGGGCACGAACACCGGGGTGTCGCGCGGGAGTCTCGCCAGGGTGGGGGCGTCCAGGTGGTCGTAGTGGTTGTGGCTGATGACGACCGCGTCCACGCGGGGCAACTGGTCCCAGCCGAGGCCGACGGGGGTGATCCGGGCCGGGGTGCCGAGGATCCGGCGGGACCAGACCGGGTCGGTGAGGACGGTGAGCCCGCCGATCCGCACCACCCAACTCGCGTGCCCCGCCCAGGAGACGGCGACGGTCCGCGCGTCCACCCGGGGCAACGGGCCGGGCTCGTACGGCAGTCGGGGGATGTCGACGAGTCCGTCGGCCCCCGGCCTGACCGAACCCTCGCGGGCGAACCGGGCGAAGGCCTTCAGGCCGGGCAGGGGGGTGGTCAGCCGGTCGGCGAAGGAACGCGGCCAGCGGCGCCGCTCCCCGAGCGGGCGGGGTTCGGCGAGCGGCGGGGGTGCGAGGGGGCGAGCGAAGGCGGACGTGGCCGTCGTGGACGTGGTCGTCGTGGAAGCGGCCGGTGAGGTGGTCGTCGTTGAGGTTGGGGTGGTCGACTCGGACTGCTGCGTCATCGAGGAGGCTCCCGTCGCCGAGCGTCGTCGCGAAGAATCGTCGTCGCTGAAGGTCGCTATGGGTCGCTGAAGGTCGCTATG
This sequence comes from Streptomyces sp. NPDC001868, assembly GCF_040297125.1. Classification (NCBI taxonomy): domain Bacteria; kingdom Bacillati; phylum Actinomycetota; class Actinomycetes; order Kitasatosporales; family Streptomycetaceae; genus Streptomyces; species Streptomyces sp. NPDC001868. The sequence continues at coordinate 34,201 of NZ_JBEOYO010000074.1, read as the reverse complement.
AGTCGCTGGAGTTCGTCGTCGTCATGGGTTGTCGGGAACGGGCTCTCACCGTCGGTCGAAGCGCGTCGGCCCCGGGAACCCTCGTCATCGAAGATCCTCGAAAGCCGCTCCGAAGACTGTCAACGCGCGTTCCACATGCGGTAGTTCCAGCGGGTCCGGCGCGTCGAGGACCTGGGCGCGCTCGGCGTCGGTGCCGCCGAGGAACCCGGCGGTGGACAGCCGGACGCGCAGTTCCCCGAGGTCGTCCCCGAACCGGTGGCCGCCGGGCGCGGGCATCCCCAGCCGGGCGCCGAGGAAGTCCTCCGCCTCCTGGGCGTCGCCGACACCGTGCGCGGCGAGGGACGGGCGCAGCGGGGCGAGGTCGGCGTAGAGATGGCGTCCGGCGCGCGGGGGCAGGGCGAGCGCCCCGGCGTCCACCACGGCCCGGTGCGCGGCGGCGGCGAGCCGCGCGTGCACACGTACGGCGGTGGCGAGCCGTTCGGTGACGGGGGCGGGCTCGCCGAGGGCGTACGCGGCGGCCGCGGCGACCGGGGTGGCGACCCGGGCGCCCAGCGCGGTGAGCACGTCGAGGACCCGGTCGCGCAGCCCCGTGCCGTCCCCGTCGGCCGGGAAGCGGGCGACGGCGGCCGGCCAGCCCGGCGGCAGGAAGGCGCCGGCGAGGTCGGTGACGACAGTGACCCGGTCGGGCAGCATCTCGGCGGGGCTGAGCAGCACGGTGTCGTGCGGGTCGTGCACGGTGTCGCGCCAGGTCTCGTCGCTGACCAGGTGCAGCCCCTCCCCCAGGGCCGCCTCCATGGCCTCGTGCACCAGCTCGGGCGGGGCCACGGTGGCGGTCGGGTCGTCGGCGACGCACAGCACGAGCAGCCGGGGGTCACCGCCCTCGGCCCGGATCCTGCGCACGGTCTCCAGGAGCGCGTACGGATCCGGCACGCCCCCGCACTCGGCGGGCGTGGGCACATGGAACACGGATCTGCCCAGCGCCCGCGCCTGGGGCTCCCACCAGGCGGCACACGGCCGTGGCAGCAGGACGTCACCGCCGATCGCGGCGGTCAGCGCGAGGAGCAGGGCGGGGGCGCCGGGGGCGGCGACGGCCCTGTCGCGTGTGGTGGCCAGTCCGCGCCGGTCCCAGTAGCCGCAGGCGGCGTCCAGGAGGGCGGGATCACCACCGGGCGGTACGGGGTGGGAGTCGCCCGCGGCGGCGGAGAGCACGGAGACCAGTTCGGGCAGCACGGGCAGGCCCTGGGCGGGGAGGGACGGGCCGTAGCGGACCGGACCATGCCCTTCCGGATCCGTCCGCCGCATAGGTGCCTCCGCGCAGTCGTGGTGCGTAGCAAGGGGGTACGGCGTCACGCCCCGGTAGGCGTCGTCCGCACCCTCGGCCTGTCAGTACCCAGGCTCACGCGCCCCATGGGCCCCCGTACGGGTTGCGCCGGTCACAGCGGCCAGGTGTGCGAGGGGAGTTGGCGGCTCCGGCGTGTCTCGGCGGCATGTCACGGCGTCCACCGGTCCCGGCGGCGCAGTCGGTGGACGGCGGCGCCGAGCGCTCCCGCGATGAGGAGGCCGCCCGCGACCATGGCCGGCACGGAGTCGGTGAAGGCACCGCCGCCGCCCGCGTGGACACCGCGCTGGACCGGGGCGGTGGGATGGCTGGGGTGGTGGGAGGGCTGGTGTGTGGGCTGGTGGGGCGGTTGGTGCGTCGGCTGGTGGGAGGGGTGGTGGGTGGGCTGGTACTGGTTGCCACTGCTGCCGCCGAGGGCGACGTCGAAGGCGGCGCTCCACTGTTTGCCCTCGCCGCCGGGGGCCGCCGGGCACAGGCCGTCGACGCCCCACTCGGTGGCGGAGTTAGCGGCGGCGGCGCCGGTCTCGAAGTCCGCGGCGGGCGCGATCTTGGCGGTGCCCTGGTAGGAGGGGCCGGCGGCGGAGTCGTCGTTGCCGGGGAGGCGCTGCAGTGTGACGGTGCCCTGTTCGAAGGCCTGGGAGCTGGCGTCGATGGTCTCGGGGGCGGGGCCGTCGGTCGGGTCGCAGGAGACGGAGAACGTGAGTGTGCCGCCCGGTTCGACGGAGTGCGGGTTCACCTCGGCCGCGGGGTCCGCGTGGGCGGGCGGGGCGGCGGCGCCCAGGACGGCACCGATCAGGGCGGTGGCGGACAGGACACGGGCGCTGCGGCGCATGGACGGACGCGTGGGCGGGGGCATGGGCGGGGCTCCTTCGGCCGGCTCCGGCGGGCGGGGCACGACCGCCGTGCCCCGCGTCCATCAGAGCGCCGAGCGGGTCCGGGCGCGCGCGGCGGGCACCATTCGCGGGACACGGGGCCGCCAGGTGGGTGACGGTGCGTTTCGGACTGACGGTGCGTCGTGGCTTGTCGCGCAGTTCCCCGCGCCCCCAAAAAATGCGGGCTGCTCCAGGACTCAGTCAGTTGGAAAGTGAGGCCAGTTCCCGTTCCAAGCCCCTGCCCCTCTTCTCCACCACCGCCGATGCCACGTCCGACAGTTTGCGGTTGGTGGTCTGGGAGATGCGGCGCAGGACGGTGAACGCGGTGTCGGCGTCACAGCCGAGGACGTGCATGATCATGCCGCAGGCCTGGTCGACGACGGGGCGGGAGCGCAGGGCGGCGCCTAGCTGGTCGAGTTCGGTGAGGGCGGCCCGGTAGGAGCGGTCGCGGACGATGCAGGTCGCGGCGAGGTCGCCGAGGGCATGGGCGGGCCCGTGCGGAGCGTCCTCCAGGGTGTGGGGGCGGAAGCTGTAGAGGCTGAGGGTCACGGTGAGGCCGGCGCGCCGGAACGGGAGCGTGACGCTGGACCGTACGCCCGCGTCGAGGGCCACCGCCCGGTACTCCGGCCAGCGCTCCTCCCGCAGCAGATCGGCGGAGTCGACGGGCTCACCGCGCTCCAGCGCGGCCGGGATCGGTCCGTCGCCCGAGCGCAGCTGGACCGCGACGAGTCCGGCGAGGTCGGGATGGGTGACCGCGGCGGGCCGCTCGGTGCCGTGGTCGGACACCATGCCGCTGGCGCCGCAGCAGTCGCTGGTGCAACGGGCGGCCTGTTCGACGAGTGCGGAGAGCCTTCTGCCCGGATGTGCGGATTCCGCCGACTCCCGGCCCACCCGGCCGAGTTGTTCGCTGTCCGGCATGATGCGCGCCTCCTCTCCCGGTCGCCTTCCCGTTCACCTGCGCGGAAAACGAGTCGTCCGCTTTCGGTCCGCCGCCTCCTTCGGCGCCTCCCAGGCGTTACGTTCGTGGCATGACGCAGAGCGACGAACTGGGTGAGGAGCTCGCGGATTTCGTCCGCCGTGTCGCGGAGCTCAAGGCGGCCCGCTCGGTGCCGACGGGGGATCTCCCGACGGTCCTGGACGCGGCGATCTTCGAACTCGACCATGTGGCCGACCAGTTGTGGCCCTGGTACGAGCGGCTCACCACGTCGGGGCCTGCCGGGGGTGCCCCGTCCACCGCGCGGGAGCCGCAGTTGCTGAAGGCCGTCTTCCAAAGTCTGCCGCTGCCCGTGCTGTTGGTGGACCGCGAGACGGCGGTGCGTCGGCTCAACCAGGCCGCGACCGCGTTCACCGGCGTGCGGTCCGGCTATGCGACGGGCCGTCCGCTGAGCGGGTTCCTCGTCCACGCGGACCGGGGTGCGTTCCGCTCCCAGGCGGCGGCCGTGGCCCGCGGCGAGGGCGACCGCAGCCTCAATGTCCACCTCCAGCAGCACCCCTCGCTACCGGTGCGCGCCACGCTCACCGCGCTGCGTACCGGCGCCGAGCCGCGCAACACCGTCCTGGTGACCCTGCAACCCGCCGGGCACCCGATGCCTGCCGCCGAACCCCTCCGCCCCCTGCCCGACCTCACCGAGACCACCCGTCACGCGGCCCTCATGGACCTCGTCGACGCCATGACCACGGCTCTGCTCACCGCTCCCGCCGGCCGGGCCCTCGACCGGGCGGCGCACGTCCTGCACGGCCGCTTCGCCGACTGGGTGGTCGCCGACACGACGGCCCACGGCCTCACGCGTACGACGGTCCTGGCCCCGTCCGAGGGTGAGGCGAAACTCCTGGCGGCCCAGGACCCCGCCGCCTGCCCCCTCGTCGTCACCGCCGCCCGGAGCGGCGCCCCCGCCCTCCAGATCCGCCCCGCCGACCCCGCAGCCTTCGGCCACGACCCCTCCGGCGCCCCCGTCCTCGTAAAAGCGAACGTCACATCCCTGCTGACCGTCCCCCTGACACCCCCGGCCACCCCCACCGCAGCCGTCCTGACCCTCTTCCGCACAGGCCCCCGCCCGGCCTTCTCCCTCGCAGAGGCAAAGGCGATGGACACGATGTCCCGCCACATCGCCCTGGCAATGCGAAGCCACACCTAGGGGCGCGGGGAACTGCGCGACCAGCCCCGACGAACCCGCACCCGACAACGAACCAACCACCCCAACGGCGGCCCCGGCTCACCCAGCGGAGCTACACCGCGTCCTTCAGCACCTGATCACGCACCCGGTCACAGCACCGACTGATCAACCGCGACACATGCATCTGCGAGATCCCCAACTGCTCGGCGATCCGGCTCTGCGTCATGTCCCCGAAGAACCGCATGTAGAGAATCGCCCGCTCCCGCTCCGGCAGCGCGGCCAGCCGAGGCTTCACGGCCTCCCTGTCCACCACGGTGTCCAGCGCCGGGTCGGGGGACCCCAGCGCGTCGCTCAGCGAGTACCCGTCCTCGCTCCCGGGCAGTTCCGCGTCCAGCGACAGCGCCGTGAAGCTCTCCAGGGCCTCCAGGCCGACCTGGACGTCCTCCTCGCTCATGTTCGCGTGGGCCGCGATCTCGGCGACGGTGGGCCGCCGCCCGGAGATCGTCTGGGACAGGTCCTGGCTGGCGAACCGTACGCGATTGCGCAGGTCCTGGACCCGGCGCGGCACATGCAGGGTCCACATGTGATCCCGGAAGTGCCGCTTGATCTCACCGGTGACGGTGGGCACGGCGTAGCTCTCGAAGGCGTTGCCCAGTTCTGGGTCGTAGCGGTCGACGGCCTTGACCAGGCCGAGGGAGGCGACCTGGCGGAGGTCGTCGTAGCTCTCGCCCCGGTTGCGGAACCGTCCCGCGAGCCGTTCGGCCATGGGGAGCCACGCTTCGATGATCTGCTCACGCAGCGTGTCCCGCTGCTGGCCGGGCGGAAGCGCGGCGAGCCTGCGGAAGGCCTCCGCGGTGTCGGGGGCGTCGTCGTGCGGGTGGTGCTTCGCCTGAGTACGCATGGTGCGTCGCAACTCCCTGGATGGTGCTCTGGGATGGACGGTCACCGTGGGGGCGCGGATGTGCACAGGGGACAGCACACCCGTGAGAAAAACGCCTCTTCCACGGACGTGCCTCCTGTCCGAAGCACTGTTATGCGCCTGCCCCGGATCATGCACGGCAAACACATTCGGGGTTTCTCGTTCCGCCCGCGGGTGACTCGCTCGGGAGACCACACCCCGGGAGGTCCAGTATGAGCACCACCGTCGCGGATCACATCTTGCGGAGGCTTCGCGCATGGGAAGTCGAACAAGTGTTCGGCTACCCGGGCGACGGCATCAACGGGCTGCTCGCGGCCTGGGGCCGGGCCGAGGACCAACCACGGTTCATCCAGTCCCGGCACGAGGAGATGTCCGCGTTCCAGGCGGTCGGCTACGCGAAGTTCTCCGGCCGGCTCGGTGTGTGCGCGGCGACCTCGGGTCCCGGCGCGATCCACCTGCTCAACGGCCTGTACGACGCCAAGCTGGACCATGTGCCGGTGCTCGCGATCGTCGGCCAGACGCACCGCAGCGCGATGGGCGGCTCGTACCAGCAGGAGGTGGACCTGCACACCCTGTTCAAGGACGTGGCCTCGGACTTCGTCGAGACGGTGACCGTGCCCGAGCAGCTGCCGAACGTCCTCGACCGGGCGATCCGCACCGCGTACGCCCGCCGGGCGCCGACGGCCGTGATCATCCCCGGTGACGTGCAGGAGTTGGAGTACTCGGCGCCGACCCACGAGTTCAAGATGGTCCCCTCCAGCCTCGACCGCGGTGACTGGACGACGGTGCCCTCCACCGAGTCGGTCGAGCGGGCCGCCGAGATCCTCAACGCCGGGGACAAGGTCGCGATCCTCATCGGACAGGGCGCCGCCGGGGCCCGCACCGAGGTCGCGCGGATCGCCGAACTCCTCGGCGCGGGCGTCGCCAAGGCGCTCCTCGGCAAGGACGCGCTCAGCGACGAACTGCCGTTCGTCACCGGCCCGATCGGCCTGCTGGGCACCCGCCCCTCCTACGAGCTGATGCGCGACTGCGACACGCTGCTGACCATCGGCTCGTCCTTCCCGTACTCGCAGTTCCTGCCGGACTTCGGCAAGGCGCGGGCCGTGCAGATCGACATCGACCCGCACATGGTCGGGATGCGCTACCCGTACGAGGTGAACCTGATCGGGGACGCGAAGGCGACGCTGGAGCGGCTGATCCCGCTGATCGATCCGGAGCGGGGCCGGGAGTGGTTCGACGAGGTGTGCGCGGGCGTGGCGCGCTGGCGCGAGGTGACGGCACGCCGGGCGGAGCTGTCGGCCGACCCCATCAACCCGGAGCTGGTGGCCCACACGCTCGACGCGCTGCTGCCGGACGACGCGATCATCTGCTCCGACTCCGGCTCGGCGGCGAACTGGTACGCCCGGCACATCACCATGCGGGAGGGCATGCGCGGGTCGCTGTCGGGGACGCTGGCGACGATGGGCTGCGGGGTGCCGTACGCGATCGGCGCGAAGTTCGCGCACCCGGACCGTCCGGCGATCGCCCTGGTCGGGGACGGGGCGATGCAGATGAACGGCATGGCGGAACTGATCACGGCGGCCAAGTACCAGGACCGCTGGGAGGATCCGCGGCTGGTGGTGGCCGTCTGGAACAACCACGACCTCAACCAGGTGACGTGGGAGCTGCGGGCGATGGGCGGGGAGCCGTCCTTCCTGCCCTCGCAGGAGCTGCCGGACGTCCAGTACGCCGCCTTCGCGCGCTCCCTGGGCCTGACCGGCATCCGGGTGGAGAAGCCCGAGGACGTCGAGGCGGGCTGGCGCGCGGCGCTGGCGGCCGACGGTCCGGCGGTCGTGGAGTTCCTCACCGACCCGGCCGTACCGCCGATCCCGCCGCACGCCACCTGGGAGCAGATGGAGGCCACAGCCGCCTCGATCCTCAAGGGCGACGCCGACCGGGCGTCCGTGGTCAAGCAGGGCTTCAAGGCGAAGATGCAGGAGTTCCTGCCGGGCAACCGGGAGAAGGGCAAGGGCGGTGTGGAACGGCGCTGAAGAGTTCAGTTGCGCACGAAACAGTTCAGTGGTCAGTTCTGTAGCGCGGTGAATCACGCCGGGCACGCAGCGGCCATCGGCGCACCGTGAGGGCAGGAGCAGCACCGGCCTTTTCGGCGGCCGGGTCCCCTCCCGTTACGGTGACGGGGCCACGATGAGGGCTCACCGCTGTGCCTGAGCTCAAGGCGGATGGAGGCATTGGCCGGGGACGTCTGTCTGGTCCGTCGGGCGTGAGCAGCAGGACTTGGTCGATGAGACGCCGGGACCGCTTTTGACGCCTTCCTCCCGTTGTTCACGCCCGATCAGAGAGGCCCTGGCCCGCGACCGGTCCTCAAGTTCGCCGACGACTCCGGCCCGATCGCAGCATTGATCAGCGAGCGGGAACTTGCACGGCTCGAAAACCGGTCGGCCGACGAAGCTTGCCCTGGGGATGAAGAGTGCCATGGAATTGGCTGATCCCCGAGTAATCGGGTGTGGGGACCGGAGGTGGCTCTGGCCTGGCACCGTCGCCGCAGTGGGCCAAATACGTAGCGAGCCAGCGTCACATACGCGCGCGTGGCCAGTGAGGCCTCGAATCCCGCCTTGAGCAGGACCGCGACACAGCGCTCCCGCAGCGCCATCGCGCTGGGGCCGACGGGAATCTGCTCGGCCGGCAGCCTGGCGGCGTTCCCGTGCCGACCCAGGCGCGGACCATGGCGTGTGCCGCCGCCCTCAGAGACTGCCGCCAGCTCGCCGAGGCCAGTTCCCGGTCGTCCAGCTCGACGAGGCCGAACATGTGGTCCACGACCTGCGCCACGAGCTCTGCCCGGTTGCCGAAATGCCGGTACAGCGTCGCCGTACCCGAGCCCAGGCGCTCGGCCAGGGCCCTCATCGACAGCGCCTCCGCTCCCCTCCTCGTCGACGATCCGCAGCGCCATGGCGACGATCCGGTCCGGTGGGACCGGCTGACGACCGGCAGCGCGGCGCACCAACTGATCCATCTCCTCGCTCAAGGCCACCGTGGTTGTCACGCGCGGGGACTTCGTCTTGACACGACCACCATATCGGTAACACTGTAGCCATTATGAGTACCTGGTCTGAGCCCCAGCCCGATTCCCGGTTCGTCGAGGTGGACGGCCTGCGAATCCACTACAAGCGCGCTGGGCACGGCCCGGCACTCGTGCTGCTGCACGGCAGTGCCTCATCCCTGCAGCACTTCGACCGCGCGACGGATCTCCTGTCGGATTCGTTCGACGTCATCCGACCCGACCTGCCGGCGTTCGGACTGACGGGCCCGCGCAAGGACCGCGACTACCGCGTCCCGGCGTACGCCGCGACGGTGGCGGGCTTCATGGAGGCGCTGGGCGTGCCACGCTACGCGTTGGCCGGCAATTCCCTGGGCGGCAACATCGCCTGGAACGTCGCGCTGGATCATCCGGAGCGGCTGACCGGCCTGGTGCTGGTCAATGCCACCGGCTACCCGGAGAAGACGGTGCCCGCAGGGATGCGCCTGACCCGCAACCCGCTGGTGCGGCCCCTGCTGAGGCGGGTGATGCCGCGGGGGGCGCTCGAACGCAACCTGCGCGAGGCCGTCGGGCCGCATTCGCGGATCGTGGACGACGCCATGGTGGACCGCGCCCATCAGCTCATGAGCCGCCCCGGGAACCGGTCGGCCTTCGTCGACTTCTGCAACACCGACCAGCCGGACCGCAGCGCGCAGATCCCCCGCATCACGGTGCCCACGCTGGTGCTGCGCAGCGCGAGCATCGACGGCCAGCACTTCGCCCGTGACATCCCCGGCGCCCAGGAGCTCGTCCACCCCCACGGCGGACATCTGCTGCCGGAGGAGGAACCGCAGTGGGTCGCGGACGCGATCGCGAAGTTCCTCGGCTCCTGCGCCGACACCCCCGCGAACTGAGGGCAAGGAGGCCCGTTCCATGAAGTACTTCGTCGCCTCGGGCGAGGACCGCAAGCTCACCGCCGACTCGCGCAAGGCGCTGCGCGGCAGTTTCATCGAGCTGTCCGACGGCGTCACCCACTACGAGTTGACGGGCCCCGAGGACGGGGATGTGGTCCTGATGGCGGGCGGTCTGACCATCCCGCTGTTCTACTGGGACGGCCTCGTCAGCGAGCTGCACGCCCGCGGGCTGCGCACTCTGACCTGCAGCGCCTACGGCCGCGGCTACTCCGACCGGGTACAGGCGCGATACGACGAGACGCTGTTCACGCGGCAGCTGGCCGAGCTGACGGACCGGCTCGGCCTGACGGCGCGGCCCCTGCACCTGGTCGGCACCTCCATGGGCGCGCTGGTCAGCATGACGTACGCCGCCCAGTACCGCTCGTCGGTGTCCACTCTCACCATCGTCGGCCCCGCCGGTCTCGCGAAACCGCGGTTGGCCTCCCCCAACCGGCTGCTGCGCAGCGATCTGCTGGCCGGAGTGGTCGCCCGCCGTCGCGGCCTTCAGCTGCTCCAGGGGCACCTGGGGCACAACGTCCGGGACCCCGAGCTCGGCGCGAAGCTGACCGAGATGGTCCTCGGCTCCCTCCGCTTCGAGGGCTCGCTGTACGCGGTCTTCGACACCCTGCAGCACCTGCCTTTCACCGGCCGTGACGACCTCTTCCGGCGGACGGGGGCACTGGGCATTCCGACGCTGCTGCTGTGGGGCGACGAGGACCACGTCACGCCGCTGGCGCACTTCGACACAGCACGCGCTCTGCTGAAGCCTCAGAAACATCACGTAATTAACAAATGCGGGCACATGGCCCCATACGAACGGCCTCGCGACGTCGCCGATCAGCTCGTCCCGTTCGTGTCCGCACGCACCGAAAGGCTCGACTCATGAACAGCCCTCAGGCCATCGACGTACTGATCATCGGTGCCGGCCCCTCGGGCTCCGCCTTGGCGATCGACCTCGTACGCCGCGGACTCGACGTCCGGATCGTCGACAGGTCCCCCCACGCTTTCGAGGGCTCCCGCGCCAAGGGCATCCAGCCCCGCAGCCTCGAAGTCCTCGAAGACCTCGGCGCTCTCGACGACGTGCTGGCCGGCGGCGGCATCTATCCCAAGCTCGGGATCCATGCAGGACCCATCGGTGTGCCGTGGAAGATGTTCCCCCACAAAGAGGCAACCCCGGACGTCCCGTACCCGAACACCTGGCTGATCCCGCAGTTCCGCACGGACCGCGCCCTGCACGCCCGGCTCAGTGAGCTCGGCCGCGAGGTCGAGTTCGGCAAGGAACTGACCGAGCTGACGCAGGACGAGGACACGGTGGTCGCCAAGGTGGCGGGCGCGGACGGGGTCGAGGAGATCGTCGCCCGCTATGCCGTGGGGGCCGACGGCGGCTCCAGTGCGGTGCGCAAGCAGCTCGACATCGGTTTCGCCGGGACGACGGACGAGTCCGACCGCGTGCTGATCGTGGATGCCTCCGTAAGTGGCCTGGCCCGCAACCGGTGGCACATGTGGCCCGGCCTCGGCGGCAAGCTCATCGGCGCCTGCCCGCTCCCCGACAGCGACATGTTCCAGTGGATGATCCGGCTCACACCCGACGAGAAGCCGCCCCAGGAGATCGGCGCCATCATCGACCGGATCCACTCCCACACCCGCAACCGGCACATCCAGCTGCACGAGATCCACTGGAAGTCCGTGTTCCGGCCGAACATCCGTCTTGCGAAGCACTACGGCCGCGGACGTGTCTTCCTCGTCGGCGACGCCGCGCACGTCCACACCCCGGCCGGTGCCCAGGGCTTGAACACCGGTATGCAGGACGGCTACAACCTCGGCTGGAAGCTCGGCCAGGTCCTCGCCGGAGCCGACCCGGCCCTGCTGGGCACCTACGAGGCCGAGCGGCAGCCGATCGCCGCCGGGGTCCTGGGACTGTCCACGGAGAAGTGGGGCGGCATCGCCAAGCTCGACCCCTCCAGCATGAAGCGCGGCAAGGACGAGCAGCAGCTCGCCCTGACCTACTACGGCGGCCCGCTCGCCCCCGCCGACGGCGACGGTGGCGACAGCGGCGACACCAGCACGCTGCACGTGGGTGACCGCGCCCCGGACGCCCGACTGCTCGGCGCCGACGGCGCCGAGACCCGCCTGTTCAACCTCTTCCAGGGACCGCACTTCTCCGCCATCGCCTACGGCCCCGGCGCCGCCCGGGACCTCGAACTCCTCGACTGGCCGACGACGGGCGCCCAGCTGAAGCGGCTCACCGTCGGATCGGCCGCGGGCGACGGCCGCGCCTTCTCCGACCCCAAGAACACGCTGCGGAGTGCCTACGGCCTGACCGGCGACACTCTGCTGCTGATCCGTCCCGACGGCTACATCGGGCACATCGCCACTCGGGATTTCCTCACCACCACACAAGCCGCCGTGCGGGCAATGACGCCGCAGGCAAGGAGCCGCACCATGTCCCAGCAGAGCCACACCTCCCCCGCTTCGGGGGCCGCTGAATGAGCCGCATACTGCTGCGCGGAGCGCAAGTCATCACGATGACGCCGGACCGGCCGGACGCCGAGCGTGTCGACATCCTCGTCGACGGCGGGACCATCGCAGCCGTCGGCGAACCCACCGAGGCGCCCGACGCCGAGGTCGTCGACCTCTCCGGCCGCATCGTCATCCCCGGCCTGGTCAACGCCCATCTGCACACCTGGCAGACCGCGCTGCGCTCCGCAGGCGCCGACTGGACGCTGATGGAGTACCTCACCCACCTGCACGGCGAGTGCGTCGGGCGCTACACCCCGGCCGACATGCACATCAGCAATCTGGCCGGCGCCCTGAGCCAGATCAACTGCGGTACGACCACACTCGGCGACTGGTGTCACAACGCCCTGTCGCCCGAACACGCCGACGCGGCCGTCGAGGGACTGGTCCAGGCCGGGATCCGCGCCGTCTTCCTGCACGGCACGCCCTACCGCTCGCCGGACACACCCCACCCGCTCGCCGAGATCGACCGGCTGCTCGACGGCCCCGTCCGCGACCACGCCCTCCTCACCCTGGGCATGGCACTCCAGGGACCCCAGTATTCCTCCGCCGAGATCGCGGTGGCCGACTTCCAGGCCGGCACGGAGCGCGGCCTCGTCGTCTCGATGCACCAGAGCGGCGGGGAACCCGGACCCGGCTGGGATGCGGTACGTGCCGCCGGGCTGTTCAGCTCCCTGACCAACGTCGTGCACGGAGCCGACCTGCCCGAGGACTGGCTGAAGACCCTCGTCGAGGCGGGCGTCACCTTCACCGCCACCCCGGAGAACGAACTGGGCCAGGGACACGGCACACCCGTCACCGGATCCCTGCTGCGCCTGGGCGCGGCACCCTCCCTGGGCACCGACATCGATACCGCCGTACCCGGCACGGTCCTCACCGCCGCCCGGATCGCTCTGGCCCACCAGCGCAGCCTGGACCACGCCCATCACCGGCAGACGACCGGCATGCACGCCGACACACCGTCTGTCACCAGCAAACAGGCACTTGCCTGGGCCACGGTCGAAGGAGCGAAGGCACTGGGCCTGGCAGACAAGGTGGGCCGGATCGAGGTGGGCATGCAGGCCGACCTGGTCGCCGTCGACGCCCGGGCGCTCAATCTGTGGCCGGCGCACGACCCCATCGCCACGGTCCTGCACGCCGACATCGCCAACATCGAAGCCGTAATGGTCGCCGGCACCTGGCGCAAACGCGATCACGTCCTGCTCGCATCCGGCCTCGACGAGGTCAAGGACCAGCTAGGCGAGTCCGGAGAGCGCCTGCTGCGCGGCCTCGGGCCCGCAGGCTCTCCCGGCTGACATACCGCAACGGCCCCCACGCATGAACCGCGCGCCGACGCGCACGACACCCCGTCCTCGTCGGCGCGATGGCCACGCGCCCTCAGAGCCGCACACCGCGGCCTCGTTCCCACAGCAAGAAGGTCCCGTGAGCAGCCCCATGCCGCCTACCGCGGGGATGCCCCGCGACGCTCTGCACCAGGAGCAGATCATGCAGGCGGCCATCACCCTTCTGGACGAGGGCGGCTTCGAGAGTCTGAGCATGCGAAGGCTCGGCAGCCGTCTCGGCATCACCGCGGCGGCACTTTACCGGCACATCAAAAGCCGACACGATCTGCTCCTGCTGGCCGCTGACACCGTCTGGGGGCAGACACCTCTCCCCGCTCTCGACGGCCTCGAACGGCGTCCGGCCTCACCAGGCGGGACGCCGAGCAAGCCGCCCAGAGGGTCGTCACGTTCGCGCTCGGCGCCGCCCTCACAGCCACCCCTCCCCCGTACGTGTCCTTCGGACTGCAGTCGCTTCTCGACGGCGTCGAAGCCAGGCTTGCCGCCCGTACCTGACCCGACACAGCAGAAGAGGCAGACGCTCAGCTCGACCGCCTTCCTCTGAACTGACAGGGCGACGGGCAGGAGACCTGACCTCTCCTCAACCCCACGCCTCCGCAGGCTGTGTCGTACCAGGAGTTCGGAAACAGCTGGTCGGTGTGCAACACCGCTCTCGAACAGCGGGGCGAGGGCTCGCCCGACGTCGGCTGAAGATCGCCTCTCACCCGCTCAATGTACGGCTCCCCCGAGTACGCCCTACTCGTGTGCGATGTGTGCGCGGTGTTCGACGAGTACGTCCAGTCCGAAGTCGGAGGTCAGGTCACGCCACACCGAGTGGGCGTGGTTGGCGTACCGCTGTGTGTTGTCGTACTCGATGAGGACGCGAGGGTCCTGCACCCGGTAGTAGTGCGGTTCCCCGGCGTCCGTGCTGCCCGCCCAGCACGAGTCCCTGACAGCCTCGCTCCATGCCGACCGAGATGACTCAGTGGGCGGGCGGCCTCAGGTTCGCATCGTCCTGGCTGGTCAGGCGTCGTCGCGCAGGTGGGCAAGCCCGCTGAGAAGGAGTTCGAGTCCGAAGGCGAACTCGTCCTCGATCGGAACGGGCATCGACCCGGCGACGGTGGCCGTTGCCGGGAACAAGGCTGGATCGACGCTCTGAAAGACGGCGGACAGTTGTGCGTCGTCGAGTTGCCCGCCGCCGCCATGACCGTTGACCTGTATGGCGAATCCGAGGACGTAGCGGGCGAGGGTGGCAAAGGCGTGCGCGGCCAGTCGCGGCGGGAAGCCGCTGTCGAGCAGCGCCGCGACACAGTGCTCCCGCAGCGCCATGGCGTTCGGCCCCAGGGGAATCTCTTCGACCATCAGGCGCGCCGCGTTCCGGTGCCGGGCCAGGGCCTCGAACATGGTGTGCGCTACCGTCCGCAGCGCTTGCTGCCAGCCCATCGCGAGGAGTTCGTCGCCTTTCAGTTCCACGGCGCCGAACATGCGGTCCACGACATGGGCGACCAGCGCTGCCCGGTTGTCGAAATGCCGGTACAGCGTCGCCGTGCCCGAGCCCAGGCGCTGGGCCAGCGTCCGCATCGAGAGAGCGTCGGCCCCTTCATCGTCCACGATCTGCAGTGCGGTAGAGACGATGCGCTCCAGCGGCACGGGCGGACGCCCCGGGCGCCGAGCCGATGCCGTGGTCGCTCGCGTGGGACCAGCTGCTGCCACTGAACGTCCACCTCCTCGGCCAGCACCATAACAGCAACACCGTATCCAGTATGGAGATCGCCGGTTGGGCATGGAGCGGCGGCGCCCCCTTCGATCAGCCCATCGACGACCGCTCGTCCGAGGTCGGCGACCGCTCCGATACCGTCCTGGACGTCGCCCAGGCTGCCCGCTGGTCGGGTTGCCTCGGCAACGAAACCACCGTCGTCCCCGTCGTCGCAGTGCCTCAATCACCCGTGCCGGCATCGCCGTTGCCCCTGTGGCCCAGTGCGCCAAGGCCCGCGGCAATCGCCACATCGGTGCGCTCGGTCCACCTGGCCTCACGGTTCGCCATCATCGTGACGGGCACGGCACCGATCGCGGACACCACCCGCACATGCCGTCCCTCATCAGTCCAGACATCGGGATCGAAGGCTTCCATCAACATGCGCTGCGCCCCGGAGAGGCGCTGCATGATCTCGGGCTCTCGCGTCAGCCCGAAGGCGCCGACGATGAGCGCACCAGTCCCCGGCCACTCCTCGATCAGCTCGACCAGCGCACCGAGCAGGACGGCGTCCCGCTCGAGCCCGACCGGGAGGCCCTCACTCGCAGCCGCCACTCGTGCTGCATGTTCCTCCGCGCGAGCCACCACGGCGTCCTGGATCCAGTCCATCCCGGTCGCACGGAGCGCCGCCGCGCGCCTCCCGCACTGCCCGAGCGGGCGCGACCCCGGAGGGCCCGCGGCAGCCGTGGGCGTCAGCGGACACGGCAACCGAGCACTCCCTCCCCCCGATCTCGCCCACCACAGCGATCGCACGGCGGCCATCGCCGCTGACCGACCGGCGGCCCGGCACGTAGGCCGCTGTGCCGCTGCTCGGCCTGGCCCGGCCGGCCAGGGCCGCGGCGGGAAGGAAGGAAACCTCGCCGCGGAGGAGCGCTTCCCCGGAAGGGGCAGAACAACCGCACCCCAGGTGCCTTCACTGTCGGACTTGTCGGGTGCCTGGAGGAACGAGACGTGCGCAAAAGCCGAGAGACTACGTGGTCAGCGGTGGCTGGCCGCATGCCATGATGCAGCCGCACCGCGGCGCCCTCGTCGCCCAGGCCATCGCACACAGGCTCGCCGAGGCCGTGCCGTTGGTGCCGGGCGCGAGTGACGGCGACATAGGCGAGACGGGCTGCAGAAAAGAGTTCAGTGCCCAGGTCAGGGCCACGGGACTGAACTTTTTCCTTTCGTCCGACAGCGGAAAGCGGTCGTAGACGACGGCCGGCGGTCACGCCCGGTGGCCCTGGAGACCGGCGTCCGTTCCTATCGTCCCCCGGCCACCCGTTCACCCGTTCGCTCGTTCAGCGGATCGGTACGGCCTGGTCCGGCCGGTCGGTCCGCTCGACGGGTGGCAGCACCATCTCCTCGTAGCGGCCCAGCGCCAGCACGACGCCGAGCATCAGCAGCGGAATGATCACAGCGACAGCCGCCATGCGTCCGGTCCTTCCCCGGGGAATGCGTGGTGGGGGGTGTCCCGTCGGGTCTCCCTCGCGCGGGCGGGCAAACCCGGGCGCCGAGCGGAACGGGGTGTGCCGCGTCCGTGTCGGCCCCGGGTGTTCGGGTACGCGGGGGCCACCGACCCATCTGGAGGGGAGTCATGCAGCGAGGCAGCGACCGCCTGAGCGCCCACCGCGACGACGAGATGAAGCACGAACTGCAGGGATTGCTCCGTTCGGGGCATCCCACCCGGACGGAGGAGTGGCACGACCCGGAGCCGTACGCCGAGGACGACCCGGAGGTGGCCTACGGGCCGGTGACGCCGAGCCGTGCGCCCGCCCGGGTGGAGGCCCTGCGGCTGGAGCTGGGCCGGATCCTGGGCCGTACGTCCTTCCCGGCGGGTCCTGCCGAGCTGACCCGTGTCCTGCGGGGCCTGCACGCCCCGGACGCGCTCGTGGAGCCCCTTGAGGGGCTGCCGCGGAAGGCGCGCTACGACTCGGCGCACCAGCTCGCGGAGGCCGTCGTCCAGGCCCAGGAGGCACGTACCAAGGCCGAAAAAGGAGACTGAGCAGCCATGCGCATCGCATTCCTGACCGCACCCGAGGGTGTCGAGCGGATCGAACTGACCGAGCCCTGGCAGGCGGCGGAGAACGCCGGTCACGAGCCCGTGCTGGTGTCGACGAAGCCCGGCCGGATCCAGGCCTTCGACCATCTCGACAAGGCGGAC
This sequence comes from Streptomyces sp. NPDC001868, assembly GCF_040297125.1. Taxonomy (NCBI): domain Bacteria; kingdom Bacillati; phylum Actinomycetota; class Actinomycetes; order Kitasatosporales; family Streptomycetaceae; genus Streptomyces; species Streptomyces sp. NPDC001868. The sequence continues at coordinate 17,259 of NZ_JBEOYO010000074.1, read as the reverse complement.
ACCTTCCCGGTGGACGCCGTGGTGGGCGAGGCGCCGGCCGAGTCGTTCGACGCGCTGGTCCTGCCGGGCGGGGTGGCCAATCCGGACTTCCTCCGCATGGACGAGCGGGCCGTGTCCTTCGTCCGGGAGTTCGTCGAGTCGGGCCGTCCGGTCGCCGCGATCTGCCACGCGCCGTGGACGCTGATCGAGGCGGACGTGGTCCGTGGCCGGGTCCTGACCTCATGGCCGAGCCTGCGCACGGACATCCGCAACGCGGGCGGTACCTGGGTCGACGAACAGGTCCGGATCTGCGACCACGGCCCCGGCAAGCTGATCACCAGCCGCAAACCGGACGACCTCAAGGCGTTCTGCGAGGCATTCCTGGACGTGTTCGCGCAGGAGCCGGCCCAATGACCCGATGAATCGCCCGCGCATAGGCCGGGGCCGACCCGAAAGGGCCGGCCCCGGCCGGCCTGTCAGGGTCGCGGGGAACCGCGCGATCAACCACGAAGCACCCGCGGCCCGCAACGCACAACGAGTCCCGAGCTCCGACCGGCCGCAACGACTGGACGACTGGAACGGCTCCGAACAGCTGCGCCCGGCCGCCGCTAGGGCCGCCTCCCGAGCAGACACAACAACCTGGTCTGCGCGTCGGCACCCGGCGGCGGCTCCACAGGCGCCCCGAACAACCCGCTCTTCTCCAGCTCCCCCGCATACGGCGTGACCTCGTCCACGGCGAACGCCACCAGCACCTCGGGAAGCCGTTCGTCACCACCGATCGCCCGCGCCAGATCCCACGCGTGCACGACGAGATCGGCGACCATCTGCGCGCAGTACGCGGTCGCCGGAGTGTCCCCGTAGGACAGATGGACCGTACGTTCGAGCGCGCCGGGCGCCGCGAACGCCTCCCGCGCGGAGTGCGCCGCCGTGTCCCAGGACGCCGCGGGCTCCTGCCCCAGCAGGTCCCCCTCGAACGTCTCGCCGACCTCCTCGATCATGCAGCCGTCCCGCACCAGCGACGGCACCCACAGCTGCTCGGACACCAGATGGTTGACGAGGTCACGGACGGACCACTCGGCGCAGGGCGTATCCGCCCCCCACTGGTCGTCGCGGACGGCGTGGACCCGCGCACCGAAGAGGTCCTGAGCTTCCGCGTGCCGGTCGAGCAGCGCACGCGTCCGCGCGTTCGCCTCCGACGTCATGGCGTCGCCGGCCCTCGATCCCGCGCGCCGTCGCGCGTACGGCCCGGGACGACCCGCCGGCGCGGGTGGCGGCGCAGATACTCGCCCTCCAGTTGCGCCATGCGTTCGTTGTGGGTGCGCAGCGCCTCGGTCGATCCGTGCAGCAGCGTGTCGTGACGCGTGCGGTGGATCGACTCCAGCTCCTTCATCAACTGCTGTTCGTCCAGCTGGTCCGGGTGCACTCCGGTCATGGTGGTACCCCGATCTCCGTGTTCCTCCATCCACTGTACGAACATCCCGGGCCCTGAGCGCCTCGCGCGGGCCGGCGGGGTAGCCCCGCGGGGCTAGCGGGCACGCTCCACCCGTCGCTCGTCCCACACCGGCTGCGGTGTCTCCCGTACGCGGCCGTCGGAGCCGAAGACGAGATAGCGGTCGAACGAGCGAGCGAACCAGCGGTCGTGGGTGACGGCGAGGACGGTGCCCTCGAAGGCCTCCAGACCCTCCTGGAGGGCCTCCGCGGACTCCAGGTCGAGGTTGTCCGTGGGCTCGTCGAGCAGCAGGGCGGTGACGCCCTGGAGCTCCAGGAGCAGGATCTGGAAGCGGGCCTGCTGGCCGCCGGAGAGCCGGTCGAAGGACTGTTCGGCCTGCTTGGTCAGCTCGTAGCGGCGCAGCCGGGACATGGCGGCGCCCCGGTCCTGGGCGTGCTCCTTCCACAGGATGTCGAGCAGTGTCCGCCCCTCCAGCTCCGGGTGGGCGTGCGTCTGCGCGAAGTGCCCCGGCACGACCCGGGCGCCGAGCTTCCACTGCCCCGTGTGGGCCACGTCGCCCCCGGCGAGCAGCCGCAGGAAGTGGGACTTGCCCGAGCCGTTGGAGCCGAGGACGGCGACCCGTTCGCCGTAGAAGACCTCCAGGTCGAAGGGTTTCATCAGCCCGGACAGCTCCAGTCCCTGGCAGGTGACGGCCCTTACGCCCGTACGGCCGCCCTTGAGCCGCATGGTGATGTCCTGTTCGCGCGGCGGCTCGGGCGGCGGTCCCGCCTCCTCGAACTTGCGCAGCCGGGTCTGGGCGGCCTGGTAGCGGGACGCCAACGCCACGCTGTTCTCGGCCGCCTGACGGAGGTTCAGGACGAGCTTCTTCAACTGCTCGTGCTTCTCGTCCCAGCGCCTGCGCAGTTCCTCGAAGCGCTCGAAGCGCTGGGCCCGCGCCTCGTGGTAGGTGGCGAACCCGCCGCCGTGCACCCAGGCGTCCGCGCCCGCCGGTCCCGGCTCCACGCTCACGATCTTCTCGGCGGCGCGGGAGAGCAGTTCCCGGTCGTGCGAGACGAAGAGCACGGTCTTGCGGGTCTCCGCGAGCCGCTCCTCCAGCCAGCGCTTGCCGGGGACGTCGAGGTAGTTGTCGGGCTCGTCGAGGAGGAGCACCTGGTCGGTGCCGCGCAGCAGCGCCTCCAGGACGAGCCGCTTCTGCTCACCGCCGGACAGCGTCCGCACCTGCCGCCACTGCGCCTTCTCGTACGGCACCCCGAGCGCGGCCATGGTGCAGATGTCCCACAGCGTCTCGGACTCGTAGCCGCGTACCTCGGCCCAGTCGGAGAGGGCCTGCGCGTACTTCAGCTGGGCCGCCTCGTCGTCCACGGTCATGATCCCGTGCTCGGCGGCGTCGACCGCCTCGGCGGCCTCCCTGATCCTCGGCTGCGCCACCGACACCAGCAGGTCCCGCACGGTCGTCTCGTCCCGCACGGACCCCACGAACTGGCGCATCACCCCGAGCCCTCCGCTGACGGTCACCGACCCGCCGTGCGGTTTCAGCTCCCCGGAGATCAGCCGCAGCAGCGTCGTCTTCCCGGCCCCGTTGGGCCCGACGAGCGCGACGACCGCCCCGTCCCCCACCCGAAAGGACACATCACCGAGCAGCGCCCTCCCGTCCGGCAGGTAGTACTCCAGATGAGCGGCTTCGAGATGTCCCATGGGCCGCATTGTCCGAGCCGGACGAACAACCGAGCAAATCCATTTCCCACACCGCCTGCCCCGCCCGCCCCGACGGCTCCCGCCATACACAGCCGCGGGCAGTCGTGCCACTGGATCGTGACCCCGCCCGCCATACACAGCCGCGGGCAATCCCACCGCCGGAGCCTGGCCCCGCCATACGTAGCTGCGGGCAGTCGTGCCGCTGGGGCGGCACGGGTGGGCGCGGCGGCACCCCGCGAGCGCCGGTGAGCGAAACCCCGCCCCGAGCCCGGCCGAAGCCACCGGGCGCCCAGCCCAGCTCGGCCCAGCCCAGCCCAGGCAAGGCAAGGCGGCAAGGCAAGGCAAGGCAAGGTCGGCCAACCCCACCCCGCCCGACACGCTTCCGCTCCCATGGGGTACCCGTGGACACATGACCCCAGACGTCGACCTCACCGTCCGCCCCCCGGGCCACCACATCCTCAGGGACCGCTTCCTCGCCGCGGACAGCCGCCTGTTCAACGCGGTGGCGACCCGCGACTGGCCGGGCGCGCACCCCCTCCTGCCCAAGCTGAGCCGCGCCGCGAACCACGGCGTGCTGTGGTTCGCCACGGCGGCGGCGATCGCGGCGACCCGGAGTCCGAGGGCCCGCAGGGCAGCCGTCCGGGGCGTCGCCTCACTCGCCCTCGCCTCGGCGACGATCAACACCGTCGGCAAGCGCTCCATCCGCCGCCCCCGCCCGGTCCTGGACAACGTCCCGCTGAGCCGCCGCCTGAAGCGGCAGCCGATCACCACCTCCTTCCCGTCGGGCCACTCCGCGTCCGCCGCCGCCTTCGCGGCCGGCGTCGCCCTGGAGTCACGCGGCTGGGGCGCCGCGGTGGCCCCCCTGGCGACCGCCGTGGCACTGTCCCGGGTGTACACGGGCGCGCACTTCCCGAGCGACGTCCTGGTGGGCGCCGCCCTGGGCGTGGGCGCCGCCTACGCCGTACGGGGCATGGTGCCGACCCGCGACCAGCTCCCACCGCCCGGCCGCCCGTACGTGGACGCGCCCGCGCTGCCGGACGGGGACGGCCTGGTCGTCGTCGCCAACCGGGCCTCGGGCACGTCGGACCGGGTGCGCGCCCTGCGGGACGTGCTGCCCGCCGCCGAGACCGTGGAGTGCGAACCGGAGGACATCAGGGCCGAGTTGGAGAAGGCCGCCACCCACGCGCGCGTCCTCGGCGTGTGCGGCGGCGACGGCACGGTGAACGCCGCCGCCGAGGTGGCCCTGCGCCACGGCCTCCCCCTCGCCGTACTCCCCGGCGGCACCCTCAACCACTTCGCGCACGACCTCGGTGTGGAGGACGTACGCGACGTGGGCCGTGCCGTGCGCCAGGGCGAGGCCGTCCGGGTGGACCTCGGGCACTTCGCGACCGGTGACACGGAGGGCCACTTCCTCAACACGTTCAGCCTGGGCGTCTACCCGGAGCTGGTGCGGGAGCGCGAGCGCTGGGAGCGGCTGATCGGCGGCTGGCCGGCGGGCGTGATCGCGGCCCTGCGGGTCCTGCGCTCCGACCGCCATCCGCTCCAGGCCACCTTCGAGGGCAGGCCGCGCCCTATCTGGCTGCTCTTCGCCGGCAACGGCACGTACCACCGCATGGGCCTCGCCCCGGTCCGCCGTTTCGACCTGGCCGACGGACTGCTGGACGTCCGTGTCGTGCACGGCGGCCGCCGCCCGGCCCTACGGCTGCTGGCCGCGGCCGTCGCCGGCCCGCTGACCCGGACCCCGGCGCACGCGGCGGTCCGCGTACGCCGGCTCCATGTGGACGGCATCGCGCCGGGCACCCTCCTCGCGTACGACGGCGAAGTCACCGAGGCGGAAGGGGATCTGACGCTCCGGAAGATTCCCGAGGCGCTGACGGTCTACCGGCCCGTGCCCTACCACTGACCCACCGCCCGGCGGTCCAGGCCGCTCGAACATGTCCAGGTGTTCGGGCGGCCAGGTGGTCAGGTGGTCAGGTGACCACGTGGCCAGGTGGTCCACAATTCAAGACGGCGGTCTCATCATTCGGCACGAGGGCGTACGGTTCGAGCACGAACTCGCGCACCTCGCGCACCTCGCGGACCTCACGGACCTCGTGGAAGGGGAACGGCCATGTCGAAGGCACGGGAGACCGCCGTCTACACGCACGGACACCATGAGTCGGTACTGCGCTCGCACACCTGGCGGACGGCCGCCAACTCGGCGGCCTATCTGCTCGGTTCGCTGCAGCCCCACATGAAGGTCCTGGACATCGGCTGCGGTCCGGGCACGATCACCGCGGACCTGGCCGCCCTGGTCCCCCGGGGGCATGTCACCGGCGTCGACCACGCGCCCGGCATCCTGGACCGGGCCCGCGCCACGGCCGCCGAACGCGGCCTGGAGAACGTGGACTTCGCGGTCGCGGACGTCCACGCGCTGGACTATCCGGACGACACCTTCTGCGTGGTCCACGCGCACCAGGTGCTCCAGCACGTCGGCGACCCGGTGCGGGCGCTGCGCGAGATGCGCCGGGTGACCAGGCCGGGCGGTCTGATCGCCGTCCGGGACTCCGACTACGCGGCGATGACCTGGTACCCCGGGTCCCCGGGCATGGACGACTGGCTGGACCTGTACCGCCGGGTGGCCCGCGCCAACGGCGGCGAGCCCGACGCGGGGCGCCGGCTGAAGTCCTGGGCGCTGCGCGCCGGGCTCACCGACATCACGGCCACCTCCGCCACCTGGACCTACACCACGGCCGACGAGCGGGCCTGGTGGAGCGGACTGTGGGCGGACCGGACGGTCGCCTCCGCGTACGCCGAACGGGCGACGGCGGGCGGCCACGCGACGGTCGAGCGGCTCCGGGCGATCGAGGCGGCCTGGCGGGAATGGGGGCGCCAGGAGGACGGCTGGTTCGCCGTACTGCACGGAGAAATCCTCTGCCGCAAGAATTCTACGCCGTAAGGCGGCCTGAAAGCGCGCATTCTGGAAACCCGAACCATCAGGAGGTTCGCATAATGGTTCCCATCCTGCTGGTACTGCTTCTGGTGCTGATCCTCTTCGGTGCCGGATTCGCGGTGAAGATTCTCTGGTACATCGCACTGGCTGTTCTGGTTCTGTGGCTCCTCGGATTCCTGGTGCGCGGCACGTCCGCCTCCGGAGGAAGGGGCCGCTGGTACAGGTGGTGAATTCACTCCCGCGGTAGCAACGGTCCGAGCGGCCCGAGGTCCAGATTGAGGTCCTCGGGCCGCAGTCCGTAGCGGTCGCGCAGCTCGGCCATCCGGTCGTCGAGGAGCATCAGCGTGAGCCCGATGCGCTCCTCCTGGTCCTCCGAGAGGTCTCCGGTGTCGAAGCGGCGCAGCGCCTGCCGCTCCATGAGCTGCCGGAGCAGTTCGACGACGGTCAGGACCAGTTTGACCAGGTCCTTTTCGACTGTGTCGGGCTCCAGTTCGAGGCGGTTGCGGCCGGTCACTCGATGCCTCCCCAGGGTGACGGGACCTGCGCGTTCACGGAGCTGATCAGCGCGTTCAGGTCGATACGGACGAGGTCGACGTCCGCGATGCGCAGGGTGAGGTCGCCGGTGATGACGACCCCGCCGGCGAGGAGCCGGTCCAGGAGATCGACCAGGGCCACCTCACGGCGTTCGATCACGGTCACGAGCCGTCCTCCCCGCTGAAGGAATAGGCCGCCCACGGTCCGGTGAGTTCCACTCGCAATCCCGGTTCCTCCCCCTTCGTGCGGTCCACCAGTTCCACGAACTCCTCGGAATGGGCGCGTGACACCAGGTAGGCCGCGTTCAGCACATTGAGGCCGGGAACACCGGAGAGCGCCGAATTCTGCGGGGCGTGCAGCCGGGTGTCCTCGGCGAATTCCGAGAGGGTGCCGTGCAGCCGCCGGGCGAACCGGTCGGCTTTCTCCCACACTTCCTCGTGGGCCTGGTGGCTCCGGCGCCGCTGCCGCAGATAGTCCCGTCCGCTGGCCACCTTCGCGGGCGCCTGCGGCGGCTCCTGCTCCTCGGGCTCCGCGTACACCTTGACGCCCCACTCCACCCGGCCCGCCAGCCGCTCCAGGGTCCGCAGGAAGCCCTCCTCACGGGCCTCCAGCATCACCCGTACGCCGCTGTCGTCGCGGAACACGGTGGCGAGCCGGAGCGGCAGGGGCGTGGTGACGACCGTGAGGGCGTCGATCACGCTCTGGTGGGCGCGGGCGGTCTCCGTCAGCCAGTCCAGGTCCTCCAGATGGGCGCGGAGCGGCTGCTCCGCGAAGTCGCGCTCCGGCACCTCGCTGACCACGGCGATCAGATCGTGGTGGCGCAACTGCCGGGGCGGCGCCCCCGCGACCCCCTTGAGCTGGGACTGGAGCGCCGCGTCGAAGGGGCGGCAGACGGCGTACACATAACGCAGTCCGGTCATGAGGGCTCCTCTCTGGCGCCGCCGCGCCCGATGGCCGGCTCCGGCTCACGCCGGTCCGCGCCGTCGTCCAGCTCCGCGAGCCGGGCACGCAACTCGGCGTTCTCACGGGAGAGTTCGTCGCGGCGGGCGTTGGACGACAGCGCCGGGTCGGTCTCCCACCAGTCGATCCCCATCTCCTTCGCTTTGTCGACGGAGCAGACGATGAGGCGCAGCTTGATGGTGAGCAGTTCGATGTCGAGCAGGTTGATGCGGATGTCGCCCGCGATCACCAGGCCCTTGTCGAGTACCCGCTCCAGGATGTCGGCCAGATTGGCGCTCCCGCCCTGGCCGTACGGCTCGGGGACTCGGCTGGGGAAGGTCATCGACGGCTCCCGCCCGCAGTGGCCGGTTCCTCGTCCTCATCCTCGTACGGTTCCTCCTCGATGTCCTGCCCGGCGTCGTCCTCGGCCTCGGGAACGTCCTCGTACTCGTCCTCCGGGACCTCCTCCGCGTCCTCGGCGTCCTCGGCGTCCTCGTCGACGTACTCCTCGGCCTCGTCGGCCGCGTCGCCGTCCTCGGCCTCGTACGTGTCGTCGGCCTCGTCGGAGTCGCGGGGCTCCTCGTCCGGCTCCGGCTCCTCGTCCGTGTACTCGGCCTCGGCCTCCTCGCGCTCCTCCTCCTCGGCGAGAGCGTCCTCGTGGCTGACGACGACCTCGCCGTCGCGGATCTCGCCGCGCCAGCCGTCCTCGGCCTCGCCCTTGAGGGTGATGAAGCGGGCGAAGTTCTTGAGGTCGAGCCGGGCCCGGCGGCCCTGGGCGCGCCAGATGTTGCCGGTCTTCTCGAAGAGGCCCTTCGGGTAGTACTCGATGACCAGCAGGACCCGGGTCAGGTCGTCCGCGAGGGAGTGGAAGGAGACGACGCCCTTCGTGGTGCCCTTGGCGCCCTCCGAGGTCCAGGTGATCCGCTCGTCGGGCACCTGCTCGGTCGTGTGCGCCTTCCAGCTGCGGCTGGACCAGAAGACCTTCAGCTGCCAGTCCGAGTGGGTGTCGTCGGCCTGGTTGGCGCTCTTCACGCCCTTCGCGAAGGTGCTGAAGCTCTGGAACTGGGTCCACTGGTCGTACGCGGTGCGCACCGGCACCCCGACGTCGATGGACTCCATGATCACCGTGGGCTTGCTGCCCGAGCCGCCCTTGCGTTTGCCCTTGCCGCCGACGAGGTTCTTGAACGCGCCGACCACGTTGTCCTTGGCCCGGCCCGCGCCCACCTCCAGGGCGGTGCGCAGCGGCCCCTTGCCCTCGGCGAGCTTGCGGCCGCCTTCGAGGGCGAGTTTGGCGAAGCCGGGGCTGTTGCCCTCGGCGATGTCGTTGAGCTTGCCGGTCGTCTCGCCGAGCTTGCGGCCGGCGCCGACCAGGAGCCGCTGGGCCTGGGCGGCCAGATACTCCTGGACCTCCGCCTTGAGATGGTCGACGGCCTCGCTGTGGGCCAGGTCGGTGAGCGGACTGCTCTTGGCCGTGTCCTTCGCCGTGTCCGTCGCGCGGCCGGTCGCCGCGCCGAGGGTCTCAGTCATCGTCGCCGCCTCCCTTCGCCGTCCGCGACCTCGTGGCCCTGCGGGCGGTCTTCTTGGCCGGAGCCCTGCCGGGAGCGGTCTTCTTCGCGGCCGTCTTCTTCGCGACCGTCTTCTTGGCGGCCGTCTTCTTGGCCGCGGGCTTCTTCGCCGCCCGTTCGCGCGGTCGCTCCGGCTCGTCGTCCTCTTCGCGCGGTCGCTCCGGCTCGTCGTCGGACGCCGGAGAGGCCGAATCGTCCGGTGCCACCCCGGCGAGCTGGTCGCGGACCTGGGAGGTCCGTCCGTGCAGCCGGTCGGCGAGCCCCTCGATCCGCCGCTCGACCAGTGCCCCGGTGGCCGCCTTGCCGACACCGCGCAGGTCCCCGCGGAGCTGGTCGCCGATCTCCTTGAACTGCGGGTTGTTCTGCAGTTGCTGTGACACCAGCTCCGCGAGCGCCCGTGGGTTCAGTTGCATCCGTTTGCCGGCCACCATGGTGCCGACGGCGAACGCGAGTTTCATCTTCTTGGTACGTCCGAGGACGTATCCGGCCCCTACCGCGAGGCCCAGTCCCAGTCGATTCATTGTGTCGTCCCGTTCCCGGTTCCTGTGCTTCTCCGTGCGCCGATCTCCAGCCGGTCCAGGAGCTCGTCCTCCAGGCGGTCGAACTCCGCCTCGTCGATCTCGCCCGCGTCGAGCCGCTGCTCGAGGCGGGCGAGTTCGGCGCGGACGGCCGCCGGGTCGTAGTACTGGCGCTCGGCCTCGGTGACCACTTGACGCACGGCCCAGAGGCTGCCGCGCACCGGTGCGAACGGCAGCAGCAGCACCTCTGTGATCAGTCCCATGTACTGGCCTCCCTCGGCTCGGAGCGCCGTACCCGCACACCGTGCGGAACGCGCTGTCAGTGCGTGGTTTCAGCGGGCTGCGCGGGCCCCGGTTCGACGAAGCTGTACGGCGGCAGCGGCCCGTTCACCCGCACCTCGATGTGCGGATGGCTCTTGCGCACCTCCTCCACCGCGTCGAGGAACACCGCGGCCGACTCCCGGTCCACGAGGAACGACAGATTGGCCAGCCAGCCGGTGGAGTCGGGGCCCGCGCTGGTGGCGGCCGCGGCCGGCTCCAGCGCCCGCCGCAGCTCCGCCGCGTCCTCGGTCTCCCGGACCTGCACGGCGGCGACGACCAGCTCGCCGAGCCGCAGCCGGTCCTCGTAAGTGCCGCCGCCCGCCTGCCGGTTGGCCTCGGTCATGGCACGCAGCTCGGGGTTCTCGCCCATCACGCGGTGCAGCACGGCCTCTTCGTCGTGGCTGGCCTTGACGTTGTACTCGACCTTGCCGTCGAGGGCGCCGAGCCGTTCCGCGTAGTGCTTCGCCCGTTCGGCGAGCACCGCGGTGACGGACGCGTCGTCCGGGGCCACGCTGCCGAACCGCATCGGCAGCAGCGAGCCGACCGCGCCCACCTCGTTCAGGACGTTCTGGTGGGCGAGCAGGTCCTTGCGCTTGGGACGCAGCCCCTCCGGAGCCTCACTGACGATCGCCGCCAGTTCGCCCTCCTTGAGGATGCGCACCGGGCGCGGGGGGTCGCCCACCCCGCCCAGGCCCTCGGGGAGGGCGGGGTGGGCGCCGGAGGTGATGCCGTAGACGTACGTGCTCACTCCTGGTCCTCCCTCTTGCGCGAGCTCGTGGTCTTACGGGCGCGGGGCCGCGATGCGGTCTCGCTCTCCTCGCGGGACTGCTTGAAGGCGTCGGAGATCGTCTCGGCGGCGCCGGACAGCGCCCCCTTGGACTTGCCGCGCGCGCCGGACTCGGTGATCTCACCGACGAGGTCCGGCAGGCCGGGGCTCTTGCGCGGCCCGGCCTCCAGGTCGAGCCGGTTGCACGCCTCGGCGAAGCGCAGATAGGTGTCCACGCTGGCGATGACGACGCGGACGTCGATCTTCAGGATCTCGATGCCGACGAGGGAGACTCGTATGAATGCGTCGATGACGAGCCCCCTGTCGAGGATGAGTTCCAGGACGTCGTACAGGCCGCTGCTGCCGCCTCCGCCGCCGGACTGCTGTGCCGGGACTACGGTCATACCGACCGATCCTCCTTGTCTGTGGATCCTGTCTGTGGATCTTGCTCGTGGATCTTGTCCATGGGTCCTGTCCGTGGGCCCGGGGGCCGTGGGTCTTGTCCGTGGAGGCCCGCGCGGGACGACGGCCTAGCGGCGGTGCGGGTCGGCCCTCCCGCGCTCGTAGCGGCGGACGCGCCGGTAACCGGTCAGCTCACCCATGGGGTCGAGTTCCACCCGGTAGCTCGCGAGCAGGCTCATCGTGTCGGGGACCCTGGCGATCTCCAGGACCTCGACCTCCAGCGTCCAGCCGGTCTCGCTCTGCTCGAACGACGACACGGACTCGGGCGCCATGCCGGTCAGCTCGGCGAACTGGGTCCGCGCACGGCGCAGCACCTCCATGGGGCCGGGCCGGTCGTCCGCCGCGGCCGGCCGTGTGTCCCCGGAGGACGCGCGCTCGCCGTTCGATTCCCGTGTTTTCTCCTGCGTCTCGCGCACCTCCCCCGCATCTTCCGTTTCTTTCGCTTCGTCCGGTTCTTGCGCTTTACGTGAACCCTGTGGTTTTGATGTGTTGGATGTGTTCGACATGGCCACCTCGAACACCGAGTGGCCCCGCGTCCGTTGGCCAAACCTTTTGGGCTCAGCCGCGCAGCGCCGCGAGCCTCCGCCCTGCCGGCCCCAGGGCGCGCCCCCGGCCCATCGCCCCCGCCCAGGGATTGGTGCGGGCCTGTTCGACGGCGTCCGCCAGGGTCCAGTGGCGGGCGTCGACGGCCGGGTCGGCGAGCTGTTCCCAGGTCAGGGGCGTGGCCACGGGCGCGCCGGGGCGGGCCCGTACGGTGTAAGGGGCGACGGCGGTCTGGGCGTAGGCGTTGCGCTGCACATCGAGGTAGAGCCGGTCGCCCCGGTCCTTCTTGCGGGCCTCGGTGGTGAGCCGCTCGGGGTGGGCGCGGACGAGTTCGTCGGCGACCTCCTTCGCGAAGGAGCGCACCGCGTCGAAGTCGTCGTGCCCGTTCACCGGGACGACGACATGGACGCCCTTGGAGCCGGTGGTCATCGGCACGGACGGCAGCCCCAGCTCGTCCAGCAGCGCCCGTACGTGCCCGGCCGCGTCCCTGACCTGCGCGAAGTCGTCCACGGCCGGGTCGAGGTCGAAGACCAGCCGGTCGGGGCGGTCGATGCCACCGGTGCGGGAGAGCCAGCGGTGCAGGGTGAGGCAGGCCTGGTCGGCGAGGTAGACGAGGGTGGCCGCGTCCTCGCACACCGGGTGGACGACCGTGCCGCCCTCCTTGGGCACCTCGACGCGTTCGATCCAGTCCGGATAGTGCCCGGGGGTGTTCTTCTGCATGAACATGGGCCCGTCGAGCCCGTCGGGGTGCCGTTCCAGCATCAGCGGGCGCCCGCGCAGATGGGGCAGCATGAAGGGGGCGACGGCACGGTAGTAGGCGACGAGGTCGCCCTTGGTGTACTCCTTGCCGCCGCCGTTCTCTTCTTCGCCTCCGTCGCCGTTTCCGTCGGCGGGGAACAGCACCTTGTCGGGGCGGTGGATCTCGACGGTGCGGCCGCCGACCCGCAGCGACTGGCTGTCCCCCATGTCCGACTCCCTTCCGCGCGCGGGCCGTTCAGGGCGCATCCGTGTGTGGACCGTTCAGGGCGTGATCGCGTTCTCCACCAGCAGCCGTCCGGCCACCGCGATCGCCTCCGCGTCGATGCCCGCCTCACGCAGCTGCTCCTCGGGGGAGGCCGAGCCCGGCATCGTACGGACGGCGAGGCGCACCAGCCGGGGCACAGGGCGACCGTCGAGGAAGGCGTCGAGGACCGCGTCGCCGAGGCCGCCCTCCTCGTGGTGGTCCTCGACGGTGAGGATGCAGCCGGTGCGTTCGGCGGCCTCGCGCAGGGTGCGGCGGTCGACGGGCTTGACTGAGTAGAGGTCGATCACCCGGACCTGGATGCCCTCGGCGTCCAGCGCCTCGGCGGCCTTGAGTGCCTCGTGGACGGTGACCCCGGCCGCGACGACGGTGAGCCGGTCGGTGTCCGAAGCGCGCAGCACCTTGCTGCCGCCGACCGGGAACTCCTCGGTGGGGCTGTAGAGGACGGGCGTGCCGCCCCTGGAGGTGCGCAGATAGCGGACGCCTTCGAGGCCGGCCATGGTGCCGACGAGCTTGGCGGTCTGGTTGGCGTCGCACGGGTACAGCACGGTCGAGCCGTGCACCGAGCGCATCATCGCCAGATCCTCCAGGCCCATCTGCGAGGGCCCGTCCTGGCCGATGGCGGAGCCCGCGTGGGAGCCGACGAGATTGATGCCGGACCCGCTGATCGACGCCATGCGGATGAAATCGTGGGCGCGGGTGAAAAACGCCGCGAACGTGGCGGCGTACGGCACCCAGCCGCGTGCCGCGAGGCCCACCGAGGCGGCCACCAGCTGCTGTTCGGCGATATAGCACTCGAAGTAGCGGTCGGGGTGCTCCTTGGCGAAGAACTCGGAGCGCGTGGAGTCGCCGACCTCGCCGTCCAGGGCGACGACGTCACCGCGTGCGCTGCCGAGCGCGGCCAGCGCCTGCCCGTAGGCGTCTCGGGTCGCGACCTCGTCGCCGACCTCGAAGCGCGGCAGCTCCAGGTGCCCGGTCCGTACGGCGTGCAGCATCCGGGCGGCGGGCGGCTGGTGGACCTCGACGCGGAGGTCGCGAACGCCGCCGAGTTCCGCGATCGCGTCGTCGGCGTCCTTGAGCGGCTTGCCGTGCAGGCCCTCACGGTCCTGGACGGCCTCGACGCCCTTGCCCTTGAGGGTGCGGGCGAGGATCACGGTGGGCTGGCCCTTGGTGGACTCGGCCTCGCCGTAGGCGCGTTCGACGGCGTCCACGTCATGGCCGTCGATCTCGATGGTGTGCCAGCCGAAGGCCGCGAAGCGGCGGGCGTAGGCGTCCAGATCGTGCCCGTGGCGGGTGGGTCCGCGCTGGCCGAGCCGGTTGACGTCCACGATCGCGGTGAGATTGTCGAGGTGCTCGTACGCGGCGTGTTCGGCGGCCTCCCACACCGAGCCCTCGGCGAGTTCGCTGTCGCCGCACAGCACCCACACCCGGTAGCCGGTGCGGTCCAGCCGCTTCCCGGCCAGCGCGATGCCGACGCCTACGGGCAGGCCCTGGCCGAGCGAGCCGGTGGCCGTCTCGACCCACGGCAGCCGCCGGGGCGTGGGGTGCCCTTCGAGCCGGCTGCCCAGTTTCCGGAAGGTCATGAGCTCGGTCTCGCTGATGGCGCCGGCCGCCTTGTAGGCGGAGTACAGCAGGGGCGAGGCGTGCCCCTTGGAGAGCACGAAGCGGTCGTTGCCGGGGTGTTGGGGGCGTTCGAAGTCGTACCGCAGATGGTTGGCGAGCAGCACCGCCATCAGCTCGGCGGCCGACATGGACGACGTCGGATGCCCGGAGCCCGCAGCCCCCGAGGAACGTACGCTGTCCACCCGCAACTGCTGTGCCAGCTCCGTGAGTTGACGGCTGTTCATGACTCTCCTTCCGAACCCTGTGCGGGCTTGTGCGCGTGGGCGGGGGCCGGGCTCTCCGGCTGGGACGGTGCCTCCGCCGACGGCGGTCGCGCGTCGGCGCCCGGCATCCTGGCCAGCTCCGGTGACGCCGTGTCCAGGGGCACCGACCACGACCGCACCAGGCCCAACTGGACGCCCTGGCGGGGCAGTACGGCGTCGAGCAGCCAGTCGGCGGCGACACGGACGCGGTTGCCGGGCATGGCGGCGAGGTGGTAGCCGCGGGTGACGGCGCCGGCGGCGATGCCGGACAGCGGGATGCCGAGGGGGTTGGCGGCGGCCTTGACACCGCCGAGGTCCACGACGAAGCCCAGGTCGCTGTGGCGGTAGGGCTTGGGTTCGCCGCGCCCGAGGGACGCGGCGACGTTGTACGCGGCCACCTTGCCCTGCCGCCAGGCGTGCTGCGCGGTCATCGGGGTGTACGCGCCGGGCTTGGTCAGATCGGGTACGGCGGCGGCGTCCCCGCAGGCGAACACCTCGGGCCGGCCGGGCACATGGAGCGTGGGCTCGACGAGCAGCCGGCCGCGTTCCATCGGCAGCCCCAGCGACTCGGCGAGCGGATCGGGCCGTACGCCCACACACCACACCAGCGTGCGCGTGTCGACGAACTCCCCGTCGCTCAGCAGCACTCCGGTGGACGTGGCCTCCTTCACGGAGGTCCCCATCCGCACGTCGACACCGCGCTGCCGCAGCACCTTGTCGGCGGTCCGCGACAGCTTCTCGTCCATCTCGGGCAGCACCCGTTTCGCGATGTCGAGCAGGATCCAGCGCGGGCGTACGCCGTCCCGCAACGGCTGTTTCCGTACCAGCGCGTCGGTGAACATCTGGCCCTGGGCGGCGACCTCGGTGCCGGTGTACCCGGCGCCGACGACCACGAAGGTGCACCGCGCGTCGCAGTTCTTGGAGTCCTCGCTGCCGGCGGCGAGCTCCACCTGCCGCGTCACGTGGTCCCTGAGGTACAGCGCCTCGGGCAGCCCCCGGAAGCCGTGGGCGTGCTCGGCGACGCCCGGGATGGGCAGCAGTTTGTTGACGCTCCCGGCGGCGAGCACGAGCCGGTCGTAGGTGAGCGTGCCGACGCCGCCCTCGGGGTCCGAGTAGCGCACGGTGCGCGCGTCGAGGTCGATGTCGTCGGCCTCCCCGAGCACCAGGCGGACATGGCGCAGGGTGCCGGTGAGGGAGACGGTCACCCGGCGTGGTTCCAGGATGCCGGCGGCGACCTGGGGCAGCAGGGGCAGATACAGGAAGTAGTCGGTCGGGTTGAGCAGGGTGATGTCGGCCTTGTCCCGGGTCAGCCGCGCTAGGGTGCGGGCCGTCCGGTAGCCGGCGAAGCCGGCACCGACGATCACGATGCGAGGTCGACTCACGGTTCGCCTCCGGCGGGTCGCGCATACGGTCGGTGAACGTACGAGCCTTCCGCGTCCCCCTGGTCAGGGCGCCCAAACCGACCCGGGCACCCGAAGGTCCACGGGTTTCCACTGTGGCCTGCGGGTACCCGGACCGCGACCCGGCCCGACCGATCGCACAGCGCGCGGAGGTACCCCCATGCCCGAGTACGGCTACTTCCTGGCGACCGAGGAGTTCGGTCCCGCGGATCTTGTCGAGCAGGCGAGGATGGCCGAGCAGGCCGGATTCGACTGTCTGTGGATCTCCGACCACTTCCACCCGTGGAACGACGCCCAGGGCCAAAGCCCGTTCGTGTGGTCGGTGATCGGCGCGCTCTCCGAGGCGGTGTCGCTGCCCATCGAGACGGCGGTGACCTGCCCGACCGTCCGGATCCACCCGGCGGTCGTGGCGCAGGCGGCGGCGACCAGCTCGGTGATGACCGGTGGCCGCTTCCGGCTCGGCATCGGCTCGGGCGAGGCGCTCAACGAGCATGTCCTCGGCACCCGTTGGCCCCCGGCGGACACCCGTCTGGAGATGCTGGAGGAGTCGGTCCAGGTGATGCGGCGTCTGTTCACCGGCGAGGAGGTCACCCATCACGGCCCCCACTACACGGTGGAGAACGCCCGCCTCTACACGGTCCCCGACGAGCCCGTTCCCATCGACATCTCCGGTTTCGGGCCCAAGGCCACCGGGCTCGCCGCCCGCGTCGGCGACGGCTTCATCACCATGAGCCCCGACGAGGAGCTGGTGACGCAGTACCGCAAGGGCGGCGGTGGCGCGAATCCCGTCAGCGGCGGTACGAAGGTGTGCTGGGGCCCCGACCGGGACGCGGCCGTCCGACTCGTCCGCCGCCTCTGGTCGAGCCAGTTGCTGCCCGGCGAGATGGCCCAGATCCTGCCGACGCCCAGCCACTTCGAGCAGTTGGAGCCGCTGGTCACCGAGCGGATGGTCGCCGAGAACACGGTCTGCGGCGACGACGTCGACGAGCACGTCGCCGAGCTGACCGCCTTCGCCGACGCCGGCTTCGACCGCGTCTACGTCAGCCAGATCGGCCCCGACCAGCGCGGCTTCTTCGACTTCTACCGCTCGAAGGTGCTGCCGCAACTCCAGCGCGGCCCGCGCTGACACCGCCCCGCGCGATCCCCGGAGCACAACCCCCGGAGTTCTCGGCCCAGATGGTGTTCCCTCTCCCCATCATCTGGGCCGAGTGCACGCCCACCGTCCAGATGGGCATGGAGTGGGGCCGCGACGCTCATGGCGTCGCGGCC
>NZ_JBEOYO010000073.1:0-40180 GCF_040297125.1 Streptomyces sp. NPDC001868 | reverse complement strand
CCCCTGAAGGCAACGGCCCCTGCGGGCCGTTGAAAAAGCACGGGGCGCAGCCCCTGCTTTTTCAGGGGCGCGGGGAACTGCGCGACCAGCCCCCATGCACCCGCACCCGCCGACGCACCGAACCTCCCGCCCCCTTCTGCGGACTGCTAGCTTGGCGGTGTGTTCCTTCACTGTGCGTAGAGCGCGGACCGTCCCGCGGACGCCGAGCCATCGGCGCGCGGGACCTCGGTGTCCCCTTTTCGCCTCCGAGTGAGGAACATTCCGCATGTCCGCGACCTCCCCGCGGCCCTCGTACGCCGCGGTGCTCCGCATCCCGTACGCCCGCCGCACCTTCGCCGCCGTGCTCGTCGGCCGGCTCTCCTACGGCATGGTCTCGATCGCCGTGCTGCTCGCCGTGACCCGTACGACGGGGTCGTACGCCGTCGCCGGCACGGTCATGGCCCTGTTCGGGGCCACCAGTGTCTTTCTGTCACCCGCGAGGGCGGCGCTCGTCGACCGGTACGGTCCACGCCGGGCGCTGCTGCCGATGGCCTCGCTGTACGCCGTACTGCTCGGCGCGCTGGCGGTGGTGTCCTGGCGGCCGGGCGCGTCGGGCCCGGTGCTCGGCGCGGTCGCGGGGGCGGCGGGTGCCTGTGCGCCGCCGCTCGGGCCGACGATGCGGACGGTGTGGAGCGAACTCGCCGCGGACCGGAGGCTGTTGCGGCGCGCGTACAGCCTCGACGGGGTCGCGGAGGAACTGCTGTTCGTGTCGGGGCCGTTGGTGGTGGGCGCAGTGGTGCAGTTCGCCGCTCCGGCCGCCACCGTGCTCCTGGCGGCGGTGCTGGTGGTGGCGGGGACCGCCGGGTTCGTGACCTCTCCGGCCGTGGCGCGTATGCCGGGACGCGGGCCCGCGCCGAAGGGGGGAGCCCGGAAACGGAAGCCCCGGGTAGCGGCTCGGATCGTGCCGCCCGTCGTCGCGGCCGGCGGGGTCGGGCTGTCGCTCGGCGCGCTCGACCTGCTGGTGCTGGCCTTCGCCGAACAGCGGGGACACGGGGACGACGTCGTGGCCTGGATCTTCGCCGCGCTGTCGGGCGGCAGCGCGGTGGGCGGTCTGCTGTACGGCGCGGTGGAGTGGCGCTCCGGCGCGCGCCTGCGGCTGGCGCTGCTGACGGCCTGCCTGGGCCTCGCCCTCGCCGGTGCCGGGCTCGCCCCGAACCTCGCCGTCCTCACCGGCGCCGTCGTCTGCGCCGGGCTCTTCGTCGCCCCGGCCCTGACCACCGCGTACCTGGTCGCCGACGAGTCCGCCCCGGCCGGCGCCCGCACCCAGGCCGGCGCCTGGGTCAACACCGCCGTGAACGCCGGCATCTCGGCGGGCGCGGCCGCCTCGGGCCTCCTGGTCGCCCACTTCTCACCCACCCTCGGCTTCGCCCTCGCGGGCGCCGCGGCCCTGCTCGCGGCGACCGCCGTGGGGGCGGGGCGGCGCCGGGACCGGCGGGCGGAGGAGATGGGGGAGATGGGGGAGATGGGGGAGATGGGGGAGGACGCGGTGGAGAGCGCGGCGGAGATCGTGGTGGGGAGGGACGGGGAGTTGCGGTGAGCGTGTCCGGACGGCTCGTACGGGCTGACTCGTAGGACCGGCTTGAGGACGAGCGCGTAGGACCGACTCCTACAGTCCCTGAAACGGCGGTAGGGGCACCCGGTGCCAGGTGCCCCTACCTGTGGGGGATGTGGGGGGATCTATGGGAGGTATGGGGGAGGTCAGTCGTTCGAGCGGTCGGCGGTGAGCTTGCCGGAGTCGAGGTTCACCCTCCAGTCGCTGCCGGTGCCGTCGGCGGCGGTGGTGTCGACCTCCCAGGCCTGGTCGGCGCCCTCCTCGTCGAGGTCGACGGAGGTCACCGTGCCCTTGGCGGCGCCGGCCTCGGCGGCCTCGGCGGCTGTCACGGAGCTGCCCTTGAGGGCGGCCTTGATCTGCGCGGTCTCGGCGGCGTCGTCACCGTCGTCGTCGCGGTCGGCCTGCGAGCCGAGGACCTTGCCGGTGCCGGGGTCGACCTGGACGCTGAACCACTTGCCGCCGCCGGTCAGGACGTCGACGTCCCACACCAGGTTCGTGCCCTCGTCGTCGAGGTCGGCGGAGACGGCCGTACCGGACTTGTGGTCGAGCGCCGTCCTGATCGCGTCTGCGGCCGTGACCTGGCCGGCCTTCGCCTCGGCGGCGTTCTCGGCCTTGTCCTCGGCGTCCTGGTCCGTGTCCCGGGCGGCCCGGTCCTCGGCCTTGTCCTCCGCCTTGTCCGCCGCCTTCTCCCGGGCCGTGTCGTCGGAGTCGGTGTCGGTGTCGTTGACGTCGTCGCGGTCGTTGTCGTCGTTCGACACCGACACGGTCTTCTTCGCCGGCGCCTCGTCGTCACCCGAGACCGCGATGGCGGTCGCGGTGCCGCCGCCGATCAGGGCGACGGCCGTGATGGTGGCGATGACGATGTTGCGCTTCATGGGGTTCCTCCAGGGTGCGACCGGCTTGTCGGGCTTGTTCGCCTCGTCTGCTTTCGACGTGGACCAATCTGGCCGAGCGACGCTGAAGCGGACCTGAAGCCCCCTGAAGACCTCTTCAGGTTCGGTTTGCCAAGCTGAACGCATGCGCCTGTTGATCGTGGAAGATGAGAAGCGGCTCGCGGTGTCGCTGGCCAAGGGGCTGACGGCCGAGGGGTACGCCGTGGACGTCGTCCACGACGGGATCGACGGACTGCACCGGGCGAGCGAGGGGTCGTACGACCTCGTGATCCTCGACATCATGCTGCCCGGCATGAACGGCTACCGGGTGTGCGCCGCCCTGCGGGCCGCCGGCCACGACGTACCGATCCTGATGCTCACGGCCAAGGACGGCGAGTACGACGAGGCCGAGGGTCTCGACACGGGCGCCGACGACTATCTGACGAAGCCGTTCTCCTACGTCGTCCTCGTCGCCCGGGTGAAGGCGCTGCTGCGGCGGCGGGGCCCGGCGGGCGGGGCGTCGCCCGTGCACGAGGTCGGCGAGCTGAAGGTCGACACGGCCGCCCGGCGCGTGTTCCTCGCGGAGGACGAGATCGCCCTCACCACCAAGGAGTTCTCCGTCCTGGAGCAGCTCGTCCTGAGGGCCGGTGAGGTCGTCTCGAAGGCCGACATCCTGGAGCACGTCTGGGACTTCGCCTACGACGGCGACCCGAACATCGTCGAGGTCTACATCAGCACCCTGCGCCGCAAGCTCGGCCCCACGCTCATCAAGACCGTGCGCGGGGCCGGATACAGACTGGAGGCCCGTCCGTGAAGCTCCGTCTGGGCTCGGTACGGGCCCGCGCGACCCTCGCGGCGACCGTGGTCGTGGCCGTCGCCCTGGTCGCCGCGGGCGCCGCCGTGCTGCTCTCGCTGCGGTTCAGCCTCACGGACAAGGCGGACGCGGAGGCCGACTCCGTGGCCCGCAACGCCGCCTCGGCGCTGGCCAACGGGTTCGCCTACGACGAGCTGAGGCTGCCGGACGGTGACGAGAACCCCGTCGAGGTCCTGGACCGCAGCGAGAAGCCCGTCGCGGTCGGCGAGGACGTCGAGGGCATGGACGTCACCGCCGTCTCCTCGGACCGGCTGAACTCCGAGACCAACGACGACGCCGACGACCGGGCGGAGGGCGACCGGGACGCGGAGGACGAGGGCACCCTCCGCGCCGGCGAGGTCGCCGACGAGACCTGGTACGGCGAGGGCACCGCGACGGTCGAGGGGGTGACGGCGGACTACCGGTTCGCCGGGGTCGACGTGGTCACACCGCCGGGCGTGCCGCTCACCGTCTACGCGGGCGCCCCGCTCTCCACGGAGGAGGACGCCGTCGGCACCGCGTTGACGACGATGCTCATCGGGCTCCCGCTGCTGCTGCTGACGGTCGGCGGGGTGACGTACGTCGTCACCGGGCGTGCCCTGCGCCCGGTCGAGGGCATCCGCTCAGAGATGGCCGCGATCACGGCCTCCGAGGACCTCTCCCGACGGGTCCCCGAGCCGGACGCGCACGACGAGATCGCCCGGCTGGCCCGGACGACGAACCAGACACTGGCGGCGCTGGAGACCTCGGTGGAGCGGCAGCGCGCGTTCGTCGCGGACGTCTCGCACGAGCTGCGCAGCCCGATCGCCTCGCTGCGCACCCAGCTCGAAGTGGGCGCGGCACACCCGGAGTTGCTGGATGTGGAGGGTGCGGTCGAGGACACCGTACGGCTGCAGAGCCTCGCCACCGACCTGCTGCTGCTCGCCCGTCTGGACGCGGGGGAGCGACCGCCGCCGGACGCGCGCTTCGACCTGGCGGAGGTCGTACGGGACGAGGTGGCGTCCCGGGAGGGTGTGACGCTGGACGGTGTCGACTCCGTGGAGCTGCGCGGTTCCCGCAGCCAGATCTGCCGCGTCCTCGGCAACCTCCTGGACAACGCCCGCCGCCACGCCCGCGACCGGGTCGCCGTCACCCTGCGCACCACCGCGGAGTGGGCGGTGCTCCAGGTGGCGGACGACGGCTCGGGCATCCCGCCCGCCGACCGCGACCGCGTCTTCGAACGCTTCGTCCGCCTCGACGAGTCCCGAGCGAGGGACGACGGCGGCGCGGGCCTGGGCCTGGCGATCGCCCGAGACATCGCCGCACGCCACGGAGGCACGCTGACGGCCGGGGAGGCCCCCGGCGGAGGCGCGCTGTTCGAGCTACGGCTGCCCCGGTAGGCCCGGGGGCGCGGGGAACTGCGCGACCAGCCACGACGAACCCGCGGCCGAATCCGAACCCGCAGTCCCCCGGCTCACCCCGAAAGAGGGTTACGGCTTACCGCGGTGGCTTCGGAGGTGCTCCGCGATCGGCCCCAACGACTGGTGCAGCTCCTCCAGCCCCTCCTCCGGCAGCAGATCGATGAAGTGCCGCCGCACGGAGGCGACATGATGCGGCGCCACCCGCTGCATCGTCTCCATCCCGTGCTCCGTCAGCACGGCGAACAGCCCGCGCCGATCGGACTCGCAGTTCTCCCGGCGCACCAGGTCCGCGTTCTCCATCCGCGTGACCTGGTGCGAGAGCCGGCTCTTGGACTGGAGCGTGGCGGCGGCGAGGTCGCTCATCCGCATCCGCCGCCCCTCCGACTCGGAGAGGTTCACCAGGATCTCGTAGTCGTTCATTGTCAGGCCGAACGGCTGCAGGTCCCTTTCGAGCTGGTGCGTCAGCAGCCTGTTGACGTCCAGATGGGTGCGCCAGGCGCACTGCTCCGCATCGGTCAGCCAGCGCGTGGCCGTTTCGGTCTCCATGAATGAAGTCTACCTAAAATGTTGAAAGGCGAACTAGTGAGGGTCGGGTGCTGTTCGGTACTGCCGGTCGTACGGACAGGTCGGGTCTTACGGGTTTGGAGCATGACAACGCGCACACGTTCGATGTCACACTCCGCAGACTACCGCTCACAGCCCGAAGCGACGCTGGAGGTCCCCCAGCTGTCCGGGAAGGCGCGGTGCGCCCGCGGGCTGTCCGTGATGACCGGGCACCCCACCGCCACCCGGTACGCCCGGCTCGTGCGGGACCACGCCCGTGGCCTGCTCCGCCATGAGGGTCTCGGAGGACTGGAGCAGCACCGTGCCCGCCCCGACGAACTCGAACTGGTGCTCCTCCCCGGAGGCGCCGCCCAGGCCCGTCATCGCACGTAGGCCGCCCATCAGGCCCGCCATGTACCCGTGGTCGTAGTGGTGGCACGGCGAGGGGCAGTCGGCCCATCCGACCAGGGCCTGCGGGTCCACCCGGATGGGGGGTTCCATGAACACCACCGGGCCGTTGGAGGCCGCCACGAACTTGCCGGTCCCGATGAGCGTCAGGAAGCCCGGAACGATCGACTGCTTCAGCGCGAGACTTGGCTGAAAAGCGAGGAGATTGCCCGAGCGAATGGTCAGGTTGCCGTCTTCGAGGTCGTACGAATTGACGTCGAAGGCCCGGTCGGCGAGGAGCATCTTGCCCGAGCCCTCCGCCACGACCCAGTCGCTCGCGTGCAGAGGCGAATGGAACGACGTACGGACGAGACCGCCGAGCCGGCCGTGTCCGATGCCGTTGAACTCCATCTGGCCGTAGTAGGCGATCATCTTGCCCTTCTGCAGGAACCACTGGCTCCCCTTGAGCTCCACGCAGAAGGTGTAGTTGTTGACGTTGTCGTCGGACGGCAGCGTCATCGGGTCGAAGACGGCCGGGCCGCCGCCCGGGGCCCCGTACATGCTCACAGCTTCTCCTCCGAGGCCTGGACGTACACCGCACCACTGCCGCTCAGCTCCAGCTGGAACGCCTCGCCGGAGCCCCGGCCCACCATGTCGCGCCAGCCGAGCGCGGTGGAGAGCTTGTTGCGTACGTCGCCGTGGTGCGCCACGTACGCCTGCGGGTCCACATGGACCGGGCGCTGGGGGGTGATCGGGACCTCGATGACCCCGCCGTGCGCCATGACCGCGACCGCCCCGTGCCCCTTCAGGGTGGTGGTGAACAGGCCCTGGCCCGTCACCTGGCCCCGGACCATGCCCATGACGCCGCCCTGCGAGCCCATGAACATCGTGCCCTGCTGGAGGGTGCCGTCGAAGGCCAGCAGACGGTCGGCCTCGACGTACAGCGTCTCGCCGGTCAGGTTGATCACCTGGATGTGGTGGCCGCCGTGCCCGAACAGCACCGTGCCGCTGCCCTCGACGGTCATCAGCGGCGTCGCCTCGCCGGCCACCCGGCGGCCGATCATCGACGCGATACCGCCCTGACCGCCCTGCATGTTGGGCGTGAACGACACCTCGCCCTTGTAGGCGAGCATCGCGCCGCGCTGGCTGAACAGCCGCTGGCCCGGCATCACGGTCGCCTCGATCATCTTCGAGTTGATCTCACGGAAGGCCATGTCACACGTCTCCCGCCACCGTGTTGCGCTCGCTGGGCTGGACATAGACGAGTCCGTCGCCCTCGAAGCGGATCTGGAAGGCCTCGCCGCCGCCCTCGCCCATGAACGTGCGGAACGTCACACCGGACTGGAAGGACTGCTGCAGATTGCCCTGGTGCGCGATGTACGCCCCCGGGTCGACCGTCAGCGGGTACTGGTGGCTCACCCGCAGCACCACCGCCGGGCCGTCGGACATGATCGCCGCCTGGCCGTGGCCCTCGATGGTCGTGGTGAACAGGCCGTTGCCCTGAGAGGCGCCGCGCAGCCCCGTGAAGCTGGTGCCCGTACGCAGCCCGGAGTCCGTCGCGAGCAGATTGCTCGACTCCACGTACAGCTTGTCCCCCTGAAGACTCACGAGGTTGATCTCGGAGGCCCGGTCCGCGAACCAGCAGGTCCCTTGCCCCGTCACCTCCATCAACGTCATCTGTTCTCCCGTGAGGCGCCGCGTCACCATCCCGCGCAGGCCCTCACCGCCGCCGCTCAGCTTCTTGAACGACATCTGACCGTCGTACGCGACCATCGAGCCGTTCTTCGCCTTCACGGCGTCCCCGGTCATGTCGACGGCCAGCACTTTGCTGCCTTGAAGTCGGAACATTGCCACGGGAGGACGGTAACCGGCCGATGCCCGGACAGGACAGGGCCCAGAGGGGGATCTCGACCCTGAAGGGACCCCTAGGGCGTTCGGCGGGTTGACGGATGTCAGAATGGGCGGCGCTTGTGCTTCCTTTCACAAAGATCGAGCGTTCGGGGAGTCCGACCGTTCACAAAGATCGACCAGCGGTGCGCCGAATCCGCCCCGCCGACCCCACCGAAGGTGACCCGTGGACATAAAGACCGCCTCCGCCCTCCGCCGCCTGCGCCTCGTCTCCGCGCCCGAGGCCGTCTCCTTCCTGCTGCTGCTCGTCTGCTCGGTGCTGAAGCGGACGACGGAGTTCAACGCGGTGCCGGCGATGGGCATGATCCACGGCATCCTGTTCATCCTGTACGTGATCTTCTGGGCCGACGCCTGGAACCGCGCCAAGTGGTCCCTGAAGACCGCCGCGCTCTACTTCGTCCTCTCCGTCCTGCCCACCGGCGGCTTCTTCGCCGACCGCAGGCTGCGCCGCGAGGCCGAGAGCGCGGTCGGCGCGGCGCTCGCCTCCGGCTCCCGGGGCGACTCCCGCAAGGAAGGGGCCGTGGGCGCGTGATCGTCGCCTTCTCCGTGACTCCGCTGGGCGTCGGTGAGGAAGTGGGCGAGTACGTCGCCGACGCCGTCCGGGTCGTCCGTGAATCGGGGCTGCCCCACCGCACCGACGCCATGTTCACCTCGATCGAGGGTGAGTGGAACGAGGTGATGGACGTCGTACGGCGGGCCGTCGCCGCCGTGGAGGAACGCGCGCCCCGTGTCTCCCTCGTCCTCAAGGCCGACATCCGTCCCGGTGTCACGGACGGGCTCACGTCGAAGGTGGAAACGGTGGAGCGGCACCTGTCTGAGTAGGCCGCCGGGTTCATCTGCGGGTTCGGTGGGGCTTCTCGCGCAGTTCCCCGCGCCCCTGAAGGCAACGGCCCCTGCGGGCCGTTGAAAAAGCACGGGGCGCAGCTCCTGCTTTTCCAGGGGCGCGGGGAACCGCGCGACCGGCCCCCACCGGACCCGCACCCGCCAACGCACCCGACCCCCACTCGCCTACGCATCGGTCTGACCGAAACGCGAGACAGGGCTGACCAGCATGTGACCGGCCGGTAAGGTCGATGCCGTGCCGAAGCCGCTCAGCCTCTCCTTCGACCCCATCTCGCGCGCCGACGAGCACTGGAAGCAGCGCTGGGGAAACGTCCCGTCCATGGCCGCGATCACCTCGATCATGCGCGCCCAGCAGATCCTGCTGGCGGAGGTCGACGCGGTCGTCAAGCCGTACGGGCTGACCTTCGCGCGCTATGAGGCCCTCGTGCTCCTCACCTTCTCCCAGAAGGGCGAGCTGCCGATGTCCAAGATCGGCGAACGGCTCATGGTGCACCCCACGTCCGTGACGAACACCGTCGACCGCCTGGTCAGGTCCGGCCTCGTCGACAAACGCCCCAACCCCAACGACGGCCGCGGCACCCTCGCGTCCATCACCGAAAAGGGCCGCGAGGTCTGCGACGCCGCCACCCGCGACCTCATGTCCATGGACTTCGGCCTCGGCACCTACGACGCCGAGGAATGCGCGGAGATCTTCGCCATGCTCCGCCCCCTACGGGTCGCGGCGGGGGACTTCGAGGAGAGCTGAGCGGGCCGCCCAGGGGCGCTCGAAGATCGTTCGAAACCGGTGGTTACGCTCGTGTGCATGAAAAAGAGCGTGCTGACCCGCTACCGCGTCCTGGCCTACGTCACCGGTGTGCTGCTGGTCCTGCTGACCCTGGGCATGATCGGCAAGTACGTGCTGGAACTGGACGGAGCCGCGGACTTCACGTACGTCGTGAGTCTCGCGCACGGTTGGCTGTACGTCCTGTACCTGGTCTTCGCCTTCGACCTCGGCTCCAAGGCGAAGTGGCCGGTCAAGAAGCAGCTGTGGGTGCTGCTGGCGGGCACGATCCCGACGGCGGCCTTCTTCGTGGAGCGCAGGGTCAGCCGCGAGCTGGAGGCGAAGATCGCGGACGCCTCGTTCGCGACCGCCAAGGCGTAGGGCCCACCGCCGTACGGACGCGTACGGCGGTTTGCCTTCGCCATTTACTAGGACGTCCTAGTAAAATCGGGGTCATGGACCCTGATGCCATCGAAGAGGGACGCCGGCGCTGGCAGGAGCGTTATGACTCCGCCCGGAAGCGGGAGGGGGACTTCACGTCGGTTTCCGGGGCGCGGGTGGAGCCTGTGTACGGGCCCCGGGCCGGGGATGTGTATGAGGGGTTCGAGCGGATCGGGTGGCCGGGGGAGTATCCGTTCACGCGGGGGCTGTACTCGACGGGGTACCGGGGGCGGACGTGGACGATCCGGCAGTTCGCGGGGTTCGGGAACGCGGCGCAGACGAACGAGCGGTACAGGGCGATTCTGGCCAACGGGGGCGGTGGGCTGTCCGTCGCGTTCGACATGCCGACGCTCATGGGGCGGGACTCTGACGATCCGCGCTCGCTCGGGGAGGTCGGGCACTGTGGGGTGGCCATCGACTCCGCCGCCGACATGGAGGTCCTGTTCCAGGGGATTCCGCTGGGGGACGTCACCACGTCGATGACGATCAGTGGGCCGGCGGTGCCTGTCTTCTGTATGTATCTCGTCGCCGCCGAGCGGCAGGGGGTCGATCCGGGGGTGCTCAACGGCACGCTCCAGACCGACATCTTCAAGGAGTACATCGCGCAGAAGGAGTGGCTCTTCCAGCCCGAGCCGCATCTCCGGCTCATCGGCGACCTGATGGAGTACTGCGCGGCCCGGATCCCGGCGTACAAGCCGTTGTCCGTGTCCGGGTACCACATCCGCGAGGCCGGGGCCACGGCCGCGCAGGAGCTGGCGTACACGCTCGCGGACGGGTTCGGGTATGTGGAGCTGGGGCTCAGTCGTGGGCTGGACGTGGACGTGTTCGCGCCGGGGCTGTCCTTCTTCTTCGACGCGCACCTCGACTTCTTCGAGGAGATCGCCAAGTTCCGTGCGGCCAGGCGGATCTGGGCGCGGTGGATGCGCGAGGTGTACGGGGCGCGGACCGACAAGGCGCAGTGGCTGCGGTTCCACACGCAGACCGCCGGTGTCTCGCTGACCGCGCAGCAGCCGTACAACAACGTGGTGCGTACGGCCGTGGAGGCGCTGTCCGCGGTGCTCGGCGGGACCAACTCCCTGCACACCAACGCCCTCGACGAGACGCTGGCGCTCCCGAGCGAGCGGGCCGCCGAGATCGCGTTGCGGACGCAGCAGGTGCTGATGGAGGAGACCGGGGTCGCCAATGTGGCCGATCCGCTGGGGGGTTCGTGGTACGTCGAGCAGTTGACGGACCGGATCGAGGCGGAGGCGGAGCGGATCTTCGATCAGATCAGGGAGCGGGGGGTGCGGGCTCGGCCGGACGGGGTGCATCCGATCGGGCCGATGACGTCCGGGATTCTGCGGGGGATCGAGGACGGGTGGTTCACGGGGGAGATCGCGGAGTCGGCGTTCCGGTATCAGCAGGCGTTGGAGAAGGGGGAGAAGCGGGTGGTGGGGGTCAATGTGCACGAGGGGTCGGTGACTGGGGATCTGGAGATTCTGCGGGTGGGGCATGAGGTGGAGCGGGAGCAGGTGCGGGTGTTGGGGGAGCGGAGGGTGAGGCGGGACGAGGGGGTGGTGCGGGGGGCGCTTGAGGCGATGGTGGCTGCTGCGCGGGGTGGGGGGAACATGATCGGGGCGATGCTTGACGCGGTGCGCTGTGAGGCGACGTTGGGGGAGATCTGTGGGGTGCTGCGGGAGGAGTGGGGGGTGTATACGGAGCCTGCCGGGTTCTGAGTGGCCGTCGTTGGGGCCGGGATTTTCGCCCCCGCCGCCCCTACCCGCCCCATCCTCCAGGGGCTGCGCCCCTTCGACCCCCTTCTTTGGCCCGGTCCGCTGTCTTTGATCCGTCACAGAATCGGGGCTCTGCCCCGGACCCCGTTCGCGCAGTTCCCCGCGCCCCTTATGGCTGTAGGCCGTGCAGGAGCAGGGTCGTGAAGGCTCGTACCCATTCCTCGTCTGCTCGCTCCGCGCTGATCAGGGTGCGGTGGACCACCGCGCCGGCCACTACGTCGAAGATGAGGTCGATCGTGCGGGTGGCGGTGGTCGGGTCGGGTTCCGGGGGGAGTTCGCCTCGGGTCTGGGCCCGGGTGCGGCCTTCCAGGACCAGGCGTTTTTGGCGGTCGACGATGGAGGCGCGGATGCGTTCGCGCAGGGCGTCGTCGCGCGTCGATTCGGCTATGACCGCCATGAGGCCGCTCTTGGCCTCCGGGCGGGCCAGGATCGCCGCGAACTGGAGCACCACGCCCTCGATGTCGGCGGCCAGGCTGCCCCGGTCGGGGAGGCGGAGTTCGTCGAAGAGTTCGGCCACCGCGTCCACGACGAGTTCGTTCTTGCCGGCCCATCGGCGGTAGAGGGTCGTTTTCGCGACGCCCGCCCGCGTCGCCACGTCGCCCAGGGTCAGCTTCGACCAGCCCAGGTCGACCAGCGCCTCCCGGGTCGCCGCCAGGATCGCGGCATCCGCGGCGGCGCTGCGCGGACGGCCGCCCGTGGCGCGGGAGGCGGGGATGCGGCTCTGCATCCGCCGACCATATCCGGCCGTTCCCGAAGTTCTGCGGGGCGGAGTGAGGCAGATCACCGGGGAGTGGGTAATGAGGGGTGCAGGAGGGGTACAGGGAGCCGGCCCGGACAGTTACGCTACGACTCGTAGCGAAAGCCTGGGGTGGACGGTCGGCTCTCGGGACGCTTTTCACGTGCGTGCTCGGAAGGGGGAGGATGTACTCATGCAGCCACGGAACATGTCCATGAGCGGAGTCGTCGACCTCGCCGCGGTGAAGGCGGCCCAGGAGGCCAAGGCGAAGGCGGAGCAGGCGCGCGCCGAATCGGCCCGGCAGGGCGGGGGAGGGGCGGTCTCCCCGGCCGACCTGGTCCTCGATGTCGACGAGGCCGGGTTCGAGAGCGAGGTCCTGCAGCGGTCCACCGAAGTGCCCGTCGTCATCGACTTCTGGGCCGAGTGGTGCCAGCCCTGCAAGCAGCTCAGCCCGGTGCTGGAGCGGCTCGCCGTCGAGTACAACGGCAAGTTCGTCCTCGCCAAGATCGATGTCGACGCCAACCAGATGTTGATGCAGCAGTTCGGGATCCAGGGGATTCCGGCTGTGTTCGCCGTTGTCGCCGGGCAGGCGCTGCCCCTCTTCCAGGGGGCCGCCCCCGAGCAGCAGATCCGCTCCACCCTCGACCAGCTGGTGCAGGTCGCCGAGCAGCGCTTCGGGCTCACCGGCCTCGTGGTGGACGCGGACGCCGAGGCCGGCGCCCCCGTCGAGGCGGCCCCGCAGATCCCGGCCGGCCCCTACGACCACCTGCTCGAAGCAGCCGTACACGCCCTGGACGCGGGCGACTTCGGCGGTGCGGTGCAGGCGTACAAGAACGTACTGAGCGACGACCCGGGCAACAGCGAGGCCAAACTGGGCCTCGCGCAGGCCGAGTTGCTACAGCGTGTGCAGGGCGCGGACCCGCAGGACGTACGCAAGGCGGCCGCGGAGAACCCGGACGACGCGCAGGCGCAGATCGCGGCGGCGGACCTCGACCTCGTCGGCGGCCATGTGGAGGACGCGTTCGGTCGACTCATCGACACGGTACGGCGCACGGCGGGCGACGACCGGGACGCCGTACGGACGCGACTGCTGGAGCTGTTCGAGGTGGTCGGCGGCGACGATCCGCGGGTGGCCGCGGCGCGGCGCTCGCTGGCGCGGGCGCTGTTCTGACCCGCCCGGGAACCCATCGCCCCGGCTGAGCGTCAGCTGTGAGAGGTGGGGGATCGGGGTGCCAGTGCCGCTCGCTCCGGGAGTACCGGGGCGCGTGGTGCGTGAGTGAGAGATTTGGCGACACAGCGACACCGCGGCCGCGTTTTACCAAATCTTGGTAAACGCGGCCGCTGTTACTGGCAGTAAGAGAAAGTCGTCGATCTGTCGGACTCTGTCCAGCTGTCAACCGTTGTGTCGCCTCCCTCGACGCCACCCTGGGTCGCTGGCCGATGCCGATGGGTCGTTGTTCGGTTATCCGTCCGTTACTAGCCAGTAACGACCCCCCTTGCGGGGGCGGCGAGAATGCACCACGATCGGCGACGCTCGGTCCTGTCCGTACCCCGCCAACCAGTCGGGTCAACGGGTTTTCTGGGTCCCCACCGAGTAGAGCGGGCGACAGTGGCGCCCGCTCTTGGGCAGGGGGGTCTCCGCTCAACGGTGGAGCCTGTCCAGCAGGTTGTGCGTGATGCGTGTCAGGCGCGACCAGTGGTTGTCGCTCGGGGGTGATCGCCGGTGAGTTCGGGCGCTTTTCGCGCCACCGAGCGCGGGCGCTCTCCTTCCCGAGGACGTAGCACTTCTCCCATCCCTGTCCGGCCGAGCCGCCGCCAAGGGGCGAGCCCGTAACAGGAGATGTACGTCCGAGAAGGAGGAAATATGGAGTCCCAGGTGCGTGGCGGGACCAGATGGAAGCGCTTCGCTGTGGTCATGGTGCCCAGCGTCGCCGCTACAGCAGCGATAGGTGTCGCCCTTGCACAGGGTGCTCTCGCGGCGTCGTTCAGTGTGTCGGGCCAGTCGTTCAAGGTGACGGCTGACCAGCTCGACGGTACGGGCTTCTCGCAGTACGGAGCGCTCGACGAGGGCTACACCCTCAAGGGCGAGAAGACGGTTCACCCCGTCGCCGTTTCGGCGTTCAAGACCGCGTCGATCACCAACATGTGCCAGTCGGTCGTCACCCCGGGCGTCCCGTTCCTCGGTAGCGTCAGCCTCAAGCTGACCGCCGGTACGGGTGGCAAGAAGGTCGAGGCCGAGAACCTCTACATCGACGTCGAGGACCTCTCGGCCGATGCCGTCTTCCGTGGCATCGACATCGGTGTGGCGGCCAAGGACGCCAAAAAGGGTCCGGGCATGAAGGGCGGCGCCGAGCAGGCCAACCCCTACGGGTTCGCGCAGCAGGCCGACTCGGCCACGCTGACCGACGTGAAGCAGACGGCGTGGGCCACCACTGCCGGAACCTTCAAGCTGAGCAACCTGAAGATGTCGCTCCACAAGGGCACCGTGGAGTGCTACTAGGCACTCCCTGGGCGGGTGAGGGGGCCTGTGCTTCTTCGCCCGCCCGTCCCTCTCGCCGTGCGCGCGACCGCCGCGCACGCGCACTCCGTACGTGAATTCCGTACGCGCGCTTCGTACGTGTCGTACGGGAACTTGTCACAGCAACACCGTTCCAGGGAGCTGTTGTCCATGAGCGCCGAGTCAACGGGGCAGAACGAAGACTATCTCCGCGTCCTCCGGCGGCGCTTCCGGGACTGGAGGGGCAGTCGCCCCTTCTGGGCGGGCCTGTTGGTACTGCTCAGCGGCTTCCCGATCATGTACTTCCCGTATGCGAACCTGCAGATCGGTCACCTCTCGCTCACCATGGCGACGACGGGCGGCTCGGGGTCCCTCATCATCGGCGTGCTGCTGGTGGTGCTCGGGGTCAGCCTGTGGTTCCAGCGGCATGTCCGCACCTTCGCCGGTACGGCGGCGATCCTCCTGGCGCTCGTGTCCATCCCCGTCTCCAACCTCGGAGGCTTCGGCTTCGGCTTCGTACTCGCGCTGATCGGCGGTGCGCTGGCCATCTCCTGGGCGCCCGGTCACGACGAGGCGGCCGTGCCGTCCACCTACCGGACCCCGGCACAGACCCGGGCCCTCCAGGACGCGGCCGCCCAGGACACGAGTTTGCAGAACACGGCACAGCAAGGTGCGGTCCCCCTACACAAGGGCGACGCCCCGGAGCCCGCGGCAGCGGGTTCGTTGAACGGGGCGGCGCACGGCGAGGGCGACGACCTGTCAGGTACCACCCCCACGAACGGGACGAACGGGAGGCACAGTGCCGGCTGACGAGGTGACCCACGGGACTTCGGTGGGAGAGTCCCGTGCGAGATCCGGACCGCGGCACGCGGCGCCCAAGAAGCCCCTTCTCACCCGGCTGAACATGCCGGCGGGCAAGGCGATAGCCCTGGCGGCGATGCCGACGGCGGTCCTCATGGGCATGGGCTTCACACCCACCCTCGCCGTGGCCGAGGACCCCGCGTCGAAGAGCCTCACGGCCGACGAGTACAAGGACTGCGTGGAGGCCCTGGAGGCCGCCGAGGAGGGCACCGACGCCTCCGCCTCGCCGACCCCCACGCCGTCCGCCACCGCGTCGGAGAGCGCCGACTCCCCGGACGACGAGCCGACGGACGAACCGACGGACGAGGAGACGTCCACGGACGACTCCCCGGACGACCCCGCGGGCGGCTCCGCCTCCGACGACACGTCCTCGGACGACTCCTCTTCGTCGGATTCAGGTTCCGACGACAAGGACACGGCGGACGACTCCACGTCGACCGACACGGCAGACAAGACCGCCACCGACGACACGGCCACGCCGTCGGACACCGCCAAGGACGGGTCCAGCGGAAACGTCCTGGAGGACATCGGCAGCGCGCTGGAGGACATCTTCACGCCGGACGACAAGGACGGCGAGGAGGACGAGGAGCCGGGGAGCACCACGCCGTCCGAGTCCACCACCAGCCCGTCCCCGTCGCCCTCGCCGTCGGAGGGCACCTCCGGCTCGGACGGGCAGACCGACGCGGGCAAGGACGCCAAGGGCAGCGTCGACGTCACGGACAAGGTCAAGGACGCCGCGAAGGACGTCACCGACACCGCCGACGACACCGAGAAGGAGCCCGAGGACACCGCCGACGACGCCACCGCGACGCCGAGCCCGTCCCCGAGCGAGAGCACGGACACCGAAGGCTGCCCGGTCGCCACGGACGACGAGAGCGGCGTGGAGAAGGGCATCCCGGCGCTGCCCAACGACCCCTGGTACCTGAACGCCAGCTCGCTGCTGCTCAAGGGCGCCGACTACCAGGGCATCGTCAAGGTGCGGACGGCCGACGGCACGGTCAAGGAGGTGCTGAAGTACGTCATCTCCGACGGCACCGACATCGGCGACCTCCACCAGACGGTCGAGGACAAGCAGGCCGGCGTGACCTATCACGTGCAGGCCGGCAAGGGCACGACGTCCACGATCCGCGACGGCAAGACGATCATGTACACCGAGAGCATCTCCGGCAATCTGCTCGGTCTGATCCCGGTGACCTTCGACCCGAAGCACCCGCCGCCGCTGAACATCCCGCTGATCTACTTCACCAAGGTGAAGGTCGTCCAGGCGGGCCAGTTCGGCGGAACGCTCACCGTGCCCGGGCTGCACCAGTACACCACCGAGTGAGCAGCGCCCACACGGCCGGCTGAGCGCCGGTACAGGACCCGTCCGGGAGCCGCACAGACCGAGGGCGCCCCCTGTTTCCAGGGGGCGCCCTCGGTGCTGTCCTACGGCTGTCGGCCGCGCGCGTCAGTCGCGGGCGCCGCCGCCCAGGTGGTGCACCCGGACCATGTTCGTGGTGCCCGGGACACCGGGGGGCGAACCGGCGGTGATGACGGCGATCTCGCCCTCGTTGAAGCGGTTGAGCTTGACCATCTCCTGGTCCACCAGGTCGACCATCTCGTCGGTGCTGTTCACGAACGGCACGACGTGCGACTCGACACCCCAGCTGAGCGCCAGCTGGTTACGGGTGGACTCGTCGGTGGTGAACGCGATGATCGGCTGGGACGCGCGGTAGCGGGACAGCCGGCGGGCGGTGTCACCGGACTGTGTGAAGGCCACCAGGGCACGGCCGCCGAGGAAGTCGGCGATCTCGCAGGCGGCACGGGCGATCGAACCACCCTGCGTCCGCGGCTTCTTGCCCGGCACCAGGGGCTGCAGCCCCTTGGAGAGCAGCTCCTCCTCGGCCGCCGAGACGATCTTCGACATCGTCCGGACCGTCTCCAGCGGGTACGCGCCCACGCTGGACTCCGCCGACAGCATGACCGCGTCCGCGCCGTCCAGGATCGCGTTGGCGACGTCGGACGCCTCGGCGCGCGTGGGGCGGGAGTTGGTGATCATCGACTCCATCATCTGGGTCGCCACGATCACCGGCTTGGCGTTGCGGCGGCACAGCTCGATGAGGCGCTTCTGCACCATGGGGACCTTTTCGAGCGGGTATTCGACGGCCAGGTCGCCACGGGCGACCATCACGCCGTCGAACGCCATCACGACGTCCTCCATGTTCTCGACGGCCTGCGGCTTCTCCACCTTGGCGATGACGGGGACCCGGCGGCCCACCTCGTCCATCACCTTGTGGACGTCCCGCACGTCGCTCGCGTCCCGCACGAAGGACAGCGCCACCAGGTCGCAGCCCATCCGCAGCGCGAACCGCAGGTCCTCGACGTCCTTCTCGGACAGCGCCGGCACGTTCACGGCCGCGCCGGGCAGGTTGATGCCCTTGTGGTCCGAGATGACACCGCCCTCGATGACCTCGGTCCGCACCCGGGGGCCGTCGACCTCGATGACCTTCAGCTCGACGTTGCCGTCGTTGATGAGGACCTGGTCGCCGGGGGCGACGTCACCGGGCAGGCCCTTGTACGTCGTACCGCAGATCTGCTTGTCGCCCGGCACGTCCTCGGCGGTGATGGTGAACTCGTCACCGCGCACCAGCTCCACCGGACCCTCGGCGAAGGTCTCCAGACGGATCTTCGGGCCCTGGAGGTCGGCGAGGACACCGATGGCGGTGCCGGTCGCGGCGGACGCGGCCCGGACCCGGTCGTAGCGGCCCTGGTGCTCGGCGTGGCTGCCGTGGCTGAAGTTGAAACGGGCCACGTTCATGCCGGCCTCGATGAGGGCGACCAGTTGCTCGTGGGAGTCGACCGCGGGGCCGAGAGTACAAACGATTTTCGAACGGCGCATGGGACGATCCTATCGGTTTGTTTCGCTACGGAATATTCCGTCTGGTGGAATAAACAAATGGGCGGCTATGCGCTCAGTCGGGTTACCGGCGTGTATTGCCCGACGGTGCTCGACCGCTCTCGCTCTTTTGCTCATTTGTCGACCAGGGCGTACGTCTGTGCCGCGATCTCCAGTTCCTCGTCCGTCGGCACCACCGCGACCGCGACCCGCGCACCGGCCGGTGAGATCAGCCGCGGCTCGTCGCCGCGTACGGCGTTCCGCTCGCCGTCGACCGCGAGGCCCAGCCCCTCCAGGCCCGCCACGGCCGCCTCCCGTACGGGTGCCGCGTTCTCGCCGACCCCCGCGGTGAACGCGACCGCGTCGACCCGGCCGAGCACCGCGTAGTAGGCACCGATGTACTTCTTCAGCCGGTGAATGTAGATGTCGAAGGCCAGCTTCGCCCGCTCGTCGCCCTCGTCGATACGCCGGCGTATTTCCCGCATGTCGTTGTCGCCGCACAGCCCGATCAGACCGCTCTTCTTGTTGAGGAGAGTGTCGATCTCGTCCGTGGACATTCCGCCAACGCGCATCAAATGAAAGATGACGGCCGGGTCCATGTCTCCGGACCGGGTACCCATCACGAGCCCCTCCAAAGGCGTGAGCCCCATGGAGGTGTCCACGCACCGGCCGCCCTCGACGGCCGACGCGGACGCCCCGTTGCCCAGGTGCAGCACGATGACGTTCACCTCGGACGGGTCCCTGCCCAGCAGTTCGGCCGTCGCCCGGGAGACGTAGGCGTGCGAGGTGCCGTGGAAGCCGTAGCGCCGGATGCGGTGCGCGTCGGCGGTCTCGACGTCGATCGCGTAGCGGGCGGCGGACTCCGGCATCGTGGTGTGGAAGGCCGTGTCGAAGACGGCGACCTGCGGCAGGTCGGGGCGCAGCGCCTGTGCGGTCCGGATGCCGGTCAGGTTGGCCGGGTTGTGCAGCGGTGCCACCGGGATCAGCCGCTCGATCTCGGCGAGCACGGTGTCGTCGACGACGGTCGGCTGTGTGAAGCTCTGCCCGCCGTGCACGACCCGGTGCCCGATCGCGGCCAGCTCGGGGGAGTCGAGGCCGAGCCCGTCCGCGGCCAACTCCTCGGCGACGGCCTTCAGCGCCGCCTCGTGGTCGGGGATGGGGCCGGTGCGCTCGCGGGAGTCGCCACTGCCGGCGTGCGTGTGCTTCAGCCGGGAGGTCTCCTCACCGATGCGCTCCACCAGACCCATGGCCAGCCGATCGCTGTCGCGCATGTCGAGCAGCTGGTACTTGACCGAGGAGGAGCCGGAGTTGAGGACGAGGACACGGGTCGCGGTCACGGCGTTCTTCCTGTCGGGGGTCACTGGGCGGCGGGGGCGGCGATCGGGGCGGCGGGAGCGGAGGGCTGGGCCGCCGGTGTCTGGGCCTGGATCGCGGTGATGGCGACCGTGGTGACGATGTCCTGCACGAGCGCGCCCCGGGACAGGTCGTTGACCGGCTTGCGCAGACCCTGCAGCACCGGCCCGACCGCGAGCGCGCCCGCCGAACGCTGCACGGCCTTGTAGGTGTTGTTGCCGGTGTTGAGGTCCGGGAAGATCAACACCGTGGCCTGGCCCGCGACTTCGGAGTCCGGCAGCTTGGTCGCCGCGACACTCGGCTCGACGGCGGCGTCGTACTGGATCGGCCCCTCGATCAGCAGATCGGGCCGCCGGGCGCGCACGATCCCGGTGGCCTCCCGCACCTTGTCGACGTCGGCGCCCGAGCCGGACGTCCCCGTGGAGTACGACAGCATCGCGATCCGCGGCTCGACGCCGAACCGCCGCGCGGTGGCCGCGGACTGGACGGCGATGTCGGCGAGCTGCTCGGCGTTCGGGTCCGGGTTGACCGCGCAGTCGCCGTACACCAGCACCTTGTCGGCGAGGCACATGAAGAAGACGGACGAGACGATGCCGGCGTCCGGCTTGGTCTTGATGATCTCGAAGGCGGGCCGGATGGTGGCGGCGGTGGAGTGCACGGACCCCGACACCATTCCGTCGGCGAGCCCCTCCTGCACCATCATCGTCCCGAAGTAGTTCACATCGGACACGATGTCGTACGCCAGCTCCATGCTGACGTTCTTGTGGGCGCGGAACTGGGCGTACTTCTCGGCGAACATGTCCCGCCACTCGGAGGTCGCCGGGTCCACCAGTTGGCTGTCGCCGAGGTCGATGCCCAGGTCGGCGGCCTTCTTGCGGATCTGGTCGACCGGGCCCAGGAGGGTGAGGTCGCAGACGTTCCGGCGCAGGACGACCTCGGCCGCGTGCAGGACGCGCTCCTCCGTGCCTTCGGGGAGGACCACGCGGCGCCGCTCGGAGCGGGCCTGTTCGAGGAGCGTGTGCTCGAACATCATCGGCGTGATGCGGTCGCTGCTCGGCGCGGAGACCCGGCCCCGCAGCTCGGTCGTGTCGACGTACCGCTCGAAGAGCCCGAGCGCGGTCTCCGCCTTGCGCGGGGTGGCCGCGCTCAACTTCCCCTCCATGGAGAAGAGTTCGGAGGCGGTGAGGAAGGAGCCGGTCTCGACGGCGACCACGGGGGTGCCGGGCGCGAGGCGCGCGGCGAGGGTCAGCACCTCGTCGCTGGGCCGCTCGTTGAGGGTGAGCAGTACCCCCGCGATCGGCGGGGTGCCGGCGCTGTGGGCGGCCAGCGCTCCCACGACGAGGTCCGCGCGGTCGCCGGGGGTGACGACCAGACAGCCCGGGGTCAGGGCGTTGAGGAAGTTCGGCAGCATGGCCCCGCCGAAGACGAAGTTCAGCGCGTCCCGCGCGAGGCCGGAGTCGTCGCCGAGGAGGACCTTGCCGCCGAGGGCGTGGGTGATCTGGGCGACCGTGGGCGCGGAGAGCGCGGGCTCGTCGGGGACCACGTAGCAGGGCACGGGGAGCGGCAGCCGGGAGTCCCCGAGCCGCTCGGTTATCTCGGCGCGGTCGGCGGGCGCGACCCGGTTGACGACCATGGCGAGCACGTCACAGCCGAGGCCCTCGTAAGCGCGGAACGCGTTGTGCGTCTCGGCGGCCACGGACTCCGCGGCCTGCTTGCGCCCGCCGACGACCGGGATGACGGAGGCGCCGAACTCGTTGGCGAGCCGGGCGTTGAGGGAGAGCTCGTCCGGGAACTGGGTGTCGGCGAAGTCGGTCCCGAGGACGAGCACGACGTCGTAGTCACGCGCGACCGCGTGGAACCGGTCGACGAGGGTGGAGACGAGCTCGTCCGTGCCGTGCTCGGCCTGGAGGGTGGACGCCTCGTGGTAGTCCATGCCGTACACGGTCGCCGGGTCCTGGGTGAGGCGATAACGGGCGCGCAGCAGGTCGAAGAGCCGGTCCGGTCCGTGGTGCAGCAGCGGCCGGAACACCCCCACCCGGTCGACCTGGCGGGTCAGGAGCTCCATGACCCCCAGCTCGACGACCTGGCGGCCGTCGCCGCGGTCGATCCCGGTCACGTACACGCTGCGCGTCACGTGTGCTCTCCGTTCCGTCTCAGTGAGGTGGTCAGTGGGGTGGTCGGCGATGCGGCGGGATCGAAAATCACCGCCGTGGCGGACAGAAACCCTCTTGACAATACCCCTGACCATGGATAAGGCGCCCATCCGCCAGGAGTGGTGCCGGGCGGGGGCGGGCGGGCGCGGCGCCCCCCTGTCGGCCGTGAAACAATCGGACTGGCTCATAAGTACCAGCACCGAGCAGGACGCTCAGGATGATCAGGACGAGCAGGAGAAACAGCACGATGCGTATCGGAGTTCTCACCGCAGGCGGCGACTGTCCGGGCCTGAACGCAGTGATCCGGTCGGTCGTGCACCGAGCGGTCGCCCAGTACGGCGACGAGGTCATCGGCTTCGAGGACGGCTACGCCGGTCTCCTCGACGGCCGCTACCGCAGTCTCGACCTGGAGTCCGTCAGCGGCATCCTGGCGCGCGGGGGCACGATTCTGGGCTCCTCCCGCCTCCAGCGCGACCGCCTCCGCGAGGCCTGCGAGAACGCGCAGGACATGGCACACCAGTTCGGTATCGACGTACTGATCCCCATCGGCGGCGAGGGCACGCTGACGGCGGCGCGCATGCTGTCCGACGCGGGCCTGCCGGTGGTCGGCGTCCCGAAGACCATCGACAACGACATCTCGTCGACGGACCGGACATTCGGCTTCGACACGGCCGTCGGGGTCGCCACGGAGGCGATGGACCGCCTGAAGACGACCGCCGAGTCCCACCAGCGGGTGATGGTCGTCGAGGTCATGGGCCGGCACGCGGGCTGGATCGCACTGGAGTCCGGCATGGCGGCGGGCGCCCACGGCATCTGCCTGCCCGAGCGCGCGTTCGACCCGGCCAGCCTGGTGAAGATGGTCGAGGAACGATTCGCCCGCGGCAAGAAGTTCGCGGTGATCTGTGTCGCGGAGGGCGCCCACCCCGCCGAGGGGTCCATGGACTACGGCCACGGCGAGATCGACCAGTTCGGCCACGAGCGCTTCCAGGGCATCGGCGCGGCGCTGGCGTACGAGCTGGAGCGGCGCCTCGGCAAGGAGGCCAAGCCCGTCATTCTCGGTCACATCCAGCGGGGCGGCACCCCGACCGCGTACGACAGGGTGCTCGCCACGCGCTTCGGCTGGCACGCGGTCGAGGCCGCGCACCGGGCCGACTTCGGTCGTATGACCGCCCTGCGCGGCACCGAGGTGGTGATGGTGCCGCTGGCGGAGGCGGTGACCGAGCTGAAGACGGTGCCGAAGGATCGGATGGATGAGGCGGAGTCGGTGTTCTAGGTCTTTCCGCTTGCGGTGGGGTGGGCCGGGGTCAGTAGGCGGCTGTTCGCTGGACCAGTGACCAGAAGTGGTCGACGATCCGGTCCAGGTAGTCGCGGCCGGTGTCGCCCGAGTCGGTCGCGGCGGTGCCGTTGGCCCAGGTGAGGGTGGCGGTCATCAGGCCCTGGTAGTCGGTGTGCATCTCCCGGAGGACGTCCTCCAGGAGGCGCCGGTCGAGGGTTCGGTCGACGCTTCCGCCGACGTTTCCGCTGAAGCTTCTGCCGACGTTTCTGTCGAGGGACAGCAGCTTCGCGGTCGGGCGCACATGCGCCTGCCAGCGGGTGGTGACCGCGCTGTGGAGCAGTTCCCTGAGCTTCGCCTCGCGTCCCGTGACGACGACGAGTTCCGGGAGCGCGAGGTCGAGTACGACGGCGAGCGCGGCGGACTGGCGGTCCGTGCCGCGCCACTCCTCGGTCTCCTCCATCCGCAGATACGCGGAGAGTTCGAGCCCGACCGCACGGGCGACGTCCTCGGCGGCGATCCCCCGAGCCGCCCGGTGCTCGCGCAACGTCCGGGGCGTGCCGATGAGTTCACCGGGCGAGCACCACAACACGCCCGCGAGCGCGGTGAGTTCGGGGCCGGTGGGGGCGAGGGTGCCGTATTCCCAGGCGGCGACCATGTCCGGGGTGACGTACGGGAGTCCGTACGAGGCGCGCATTCCGTAGGCCACGTGTTCGGGGCCCATGCCGAGGGCGACACGGAGGTTCCGGGCGGCGGGGGCGTCGAAGGGTGGGGTGGGGGTGGTGGCTGCGGTTTGTGGACCCGGGTCCAGGCCCGGACCCGGGTGTGGGTGTGGATACGGGTGCGGGTGCTGGGGCTGCCGTTCGTGGGCTGAGCGTCGGTGCACGCGCACAACGTAGGGGTGCGGGGATGTGGTGACTACGGGCTGTTCGGCCACAATCACGGATTGTAGGAAACTACGGTTTCTGGGAGTGGCGTGCTCCGAGTGATCGGAGTGACCGGCTGGGTATGGGTGACCGTATGACGAAGCTCGATGAGCACATACGTGAGCGCCTACTGGCCCCGAATTTCTGGCACTTGGCGACGGTCGGGGCGGACGGGGCGCCTCAGGTGTCACCCATGTGGGTGGACATCGAGGGCGCCGGCGATGCCGAGTACGTGATGGTCAATACGTCGGTCGGGCGGGTGAAGGAGGAGAACCTCCGCCGCAACCCGAGCGTCTCCTTGTCCCACATCGATTCCCAGAACCCCTACGACCGGGCCGAGATCCGGGGGCGGGTGGTGCGGTTCGTGGAGGGGGAGGAGGCGGAGCGCGCCATGGACCGGCTTACCCGGAAGTACATCGGGGAGGAGCGGTATCCATGGCTGCTCCCCGGGGAACGGCGCCTGATGATCCTGATCGAGCCGGTGCGGGTGCGGCGGGTGGTGGGGGTGGAGCCATTCCGGCCCGGCGTACTGGGTTAGAGCAGGTGGTCGGCCTTGCCTGCCTTGATGTCGCGGATGAGGGTGCGGAGGGCTTCGCGGGTGTCGGTGAGGTAGGTGTCTTCGCGGCCGGCTATGGCTATGTAGGCGTTGCCGGTGGGGTCGGTGCCTAGGCGGAAGCAGTTGTTGCCCTCGGCGCAGAAAGGCTCTTCCCAGGTGATGTCGGGCATGGTGATTCCTCTCGGGTCAGAGCTGGCGGGCGATGGAGTGAATGAGGTTGCGTGAGTCCTGCGGGTTCAGCGTGTGGGCGTGCCACCACTCCATATGGCTCCGGTATTTGGCGAGTTGTGCCTCGGAGTGAGTGAACTCTCCGCCGTGTGAGGAGTCCAGCTGCACGGTGTCGAGCTGGGGCACGGCACCGTCGGCGTAGAGGACGGCGTGCCCGGCGCCGGGGAAGGCGCCGGCCTCCACGGGGAGAACCTGTACGTCGACGTTGTGGCGCTCGGATGCCTCGCACACGTGCAGGAGCTGCTCGCGCATCGCCCTGCGTCCGCCGAACTGCATGCGCAGGGCCCACTCGTGGATGTACGCGACATGGCCCACGGGCTCGGGTTCTGTGCGGTCGAGTACTTGTTGCCGCCGCAGGCGCTGCACGACGCGGAGTTCCACCTCTGACTTGGGAAGGGGCGGCAGCGCGGCGGAGAAAATGGCTCGGGCGTACGCGCCGAGCTGGAGCAGGCCCGGGATGTGCACGGTCTGATAGCTGCGCAGCCGCGTGGCGAACCACTCCAACTCCGCGACGTCCAGAAGGCCTTGGGGCAGGGTGCCCCGGTACTGCTGCCACCACCCCCGCTTCCGTACGTCGGCCATGGCGACCAGCGCGTCGACGTACGCCTCGTCGGCGCAGTCGTAGTTGCTGGCGAGTATCCGGATGCGCTCGGGCGAGATGGCCCGCACGCCTGACTCCATGTTGGACACCTTCGTGCGGTCCAGCCCGAGCAGCCCGGCGGCGTACTCCGTGGTCTGGCCGGTGGCCAGCCGCATCCTGCGCAACTCGGCACCGAGACGTTTCTGACGTTCTGTCGGCGCGGGCCTTGTTGGCATCGGTGCCCCTTCTGGGTGGTGGTCGGGGGCCATTTTGCACCGGGTGTGGAGTACTGGTCCAACTCGTTGGAGGCAATGAGTTGGTCTAAGTGGCACACGTTCCCCTTGATGTCCTACAGTCGGTGACGAGGCGCTCACGGATCGGCGTGCTTCGTGAGCCCGAAATCCCGCTGTGCGAAAGGGAGATGACCCATGCGTGAACAGCTCGCTCTACTGAAGTGCCCCGTCTTCGGAGAGGCCCCGCAGCCCGTGGCATCGGTGCATCCGGAGCACCTGGACTATCGGCTCACCATGCCGCTGGGGCCGCTGAGCCCCAGGGTCGCGCGGGCCTCGACGCGGGCCGTGCTGTCGGCGTACGGAATGTTCGGCATGGCCGACGCGGCGGTTCAGGTGGTCGGTGAACTCGTCGCGTGTGCCTGGCAGTTCACGCCGGATGAGGTGGCGTACGTGTCGCTTCGGTACCGGGACGGGGGTCTGGAGATCGTCCTGTACGACGGGCATCGGCGGCACGGGCATCCGCGGCTGGCGGCGGCGTGTGATGCGCGGCGGCGGGCGGCGCTTCGGGTGTTGGGGTGCGTGGTGCGGGCGTGTGAGGGGGAGTGGGGGTTCGGGGAAGCGCGGGAGCCTGGGGGTGGGACGAGGATGTGGGTGGTGTTGCCGGGGTGGGGGGCTTTGGGGTTTGGGGAGGGTGTGTGAGGGGGTGGGGTGGGTCAGGCCAGTCGCTCGGCTTGGGCGCGGGCCTCGGCGGGGCGATGGGCATCCTCGTGCGCGAGGGCCAGGTTGCGCAGGGCAAGGCCTCTGCGGTACCAGTCCTCGAACTCCCGGTAAATCTGCAGTGCCACGCCGTGCGCCCTGACCGCCTCCTCTACCCGGCCCGCCCTCTGCACGGCGCTGCCGAGGTTGTTCCATGCCTGGGCCGCTCCGTGGCGGTCCTCGGTGGCCTGGAACAGGTCGCGGGCGCGCGTGTGGGCTTCGATCGCCCCCTCCCCCATCCACCCCCTCACCCCTTAACTGCCCCACCCAAAGCAAACCCCCCACCCAACCGCCGAGCCACCCCCACATACAACAAAATCACCGGCGTCGAATAAATCACCGAGAACGCCGCCAACTGCCCATAAACCACCGTCCCCCGATTCCCGAAGAACTCATTGATGCTCACCGCGGCCGGCATCTGTTCCGGTGTGAGCAGCAGCATGAACGGGACGAAGAAGTTCCCCCACATCATCACGAACGAGAAGACGGTCACCACCGCGATCCCCGGCCCCATCAGCGGCAGCACGACCCGTATCAGCGACTGAAACGACGACGCGCCGTCCGTCCACGCCGCCTCCTCCAACTCCTTCGGCACCCCGTCCATGAAGTTCTTCATCAGCCAGATGGCGAACGGCAATTGGGACGCGGCGAAGAAGAAGATCGTGCCCTGCATGGTGTCGATCAGGTTCACCTGGACGAACAGCGCGTACACCGGAACCATGATCGCCGTGATGGGCAGGCTCGTCGCGAAGAGGATCGTGAGGAGGAAAGGGCGGTTCAGGCGGGAGCGGAAGCGAGAGAGCGGGTACGCCGCCAGGGCCGCGCACACCACCGTGAGCGCCGTTCCTCCACCGCACAGCAGCAGGCTGTTCAGCAGGGGCGTGAACGTGATCTCCGGGGTCAGGACCGCGTCGAAGTTGTCCAGTGTCACGCCGTCCGGGATTCTCACCG
Organism: Streptomyces sp. NPDC001868; assembly: GCF_040297125.1. Classification (NCBI taxonomy): domain Bacteria; kingdom Bacillati; phylum Actinomycetota; class Actinomycetes; order Kitasatosporales; family Streptomycetaceae; genus Streptomyces; species Streptomyces sp. NPDC001868. The sequence goes on along the minus strand of NZ_JBEOYO010000073.1, from coordinate 12,832 downwards.
TCAGGTTCGCCTTCGGGTCCACCGACGAGAGGATCACCCACGTTAGTGGGAGGACGAAGGCGGCGGCTATGACGAGCAGCCCCGCGTCGGCCGCCAATCGGCGGGTGTTCAGGGAGGCCACGGCACTCACACCTCCGTTCGCAGCAACCGCAGGTAGACCGCCGAGAACAGCGAACCCACCACCAGCAGCAACAGCGCCACCGCCGTGCCGTATCCGATCATGCTTTTCTGGAACGCCTCCTCGTACATGAACAGGGGAAGGGTCTGGCTTTTGCCGCCGGGGCCGCCTCTCGTCATCACCCAGATCAGGCCGAATACCGACAAGGTCTGGAGGGTGATGAGCATCAGGTTCGTGCCGATGGAGCGGCGGATCATCGGGAGCGTGATGTGCCACATACGGCGCCAGCCGCCCGCGCCGTCCATCTCCGCCGCTTCCGTGATCTCCTTCGGGATTTCGTTCAGGGCTGCCGAGTAGACCAGCATCGAGAACGCCGTTCCCCGCCAGACGTTCGCGAACGACACGGCAAGGATCGGAAGCGTGTACAGCCAGTTCTGGGTGGGGAGGTGGAGCCAGTCCAGGACGGCGTTCAGGGTGCCTTCCCGGCGGAAGAAGGCGTAGAGGAGGAAGCCCGCCACCACCTCCGGGAGAACCCACGCCGTGACGACGATCCCGCCCACCAGCGTGCGGACGGGCTTCGACGCGCGTTGCATCAGGGCCGCCAGCGCCAGGCCCAGTGTGTTCTGGCCCAGCAGGGCCGAGACGACCGTGAAGACCAGGGTCAGCCAGACCGCGTTGAGGAAGGCCTCGTCCCCGAACGCCGTGCGGAAGTTCTCGAAGCCGATGAAGGAGTCCTCGGCCTGGCCGGTGAGTTGGAGGTCGGTGAAGGCGATGTAGGCGCAGTAGGCGATCGGGCCGGCCAGGAAGAGGAGCAGGAGGACGGTGGCGGGGGTGAGGGGGAGGAGGCGGGTCGCGGTGCGGAGTGCGGGGTGGGGATGGGGCGGTCTCGCAGGCGGCCTCGTCATGAGCGGGGGCTCATCGTTCGGCCTCTTCGGTCACCTGGTCGTCCGTCGCCGCCTTCAACTCCTCGTCGTAGTTCTTCGCCGCCTCCGCCACCGAGGCGTCTCCCGTCGTCACCGATTCCATCGCCTCCTGGATGGCCGTGGAGACCTTCGGATACGCCGGGTACGCCGGGCGGTAGTGCGTGCTCGACACCAGGTCGGTGAAGAACTTGATGCCGGGCTGGGCCTCGGCGTAGGCGGGGTCGGAGGCCACGTCCTTGCGGACGGCGATTCCGGAGTTGGCGATGTACCACTTCTGGGCGTTCGCCTTCGTCTGCATCGTCTCGATGAACTCGAAGGCCAGGTCGGGGTTTCCGGCCTTGTCGGGAATGGCCCAGGTCCAGCCGCCGGACATGCTCACCTTGCCGGGGGACTGGCCGTTCTGGGTGGGCATATGGGCGAGGCCGAGTTTCTCCGACCACTGGGGCCATTCATGGCCGCTGCCGGGCAGCCAGTCCTGGGGGAGCCAGGAACCGTCGAGGTTGATGCCGAGTTTTCCTTCGGGGAGGAATTCGCCGCGGACCCGGGTCGAGATGTTGGGGTCGAGGGCGTCGGAGACCTCCGGGCCGAGCTTTTCCTTGTAGACGGTTTCCACGAACGTGAGGGCGTCCTTGAAGCCTTGCGTTCCGGCCTTCCATTTCTTGGACTTCTCGTCGTACAACGGGTCGCTCGCACCGCCACCACTCGTGGCGCCCTCCGTGCCGTAGAGCAGCATTTCGAAGCCCTGCATGGTGGCGGCCTCACCCGCTGGTTTGCCCGTGTAGACGTTCAAGGGGATGACGTCGGGCACCTTTTGCTTGATGGTCCGCGCCGCCTTGAGGATGTCGGCCCAGGTCTTCGGCTGCCAGTCCGCCGGCAGGCCCGCCTTCTCGAAGATCGCCTTGTCGAACCACAGGCCGCGCGTGTCCGTGCCGTCCGGAATGCCGTACGTCTTTCCGTCCTCGGCCTTCGCCGCCGTCTTGGCCGTGTCGATGAACTGGTCCCAGTCCTTCCAGTCGGCCAAGTAGTCGTCGAGGGGCTTCAGATAACCGCTCGTGATGTCCGAGTTGATCAGGAACGTGTCCTCGTAGACCAGATCCGGAGCCGTCTTCGGCGAGCGCAGCATCTGCTGGACCTTGGTGTAGTACTCCGAGTCCGGGGCCTTGATCGGGACGAGTTTCACCTTCTTGCCCGGATTCGCCTTCTCGAACTGCTTCTTGACGTCGGCGAGGAAGGTGTCCATCACACGGACCTGGTTGTCCGTGGACTGTTTGTACGAGACCTCCACGGTGTCCGGGTCACTGCCGGACCCGTTGCCGCACCCGGTGAGTACGCCGGGGGCGCTGATCGCCAGGGCTGCGGTGAGGAGGAGGCGGAGTCGGGATCGGCGGGGGTGGGGTGCGGTGGGGCGCACGGGCACGACCTCCTGCTGGCAACGTCGTTGTGGCCTGGGTGGGTGCCCGGTGACGGTACGAGGAGTGGTCTAGTCAGGTCAATGTGTCTGCACCGAACATAGGGTGCGTCGCCACCCCGCCCGAAGGGACCTCCGTGCCGGAATCCGCCGACCGAGCCGACAACCCCGAACGTGACGTCACCGTCGGGCAGTTGCTGCTCGCCGAGTACCAGATCGTCAAGGACGAGCAGAAGACACGTATCGGGTTCCGGGACAATCTGCTCTACGTCACCCTCACCGTCCTCGCGGCCGTCATCGCCGCCACCGCGCAGGCCAGGCAGCCCGCCATGCTGCTCGCGCTGCCGCCGGTGTGTGTCGTGCTCGGGTGGACCTACCTGGTCAACGACGAGAAGATCTCCGCGATCGGGGCGTATGTGCGCGGGGATCTCGGGCCGCGGCTCGCACGGCTCGCGGGGGCCGAGAGGGTTTTCGACTGGGAAGTGGAACACCGTGCCGACTCACGGCGGCGCTCCCGTAAAGCCATACAGTGCGGGATCGATCTGCTGGCCTTCTGCGTCGTGCCCTTCGCCGGGCTCGCCGTCTACTGGGTGAGCGGTGAGACCAGTCCGGGGCTCGTCGCCCTCTCCGTGGCCGAGGCCCTCACGATCGTCGGCCTCGGGACCCAGGTCGTCCTCTACGCCAAGCCCTCCTCCTGACGGCGCCAAGTCCTCCTCCTGGCGGCCCAGGCCCTCCCCCTGACGGCGCCCGCCTACCCCTTAACCCACCGATACTGCAGCTCAGGCCGCCCCACCTGCCCGTACTGCGGACTCCGCGCCGCCCGCCCGGCGTCCACCAGATGCTCCAGATACCGCCGGGCCGTGATCCGTGAGATGCCGACCGCCTCCGCGACGCCGGCGGCCGTGAGGCCCTCGCCCGCGTCCCGCAGGGCCACCGTCACCCGCTCCAGGGTCGGCGCGCTCAGCCCTTTCGGCAGGGCCGCCGGGCCGGGGGCCCGCAGGGTCGCCAGGGCGCGGTCCACCTCGTCCTGGCCGCTCGCCTCGCCGGCCGCCGCGTGGAACTCGGCGTAGCGGACCAGCCGGTCGCGCAACGTCGCGAAGGTGAACGGCTTCAGTACGTACTGCACCACGCCCAGCGAGACGCCCTCCCGCACCACCGTCAGGTCCCGTGCCGACGTCACCGCTATCACGTCCGCGTGATGGCCGGCCGCCCGCAGGGAGCGGGCCAGTTGCAGGCCGTGCACGTCCGGCAGGTGGAGGTCCAGCAGGAGCAGGTCCACCGGCATGCGGTCCAGCGCGCGCCGGGCCTCCGCGCCCGTGTGGGCCTTGCCCACGGCGGTGAAGCCCGGGACGCGGCCGACGTACATCATGTGCGCGTCGGCGGCCACGGGGTCGTCCTCGACGACCAGGACTCTGATGGGATCGGCACCGGTACCGGTCATACGTCGTCGCCTCCAGCCACTGTGGCCCGAGGGCCCCGCACAGCCTGCGCCGCCCTGTCGGTCCGCGCCGTCCTGTCGGTCTGAACCATCCCACCGGTTTGAGCCGCCCCACCGGTTTGAGCCATCCCACCGGTTCGAGCCGTCTCACCGGTTTGCGCCGGCCTGCCGCCCCCGGTCGTCCGCAGCGGCAGCCGTACCTCGAACTGGGCCCCGCCCCCGGCCGCCTCCGACACGGTCAGCGTTCCCTCGTGCCGGCGCGCGGTCTGCTTGACGAGGGCCAGGCCCAGCCCCCGGCCGCCCGGACCCGCCGGCTTCGTCGAGAAGCCGCGTTCGAAGACGGCCTCCGTGTGGGCCGGATCCACACCGGTGCCGGTGTCCGACACCCTCAGCACCAGCACGGAGCCGTCGGACGACCCGCCCGCGTCCCCGAGATCCCCCACGTCCCCCGGCTCATCCGCCTCGTCAGCCTCGTCCGTATATGCCGTCACCGTCACCCGAGCCCCCACCGACCCCTGCGCCGCGTCCACCGCGTTGTCGATCAGGTTGCCCAGGACCGTGACCAGATCACGGGCGGGGAGGGACTCCGGGAGCAGGCCGTCGTCGATGCGGCTGTCCTCGGAGACGACCAGCTCGACGCCCCGCTCGTTCGCCTGGGCGGCCTTGCCCAGCAGCAGGGCCGCCAGCACCGGTTCGCTCACCGCCGCCACGACCTTGTCCGTCAGGGCCTGCGCCAGCTCCAGTTCCGCCGTCGCGAAGTCGATCGCCTCGTCCGAGCGGCCCAGCTCGATGAGCGAGACGACGGTGTGGAGGCGGTTCGCGGCCTCGTGCGCCTGCGAGCGCAGCGCCTGGGTGAAGCCGCGTTCGGAGTTCAGCTCGCCCGTGAGGGACTGGAGTTCGGTCACATCGCGGAGGGTGACGACCGTGCCCCGGCGCTGGCCGCCCGACACCAGGGAGGTGTTCACGACCAGCACCCGTTCGGCGGTGAGGAGCACCTCGTCCACCCGGGGTTCGGAGGAGAGCAGGGCGCCCGTCAGCGGCGCCGGCAGGCCCAGCTCCGCCACCGAGCGGCCGACCACGTCGTCCCGCACGCCCAGCAGTTCCCGTGCCCCGTCGTTGATGAGGGCCACCCGGTACTGGCCGTCGAGCATCAGCAGCCCCTCGCGTACGGCGTGCAGGGCGGCCTGGTGGTAGTCATGCATATTGCTCAGCTCGGCCGCGTTCATGTTGTGGGTGTGGCGGCGGAGGCGGGCGTTGACGATGTAGGTGCCCAGACCGCCGAGGGCCAGCGCGCCGGCGGCCACACCGACGAGGGCCGTCAGCTGCTCCTGGACCCGGTCGCTGATCGCCTGGACCCTGATGCCGGCACTGACCAGGCCGATGACCTCGCCGTCCTCCATGACCGGGGTGACCGCGCGGACGGACGCGCCGAGGGTGCCCGTATAGGTCTCGGTGAAGGACTCGCCGTTCTGGGCCTTCTCTATGTGGCCGAGGAAGTGCTCGCCTATCCGGTCGGGGTCGGGGTGCGTCCAGCGGATGCCGTCCCGGGTCATGATCGTCACGAAGTCGACCCCGGCGTGCCGCTGCACCTCGGTGGCGTACGGCTGGAGCTGCTTCGTCGGCTTCGGTGTGTGGATCGCCGCACGGACCGAGGGGGCGTCGGCGACCGTGACCGCCACGGCCATGGCCTGGCGGCGCGCCGCCTCCTCCGCCTGGGAGCGGTCGCTGACGTACGTGAACAGCGCGTAACCGGCCACGACGGCCGCGATCAGCACCGCCTGTACGGCGAAGAGCTGACCGGCCAGGCTGCGGGGACGGAGACGGTGCGGGACGCGCATGGCAACAGTCTGCCTCCACGGGTTGGCGTGAACTAAATGAACGGAAGGGTGACCGCCCTCACAGGGCGGGGGATAGTCACCCCATCGACTCGTCCAGCACATGGACACCGACAGGGTGTGCGACTCCCGCTCCGGGACCGCATCCGAGCCGCCGGGAGCCCGTCTCCCACCACCGGGAGGCACCTCTCCCACCACTGGGAGCACGCCTCCCCACCCCGGGAGCCCCCCAGCTCCCACCGCCGGAAGCCCCCCAGCCTCCGGCCCGGAAGCCCGCCGGCTTCCACCGCCGGGAGCCCCGGCTCCCACACCCCCCGGGAGCCCCGCTCCCACCGCCGGCAGTCCCCCAGCTACCGGCTCCGGGAGCCCGCCGGCTCCCGAACCCGGGAGCCGGTCTCCCATCCGGGAACCCGCCGGTTCCCACCCTGGGAGACCGTCTCCCGAATTCCCCCGGACGTGAGCCGCACGCCGGAGACGAACGAGCCGACGATGTCGTCGACGAGGAGGGCAGCCGTGGCCAGCACCGCCCCAACGGCACCTACCGCACCCGCCAAGCGGGACCGCACCCACTACCTGTACATCGCCGTGATCGTGGCTGTGGCCCTAGGCATCGCCGTGGGTCTGATCGCCCCGGACTTCGCCGTGGAGCTGAAGCCCATCGGCACCGGCTTCGTCAACCTGATCAAGATGATGATCTCGCCGATCATCTTCTGCACGATCGTGCTGGGCATCGGCTCCGTACGGAAGGCAGCCAAGGTCGGCGCGGTCGGCGGTATCGCCCTCGCCTACTTCACGGTGATGTCGCTGGTAGCCCTCGGCATCGGCCTGGTCGTCGGCAACATCGTCGAGCCGGGCACCGGCCTCGCGGTCACCGACGCGATCAAGGAGACCGGTCAGGCGCAGGTGTCGGCGGAGGCCAAGGACACCACCGAGTTCCTGCTGGGCATCATCCCGACGACGATCGTCTCCGCCTTCACCGGCGGCGAGGTCCTCCAGACGCTGCTGGTCGCCCTGTTCGCGGGCTTCGCGCTGCAGGCCATGGGCGACTCCGGTCAGCCGATCCTGCGCGGTGTCGAGCACATCCAGCGCCTTGTCTTCCGCATCCTCGCGATGGTGATGTGGGCCGCCCCGATCGGTGCCTTCGGTGCCATCGCGGCCGTGACCGGTTCCGCGGGCCTCGACGCCCTGAAGAGCCTTGCCGTGCTGATGCTCGGCTTCTACGTCACCTGCTTCCTCTTCGTCTTCATCGTGCTCGGCGCGCTGCTGAAGGCCGTCGCCGGCATGAACATCCTCACGCTCTTCAAGTACCTGGGCCGTGAGTTCCTGCTGATCCTGTCCACCTCCTCCTCCGAGTCGGCGCTGCCGCGCCTCATCGCGAAGATGGAGCACCTGGGTGTCAGCAAGCCCGTCGTCGGTATCACCGTCCCGACCGGCTACTCGTTCAACCTCGACGGCACCATGATCTACATGACCATGGCGTCCCTGTTCATCGCCGACGCCATGGGTACGCCGATGTCGGTGGGCGAGCAGATCCCGCTGCTGCTCTTCCTGCTGGTGGCCTCCAAGGGCGCGGCCGGTGTCACCGGCGCCGGTCTCGCGACCCTCGCGGGTGGTCTGCAGTCGCACAAGCCGGCCCTGGTGGACGGTATCGGCCTCATCGTCGGCATCGACCGCTTCATGAGCGAGGCCCGCGCCCTCACCAACTTCGCGGGCAACGCGGTCGCCACGGTCCTCATCGGTACCTGGACCAAGGAGATCGACAAGGAGCGCGTGAGCGAGGTGCTCGCCGGGCAGCTGCCGTTCGACGAGAAGACGCTGCTGGACGACGGGCACGGGTCCGCCCCGGCCGCGGCCGCCGAGCCGGAGGGTGAGAAGGAACTCGCCAAGGCGTAGGCCGTCCTGTGGCCGCCGGCCGAGTGTGGCTGGTCGCGCGGTTCCCCGCGCCCCTGACGGGGCCGGGGGCGGCCCTCGCCGAGAAGGCTCCCCATGACTCCGTACGGCCGGGTCCTCCCCCGTAGACCCGGCCGTACGGCCCAGCGGAACAACTGAAGAAGCACCCCGAACACCGAGCGGCCAGGTCCTCCCCCTATAGACCTGGTCGCTCGGCTTTTGTGCGCGGCTGTCCTGCCTCGGCCTTTCCTTGACGTCGGCGTCAAGGAATACGGTCGGCGCATGCGCATCGGCGAGCTGGCGGAACGGGCCGGGACGACGACACGGGCCCTGCGGTACTACGAGGCGCGGGGGCTGTTGCCCGCGCGGCGGACCGGGAACGGCTATCGGACGTACGACGAGGCGGATCTGAAGCTGCTGCGGCAGATCCGGACGCTGCAGGACTTCGGGTTCGACCTGGAGGAGACGCGGCCGTTCGTGGAGTGTCTGCGGGCCGGGCATCCGGAGGGCGACTCGTGCCCGGCGTCGCTGGTGGTGTACCGGCGGAAGCTGGACGAACTCGATGCGCTGATCGGTGAGTTGGCGGCCGTACGGGCGTCGGTCGGCGAGCAGTTGGCGCGGGCCGAGCGGGCACGGGAGCGGCTGGCGGCCGAGGCGGAGGTTCCGGGGGGTCCGGAGCCGGGATGTGAGCTGGGAGGCGGGGCGCTGTGATCAGGGCGGCTGGTGTCGACGAAGTGACGGACGCGGACTTCGCGGCGGAGGTGATCGGGGCGGAGTTGCCGGTGCTGGTGGAGTTCACGGCCGACTGGTGTCCGCCGTGCCGGCAGATGGGGCCGGTGCTCAGCGCCCTCGCCGCGGAGGAGGGGGAGCGGCTGAAGGTGGTGCAGCTGGACGTGGACACCAATCCGGAGACCACCCAGGCGTACAAGGTGCTGTCGATGCCGACGTTCATGGTGTTCCGGGGCGGTGAGCCGGTGAAGGCCATGGTGGGAGCCCGGCCGAAGCGGCGACTGCTCGAAGAACTCGCCGATGTGCTCTGACGTCTGCCACATCTGACACGTCTGTACGGAAAAGCCCCCGAGCAATTGTGCTCGGGGGCTTTTCCTGCGTATATTTAATGGTTCGCGACTTCAAGGAGATTGGGTCGCAAAGAAGTTCAGTGAGCACAGTGTATCCGGGCGGGAGTGGAATTGTCAAACACCGGCTTTTCGCGTGATGAACAAGATGAATTGCGGCACGAGCAGGAATTCATCGACGGGCTGTATGCGCGCGTGGACGCTTTGCGCGGTGCGACCGAGGGGTCGGTCACGGACGCGCTCGCCCAGGGCAACACCCCCATGCAGGCCCGTCTGGAGCGGGACATCCTCGTCGCCGAGCGGTCGGGGCTGCTGGCCGCGCTGAACGCCGTCGACGGCTCGCTCTGCTTCGGCCGGCTCGACCTCGCCGACGGCGGCGTCCACCACATCGGCCGGATCGGGCTGCGGGAGGACGACACCGAGCGCACCCCGATCCTGATCGACTGGCGCGCCGACGTCGCCCGCCCCTTCTACCTCGCCACCGGCCACACCCCGATGGGCCTGCGCCGCCGCCGGCACCTCACCACCGAGGGCCGCCGGGTCACCGCCCTGCACGACGAGATCCTCGACCTCGGCGACGAGACCCGAACCGGCTACGAGGACCCCACCGGCGACGCCGTCCTGCTGGCCGCCCTCAACTCCGCCCGCACCGGCCGCATGGGCGACATCGTGCAGACCATCCAGGCCGAGCAGGACCGCATCATCCGTGCCCCGCACCAGGGGGTGATGGTCGTGGAGGGCGGCCCCGGCACGGGCAAGACCGCCGTCGCCCTGCACCGGGCCGCCTACCTCCTCTACGAGCAGCGCGAACTGCTCGCCAAGCGCGCCGTCCTCATCGTCGGCCCCAACCCCGCCTTCCTCGGCTACATCGGCGAGGTGCTGCCCTCCCTCGGCGAGACGGGCGTGCTGCTGGCCACCGTCGGCGAGCTGTTCCCCGGTGTACGGGCGACCGCGGCCGACACCCCGGCGGCGGCCCGGGTGAAGGGGAGCGCCGCGATGGCCGATGTGCTCGCGGCCGTCGTACGGGACCGGCAGACGCTGCCCGACCCGGTGATCGCCATCGAGCACGACCGGGAGATTCTCATGCTCGACGACGACCTCGTCCGGGTCGCCCGCGAGCGCACCCGTGAGGCGAAACTCCCGCACAACGTGGCCCGCGAGCACTTCGAGGGCTACATCCTCAACACCCTCACCGAGATGGTCGCCGAACGCATCGGCACCGACCCCTACGACGGCGCCAACCTCCTCGACCCCAGCGACATCACCCAGATTCGCGACGAACTGGCCGAGAACCCCGAGGTCTGGGCCGCCATCGGCCGGCTGTGGCCCCGGATCACCCCGCGCCGGCTGATCGCCGACTTCCTCGCCGAGCCGGACGCGTATCTGTCGCCCGAGGACGCCGACGCCGTACGCCGTCCCGTCACGCGCGCGTGGACCGTCGCCGATGTGCCGCTGCTCGACGAGGCCGCCGAACTGCTGGGCGAGGACGACCGGGTGGCACGGGCCCGGGCCGAACGGGAGCGGGAGACCCAGATCGCTTACGCGCAGGGCGTGTTGGAGGTGTCGTACGCCTCCCGGACGTACGAGTTCGAGGACAAGGAGGACAGCGACCCCGACGGCTCGGAGGTGCTGTCCGCGCACGACATCATCGACGCCGAACGGTTCGCCGAGCGGCACGAGGAGGACGACCACCGCAGCGCCGCCGAGCGGGCGGCGGCCGACCGGACCTGGGCGTTCGGGCACATCATCGTCGACGAGGCGCAGGAGCTGTCGCCGATGGCCTGGCGGCTGCTGATGCGCCGCTCGCCCACCCGCTCGATGACCCTCGTCGGCGACCCGGCGCAGACGGCGGAGGCCGCGGGCGTCGGCTCCTGGGCCGACATCCTCGCCCCGTACGTCGAGGACCGCTGGGAGCACACCCGGCTCGGCGTCAACTACCGCACCCCCGCCGAGATCATGGCGGTCGCCGCCGGTGTGGTCCGCGCCGAACGGCCGGACTTCGAGCCGCCCAGCTCCGTACGGTCGACCGGCGTACGGCCCTGGGCGCGCCGCGCGGCGGCGAAGGAGCTGCCCGCGGTGGTGGCCAAGGCGGCGGCCGAACTGACCCCGGCCGAGGGGCGGCTCGCGGTCATCGCGCCCCGTGAGCTGCATCGGGCGCTCGCGGCCCGGCTGGACGGGGTGACGGCGGGCGCGGAACCCGATCTGACCCGGACCGTCGTCCTCCTCGACCCCCGGCAGGCCAAGGGGCTGGAGTTCGACTCCGTCCTCGTCGTCGAGCCGGGGCGCTTCGGGACGAGCGATCTGTACGTGGCGCTCACCCGGGCGACCCAGACGCTCGGCGTCGTGCACGCGGAGGGGCTGCCCGGCGGGCTCGGGGAAGAACTGGCGGTGGCGTGAAGTCGACGGGAAGGCCGTCTGCCAGGTACCCGGCAGACGGCTTTCCCGGCACCGTCACCACTTGTGCATCGGGGATCACCAACCCGTAACAGTTCTCGTCATCGTCACTGCTCGTGCACGGTTCATACGGTATGCGTGTCGGCATGGAAACACATCCGTTCGCGGCCGCTCAGGCAGGCGGGCCCGGTCTGGAATCGCTGTCCGTGGAGCCGTTGCTGACCTCGGAGTTCGATGTGGACCCGGGCGGCGTCTACGAGCGACTGCGGAGTACGTACGGCCCCGTGGCACCGGTGGGGCTGATGGGGGTGCCGGCGTGGCTGGTTCTCGACTACCGCGAGGTGCTGGAGGTCCTGCGCAACGAAAGTGTCTGGCGGCGCGACGTACGGCACTGGCGGGCGCGGGCGGAGGGGCGGCTGCCGAAGGACTGGCCGCTCCTCGCCGGGTACGAGGTCCGGCAGACCATGTTCTTCGACGACGAGGAACACCGGGCCGCCCGGCTGAGCTACCACTCGGCGATGCGGCCCTTCCAGGACGGGCACTCGCCCGAGGGCTGGGAACTGCGGGCGGCCGTCGCCCGGTACGCCGACGAGCTGATCGGTGTGCTCGCGGCCGAGTCCGGGACCACCGGGTTCGCCGATCTCGCGGCGCAGTACACTCGGCCGCTGCTCCTCATGGTCACGACCAAGCTGTTCGGCTGTCCCGTAGAACTCGGCGACGAGATGGTCATGGACCTGTGGCGGATGCTGGACGGCGGGCCGGACGCGGGGCCCGCCACCGGGCGGGCGCTGGGCGCGATGACCCGCCTCGCGGCGCACCGGCGCTCCCGGCCCGGGGAGGACCTGACCTCCTACATGCTGCTCTCCAACCCCTCGCTGAGTGATGAACAGCTGGGCCGTGAGCTGTTCATGAACGCGGTCTATCTCAACGACATCACCGGGAACATGGTCTGCAACACCCTCCTGGAGGTGCTGCGGGGCAACGCGACCGTCCGGCGGAGTCTGTCCGACGGGCAGCTCGGGGAGACCGTGAACCGGGCGGCGCTGGCGAATCCGCCGACGGCCAACCTCTGCTTCCGGTTCGCGGCGCGTGATGTGCGGCTGGGGAACTTCTGGATCCGGGCCGGGGACATCGTGTCCCCGTCCGTCGCGGCCGCGCATCGGGATCTGCTCGCGATCGGGTCGTCCCACATCGTCGACTCCGCGATCAGTACGCGGGCGCATCTCGCGTGGGGGGCCGGGCCGCATCAGTGTCCCAGTGCCGCGCGTGAGTTGGCGGGGACGATCGTCTCGACGGCGGTGGGGAGGGTGTTCGAGCACTTCACCCGGGCGGAGCTCACGTTGCCGCCGGATCAGTTGCCGTGGCGGTCGGGGCCGGTGGTGCGGGGGTTGAGGTTGCTGCCGGTTCGGTATGAGCTGGGTGGGCGGGGTGTGGGGCGGCGCGGGGAGGGGGGCGTGCCGTCGGTGGCGTCGGGGCCGCCGGTGCCGTCGCCGGCCGCGGAGCCTGCGGCTGTCGGGGGGCGGGTGGGGAGTGGGTTGTTGGGGGCGTTGCGGCGGATGATGCCCGGCACCCGCAAGCCCCACTGACGCCCCCCACACTTTCCTCGCCCCCGCCGCCCCTACCCGTCCCATCCCCCAGGGGCGCTGCCCCTTCGACCCCGAGGGGGTGGTGCGTTGTCGGGTGCGGCCCGGTGGGGCTTCTCGCGCAGTTCCCCGCGCCCCTAAAGGGCCGCAGGCCCTTTAGGGGCGCG
>NZ_JBEOYO010000072.1:0-42576 GCF_040297125.1 Streptomyces sp. NPDC001868 | reverse complement strand
GTTCCCCGCGCCCCTGGAAGCGAAAAGCGTGGGGCGCAGCCCCTGCTTTTCAGGGGCGCGGGGAACTGCGCGAGAAGCCCCACCGGGGCCGCACCCGCCGACGCACCCGAACCCCCGGGCTATTAGGCGCCCTCCCCCAAGAACACCCCGTACTCGTCCAAAAGCCCCAACACCTCGGCCTCCCCCGCCGGAGGCAACTGGACCACCGCCTCCTCGATGCCCAGCTCCGCGTAGTACGCCAGCTTCCCCGCACTCGGCCGCACCGCGTACGGCACCACCTGAAGCGCCCCCGGATCACGCCCGGCCTCGGCCCACGCCGCCCGCAGCACGGGAAGCGCCTCCCCCAACCCCCGCCCCCCGATCGGCAGCCACCCGTCCGCGTACTCGGCGATATGGGCGAACAGCTTCGGCCCCGCGGCCCCACCGATCAGCGTGCGCGGCCCCACCACCGGCCCCCGCGGCTTCCGCACCGGCTTCGGATACGCGGAACTCGCCCGCACACTCCCGAACTCCCCCTCGTACGCCGTCGGCTCCTCCGCCCACAGCGCCCGCATCAGCGCCATCCGGTCCCGCACCAGCTCCCGCCGGGTACGCCACTCGACCCCGTGGTCGGCGGCCTCCTCCACGTTCCAGCCGTAGCCGACGCCGAGGGTGAGACGGCCGCCGGAGAGGTGGTCGACGGTCGCGATCTGCTTCGCGAGGTCGATCGGGTCGTGCTGGGCGACCAGCGTGATCCCGGTGCCGAGCCCCAGCCGCTCGGTGACGGCGGCGGCCTGGCCGAGCGCCACGAAGGGGTCGAGGGTGCGGCCGTACTCACGCGGCAGCTCCCCGCCGGCCGGGTACGGCGTCGTCCGCTCGACGGGGATGTGCGTGTGCTCGGGGAGGTAGAGCCCCGCGAAACCGCGTTGCTCCAGCTCGCGGGCGAGCCGGGTCGGGGTGATCGTCTCGTCGGTGAGGAAGATCGTCACGGAGATGCGCATGGTGTCATCTGTAGCGGCTCCGGGCAGGTATGTCCATACCGACCGGTCGGCACTTAGGGGAGCCGGCCGGTCGGCTCCGAGCGGAGTCAGGCCAGTCGGCCAGTCAGCGAGTCAGCGAGTCGGCCGGTCAGCCAGTCGGACTTCCGGCGGACCCGCCGTCCTGCCGGGGAACCGTCGCGAGCAGCACCCGCTTCGCGAGGCTGTCCGTGCGGGCCGGGTCGCCGAGGCGGTGGAGGAGGATCCACCGGCCGTCGTCGTACGCGGCGGCCAGGACGGACGAGCCGCGCGTGGCGCCGTTGTGCCACCGGATCGAGGGGCCGCGCTGCCAGGAGGGCGCCGGGTCGCCGAGCCGGCGTTCGACGAGCAGGGCGACGACGATCCGCGCCAGCGTCCGGCAGGTGGACCACAGACCGCCGGCGGGCAGGATCGGGCCGGTCAGCGTCCACAGCGGGCGGGCCCGGCCGAACGGTCCGCGCGGTACGAGGCGTCGGTCCTCCGGCGGGTACGCAGTCGCCGCGCCCGCCTCCAGCCCGAGCGGCAACAGGACGTACGCGTCCACCAGTTGCTGGTACGAGCGCCCCGTGACGCTCGTGAGCGCGTGCCCGAGCACGGCGTAGCCGAAGTTGGAGTACTCCACCTCCCCGAGCCGTCCGGCCGCCGTCCGGTCCAGGCCGCGCAGCGACTCCCGCAGGGCCGTCTCCGTGAACCCGGCGTACGGGTCGTCCGGGGGGCCGGTGGGTCCGGCGGGCAGCCGGGGCAGGCCCGAGGTGTGCTCGGCGAGATGCCTGAGGGTGATGCCCGTCCCGCCCGGCACGTCGTCGAGGCACTCCTCCAGCGGGGTGTCGAACCCGACGCCGCCCTCCGCCGCGAGCCGGGCCAGGACGGTTCCCGTGAGCACCTTGGTGAGGGAGCCGATCTCCACGAACCGGTCCGGGTCGTGGCCGTGGGCGACCCGGTCGGTGATGCCGGCTCCGCCCAGCAGGCAGGTCGGTGTCCGCACGCTCTGTGTCTCCTGTCGAGAAGGTCGAGAGGGTCGAGAGGGTCGAGTGCGTCAAGAGGTCAAGAGGGTCGAGTGGGTCAAGAGGGTCGATGGGTCGAGTGGGGCCGTGAGGGCTGCTGGGCTGCTGGGTTGCGGCCGCTCGGGTGTAGCGGGCTACACCATCGATCCGGGAGGCCGGTCCCTCGTGGCGGCGGTCGGGCGAGGAGATCGTGGTCGTCAGAGATCCCGCCCACCAGGCCTCCTCCCGAAGAAAGGGTCCCTCATGACCGCCGAGCCCACCCGCCGCCCCCGCAGCCCTCGTCGCCGTATCGCCGCCCTCGCCACCGGCGTCGCCGCCCTCACGCTCTCCGCAGGACTCCTCACCGGCTGCGAGTTCGGTGACTCCCTCGACTGTGTCTCGAACGCGGACACCATCGCCGAGAGCCTCAGGGACATCCACCAGGCCGGACTGGAGGCGGCGAAGGATCCCGCCAAGACCGACGAATCCATCGAGACCATCGAGAAGAACCTCGACGAGATCGACGACAAGGCGGACAACGACGACAGCAAGGTCGACAAGGCGGTCGACGACCTCTCCCAGGCCATCAAGGACTACAACAGGTCGATCCTCAACGGCGACACCGACCCCGACTCCAGCGAGATCGACGCCGCGGCCGACAAGCTGACGGACCTCTGCACGTCCTGACGCACAGCGGGCCCGCCACGACCCGATGCGAGTCGGCCAAGTGGAAAGCCGCCGATTCCCTGCCCTTGCCCCGCAGTTCACCACGGAATACGAAGGTGGCACGCACCACCCCTGCACCACCCACGCCATGTCACTCACGACCGACCTGGGGAGCAGCAGCATGTGCGACGACCACCAAGGTGACGGGAACGGACTGGGAAGGCGCGCGCTGTTCGTGACGTCGGCGGCGGCCGCGCTTACGTTGGGAAGCGTGACCTTTGGGACGAGCGGCGCCGAGGCCGTGGACGGCGACCAGGAGACGAAGACCATCCGGGGGACCCTCCCCACCGGATCCCCCGATTTCGTGTATCTGCCGGTCGAAGTTCCGCCGGGGGTAAGGGAGTTGAAGGTCTCGTACAGCTACGAGAGACCGGCTGTCCCGGCCGGCACCGCGGGCAACGCGCTCGACATCGGTGTCTTCGACGAACGCGGCACGGAACTCGGCGGCAAGGGCTTCCGGGGCTGGTCGGGCGGTGCGCGCACGGAGTTCTTCATCCGGGTGGACGAGGCGACTCCGGGCTACCTCCCCGGCCCGGTCCGCCCCGGCACCTGGCACATCGCGCTGGGCCCGTACACGGTGGCGCCGGCCGGTCTGCCGTACGAGATCACGATCACCCTCACGTACGGCAGGCCGGCCACGCCGGTGAAGCCGGTGTACCCGCCGGAGCGGGCCAAGGGGCGGGGCCGGGCCTGGTACCGGGGCGACTGCCATCTGCACTCCTGGTACTCCGACGGCCGCCGTACGCTCGCCGAGCTGGCGGCGCTGGCGCGGGCGGCGGGGCTGGACTTCATCAACAGCTCGGAGCACAACACCCAGTCCGCGCACGCCCATTGGGCCGAGCACGCGGGCGACGACCTCCTCATCATGCTGGGCGAGGAGGTCACGACCCGCAACGGCCATGTGCTGGCGCTCGGGGTCGACCCGGGGACGTTCGTCGACTGGCGCTACCGGGCCCGGGACAACCGGTTCGGCAAGTACGCCCGGCAGATCCGCCGCGCCGGGGGCCTGGTCGTCCCGGCGCATCCGCACGCCACCTGCATCGGCTGCAACTGGAAGTTCGGCTTCGGCGAGGCGGACGCGGTGGAGGTGTGGAACGGCGCGTACTCGCCGGAGGACGAGGTCGCGCTCGCCGACTGGGACGGCATGCTCGTGGCGGCCGTGCGCGAGGGCCGCCCGGACTGGATCCCGGCGATGGGCAACAGCGACGCCCACCGCGACCCCGACCCCGTGGGCCGCCCCCAGACGGTCGTCCTCGCCGACGATCTGACCAGGGAGGCCATCCAGGAGGGCCTGCGGGCGGGCCGCTCGTACGTCGCCGAGTCCAAGGACGTGTCGGTGTCGTTCACGGCGTCCGGGGCGCGTGGCGAGCACGCGGGCATCGGGGAGCGGCTGAAGGTGGACGCCGACGCCCCGGTCACCGTCCGTCTGGAGGCCACGGGTTCCGCCGGCTGCGTCATCCGCTTCGTCACCGACCAGGGCGTCCTGTTCACCTCGGCCGAGCTGCCGGCGTCCGGCACGGGCTCGGCGGAGTGGCGTACGACGGCCTCGTACGCGGCGTACGTACGCGCCGAGGTCCGCCGGCCGCCCATCGTTCCGGGCTTCCCGGGCCCGCTGGCGGCCTTCACCAACCCGATCTTCCTCGGGCGGCGATAGGACGGCCGGCCACGGAGACGATGGCAGCCAGCAGGAAGGTCGGGCGACGGTAGGGGGAACCCGCGTACGAAATACCTGTGTTGGGCCTTAGGTTTGGCTCGACACAGTACGTGCGTCTGTCTGTGTGACGACGCACCTGCACGGCGGAGGAGAAGGCGCCCATGACCGATCACGCGACCACGCCCGACCCGGCGGCGGCTCCGGCGGCGAAGGAGAAGGTCGACACCTCGGTGCCCGCCTCCGCCCGCATCTGGAACTACTGGCTGGGCGGCAAGGACAACTACCCGGTGGACGAGGCGGCCGGCGACGCGTACGCCGGCGCCTTCCCCGGCATCGTGACCATCGCCCGCAGCAGCCGCGCGTACCTGCGGCGCAGCATCCGGCACCTGGTGGAGGTGGAGGGCGTCCGGCAGTTCCTGGACGTCGGCACCGGGCTGCCCACGGCGGACAACACCCACCAGGTCGCCCAGCGCAGCGCGCCGGAGGCGAGGATCGTCTACGTCGACAACGACCCGATGGTCCTCGCGCACGCCCGCGCGCTGCTGTACTCCTCCCCCGAGGGTGCCACCGCGTACGTGGACGCCAGCCTCTACGACCCGGAGCGCATCCTGGAGGCGGCCGCCGAGACCCTGGACCTGTCCCGGCCCACGGCTCTGATCCTCAGCGGCATCCTGGGCCATGTCGCCGACTACGACGAGGCCCGGGACATCGTCCGCCGCCTCCTCGCCGGCCTCCCCTCCGGCAGCTACCTCAACATCAACGAGGGCTCCCGGGGCACCGACCCCGACTACGAGCGCGCCCAGGACGCCTACAACGAGACCGGCGCCGTCCCGTACTTCCTGCGCCCGATCGACCAGATCACCGGCTACTTCGACGGCCTCGACCTGATCGACCCCGGCATCGTCTCCGTACCGCTGTGGCGCCCGGAGGCCACGCAGGGGGGCGAGCCGAAGGCGATCGGGCAGCATGGGGGGTTGGGCCGGAAGCCGTAGCCGGTAGGGACCGTCGGGTTCGTCGGGTCCTGATGGCCCGTCGGCTCCGTATGGATGGTGAGGGTGGTGGCCGGGGTCGTCAGCGGACCCCGGCCTCCGCTGTCTCCACGGTCCCCACTGTCCCCGCCCCTCCCACCCCATCCGCCCCTTCCGCCAGGTCGGCGACGACGGCCATGTGGTCGGAGGGCCATACGCCGTCGACGGGGGCGTCGCCCGCCCTGCGTACGGCGCGTACGTGCCCGATGCCGCCGGGGCCCGGCGGCCCGACGTGGATGTAGTCGATCCGTACGGCCGGCCCGAACGTCCCGGCGACGTACGGGTTCACGGGGTCCCAGGTGGCGGAGGGCGCGCCCGGGTCGGCGTACTCCCAGGCGTCGAGGAAGCACTGGCCGGGCACGGCGGGCGCGGTTCTGTACCCGCCGAACAGCCGGACCTCGTCGGAGTCGGGCCAGGCGTTGAAGTCGCCGGTGATCACGGGCGGGTGGGCGCTGCCGCCCCGGTGGCGGGCGACGAACTCGGCCAGCGCGGTGACCTGGCGGCAGCGCAGCGCGGAGGCGTCGGTGGCCGAGCTGAGGTGGGCGGTGAAGAAGGGGACGGGGGCGCCGGGCGCGTCGAGGAGGGCGTAGAGGGCGCCGCGCGCGCTGCCGCCCTCCCCGGTGGGCAGCCCGATGGTGTCCCGCTCCAGGACGGGCCACCGGCTCAGCACGGCGCTACCGATCCCCACACTCCGGTCCCCGATCCGCCGCTGCCAGCGCCCGGCGTCGCCGTACGCGCCCCAGGCCCAGTGCAGACCGAGTTCCCCGGCGAGCCACCCGGCCAGGTTCTCCCGGTTCGCCGCATCCCGCGCGTTCTCCCCGCCGTGCTCCCAGACCTCCTGCAACCCGACCGCATCGGGCCGCAGTTCACGCAGTACGGCGAGGATCGCCTTCTGCCGCTCCTGCCACGGTCCGAACCGCCACCACAGGTTCCACGTCACGACCCGCACCGGCCGACCACCGCCTTTCACCGCGTACCCGATCCTGTAACCCGTACCTCGTACCTCCCACTCCCAGAGGAGAACCAAGCCGATGTCCCGCGATGCGGATCCCGCCGCCCCGATGGAGCTCAAGCAACGCGTCGTCACGGCCTTCCAGCGCCACGTCGCCAACCCGGTGCTCCGCCGCATACCGCTCCAGACCGTCCTGGAGACCACCGGCCGCACCTCCGGCCTCCCGCGCCGCACGCCCATCGGCGGGCGCCGCGTCGGCGACACGTTCTGGCTGGTCTCCGAGTACGGCGAGAAGTCCCACTACATCCGCAACATCAAGGCCGACCCGTCGGTCCGCGTCCGCATCCGGGGCCGCTGGCACGAGGGCACGGCCCATCTCCTCCCGGACGACGACCCGGTGGCCCGCCTGCGCTCTCTGCCCCGTATGAACAGCACGGCGGTACGGGTGTTGGGGTCACGGCTGCTGACTGTGCGGGTGGATCTGCACGGTCAGGGACCGACCGGCGGATGAGCTGGACACGGCCCCGGACGACACCGTTTCGCGCCTGTGACCCGGGGAAGCGGAGCCCCAGCCGCCCCCGGGACCCGGCACGTCACAGGGCCCCCGCCGGTGGGTAGCATCTCCGTTTTCCTGTCCCCCCACCTCATGCACCACCTCAAGCACCTGGAGTCCCCCCATGAACCGCACCCCTGGCTTCCCTCTCTCCCGCCGCGGCCTCATACGCACCGGCGCCGGCGCCTCCCTCGCGGCGCTCGGGCTGGGCGTCGGCGCGCGGACCGCCTCCGCCGCGGTGGCCGCCACCAAGCGCTTCGATCTCACGCAGCCGTCGTACGACCTGTTCCGGTCCAAGGACACACACGGTGCGCGGGTCCAGCAGAGCTTCGCCTTCGACTGGGAGAACAAGTTCCTGTTCGTGGCGACCAAGCGGAGCGGAAGCACCGAGGCCGACGGTGACCTGTGCATCAACAAGATGGACTTCGACGGCAACTACCTCTCGTACATGCACCTCGACGGCTTCGGCCACGGCGTCTCCTTCGCCGCGCTGCCGAACGGTTCCGAGACCGAGCTGTGGATCGAGTGCGCCGCGAACACCAAGGGGTACGGCACCGCGCTCGCCCCCATCACCTACCGGCCCAACACCACCCTGGGCTCGCCTGCCGCCTCGGCTGCCTACCGGCCGATCTCCGGGGCCACCGAGTACACCTGCTCCGCCGATCCGGTCTACGACCGCATGATCGTCCGCTACCACACCAGCGGCGGCAAGCGCATCGCCGTGTACCCCCTCTCCGCCTTCCGGACCGGCAGCTTCGGCTCGCCGCTGGTCGACTTCCAGCAGCCGACGATCTCCGGCACGCCCCAGGGCTACGCCCTCTACGGCTCGTACATGTACTACCTGACGGGTGACGCGTACCCCGGCGACGGCACCCCCACCGGCGACGGCAACTCCTACCTCACCAGCATCGACATCAACACGGGCGCCGTGAAGCAGGGCCCCGTCCTCACCAAGGCCGGTTCCACCCTCCACCACCGGGAGCCCGAGGGCCTCGCGGTCTACCGCACCGACGGGGGCGAGGTCCGCCTCTTCATCGGCTTCGCCACCGGCCTGGAGGGCGACCGGCGCTCCAGCATCTTCTACAAGAAGGCGCTGGTCTGAGCCATGTCCGGACCGAGCCCGGGTGGGTTCCCGGCCGACTCCCCGGCCGTCAGGCCTGCTCGGGCTCCAGCTCCGACGTCTCGAACGTGAAGTAGATGCTCAGCGTGTAGGGCTCGTCCTCGTCGTGCGCGAAGTCCCATGACACGTCGACGAGGAAGACGTCGTGCTCCCCCACCCACTCCTGAGCCTTCCGGAAGGCGTCCGCGGCGGTCGTGGCCGGGAACAGCTTCCTGGCCATGGGGTGCACCTGGCTCTCGGCGTCCGAGTCGTCGAAGCCCTCCGGCACGTCCAGGCAGAGATCGGGATCGAGTTCCATGGACTGCGCCCTTCCGGTCGGTGACGCCCGGTAAGACCACGGCGCCCCCGCACGGGTTGCCTGCCAGGCGATCCGATCCGATCCGATCCCCGATCCGATCCCCGATCCGATCCCCGATCCCGATCCGCTTGATCGCCCGCCCGGAGGGCGTCCATCGCCTCCATCGCCTTCACCGCCTTCACCGCCTTCACCCCCTTCCCGCCTTCCCGTCCTCAACTCCGTCGCCTCCACATCGACGCTCCCGTAGGGTGCGCGGGTTGTCGTGGCGGAGAGGCGGTTCGGAACGTGGCATCCAGGTCGGTGACGCGGGAGCGGTTGGCGGGTGCGGCGCGTGCCGCGCTGGGGGGCGGGCGGCGGCTGGAGGCGGTCGAGCGGATCGCGGGCGGCACCAAGAAGGGCGTGTACCGCCTGGTGATGGACGACGCGACGACGGCGGTCGCCTACCTGTGGGACGACGCCGAGAACTACTGGCCGGCCGCCGAGGGCGACGACGACCTCACCGACCCGTTCTCGCCCGGCCTCGGCCTCGAACTGTTCCGGGCCGCGCACGCGCGGCTGGACGCGCTCGGCGTCCGCGTCCCGGCCATCCGTCTCGTCGACCGCGACGGCGACGGAGACGGAGACAGCGCCCACGGCCCCGCCGGCCTCGTGATCGTCGAGGACCTTCCGGGCGAGAACCTGGAGGAGCTGCTCGCGCGCGACCGGGACGCGGCCGCTCCGGTCATGGCCCGGCTCGCGGAGTCGCTGGAGGTGATGCGGGGCCACCGGGCACCGGCGTACGGCAAGGTGGCCGTGGTCGACGGAGGAGGAACCTCGCGCGGTACGTCGTGCGAGGAGGTGGTTCTCGACCGTGCGCTGCGGGACCTCGCCGAGGCGGCCTCGCGCGATCCGCGCATCGCGGACGCCCGCGCCCGGCTGGAGGAACGACTGCTCGGCCTGGCGGCGGCGGTGCGTCCGCGCGCGGAATACGCGGTCGTGCACGGCGAGTTGGGCCCCGACCATGTGCGGGTGGACGCGGACGGCAACCCCGTGGTGGTCGACATCGAGGGGTTGATGTACTTCGACGTCGAGTGGGAGCACGTGTTCCTGCGGATCCGCCTGCACGACGACTACCGGCCGCTGCACGTGGACGGCCTGGACGAGGACCGGCTCGCGCTCTACCTGCTCGCCCAGCGGCTCTCGCTCACTGCGGGCCCGCTGCGGCTGCTCGACGGCGACTTCCCCGACCGGGCCTTCATGGCGGGCATCGCCGAGTACAACCTGAAGCAGGCGCTGGCACTGAGTTGAGCGGAGTGCCGCCGCCAGGGGAAACCCCTCGTGGATCAGCCCAGGCGGTCGTAGAGGTCCGTGATGAAGTCCCGTACGGCGTCGGGGTCCCGAAGGGTCGGGAAGTGGTCGGCGGCCGGGAGGCGGACGAGGTGGCAGCCGGGGACGCGGGCGGCGATCTCCTCGTTGCAGCGGACGACTTCCGGCTGGTCCTTCTCGCCGAGGAGGAGGGCGGCCGGGAGGTCGAGTTCGCCGAGGCGGTCGAAGGCCGGGGGCGCGGGGGTGTCGTGGCCGAAGGTCGTGAACCACGCGGGGATCGCCGCGCGCAGCGCCTCGTCGGCCTCGGTGTCGGGGGACGGGCCCGCCGCGCCCCACAGGCCGAGGCCGAGCTTCACGAGGCCGTCGATGTCGCCCGCCTTGGCGAGCCGCCCGATCTCCTCCGTCAACTCCGGTGACTCCAGGCCCGCGTAGCCGCTGATCCCCGGTACGACCAGCCCGAGCGCCGCCACCCGCGACGGTTCCTCCAGGGCGAAGCTGATCGCCGTCGAGCCGCCCATGCTCGAACCGACGAGCACCGCGCGGGCTACGCCGAAGTGGTCCAGTACCGACCGGAGATCGCGTGTCTGCGCGTACGACGTGCCCGGCTTCGGCGACCTGCCGAAGCCTCGGGCGTCGTACCGGATCACGCGATACCGGGCGCCCAGTCCGCCGGACACCACCCGGTCCCAGATCCGCGAGTCCCCGACTCCCGGGTGCAACAGCACCACCGGCGGTGCGTCCACCCCCGCCCCGGCGCCCGGCCCCGCCGCCGGTCCCGTGTCGTCCGCCCAGACCTCGCCGCCCTCGACCCACACCATGCACTCCATGCCGACGACTGTGCCCGTCCCCCAGAGCCGAGCAAAAGTCCCGAATCGGTCAAACCGCCGGTGGCCGACGCGCCACGAACACCAACTCCCTCCCGGGCCGGTCGGGGGCGTCCCGTACGTCCTCCAGTACGTATCCGTGAGCGGCCAGATCGGCTTCGATGTCGTGCCGTTCGCGGAATCTGAGGGTGGAGTCGGAGGTGAGCGCCCCGCCGGTGCCGGCACCGGTGCCGTTCCCGCTGCCGCGCGTGCCATTGCCGTCGCCGTCGCCGTCGCCGTCGCCGTCGCCGTCGAAGGCGCAGTGCCAGCGGAAGGTCACCAGTTGGCCGGTGACCTCGGTCAGTTCCACCCAGCTCTCGACCGTGCCGATGCCCGGTACCTCGGTGACGCCGTACGAGTCCTCGCGATTCCACCCCTCCCAGGCCCGCCTGGCCGGGTCCCGGGTCTCGAAGACCAGCCGGCCGCCCGGTCGCAGCGCCTCGTAGGCGCCCGTGAGCGTCCGGTGCCACAGCTCGGGGTCCACGATCGCCTGGGCCACGTTGGCCGTCATCGTGACGAGGTCGGTCTGGAGCGGGGGCAGGGCCGTCGCGTCGCCGTGGATCCAGCGGACGCGGTCCGCTCCCGGTTTGGCGCGGGCGACGTCGAGGGAGGCGCCGGCCGGGTCGACGCCGACGACCTCCACCCCGCGCTCCGCCAGCAGCAGCGCGAACACGCCCGTCCCGCAGCCGATGTCCAGCACGCTCCGCGCGCCGAACTCCTCCGCCAGCAGGAGGTAGGCGTCCAGGTCGCCGCGATCGGGGTCGAGGGGGTCGTACAGCTCGGCGAGCCGTCGGTCACGGAAGATCTCGTCTGCCATGCGGTCAAGGTAGGGGACGAGGGTGGGCCGCCCCAACCGCCTTGTCCCGAACGGAATCCCCGGCGGGAATTCACGCGACACGGCACGCGCGCTCTGGAACGCTGTGCGTCGCCCGCCCGCCCCGATCACCGACGGAGGAACCACCACCCATGTCTTCACGCCCGACGACCGTGGCCATCACGGAGTTCCCCGTCTCCGACGCCGAGGCGGGGCCGTACGGAATCGCCGCCGGGCCGGACGGAGCACTGTGGTTCACCCTGGTGCACGCCGGGCGCATCGGCCGGCTCACGCCCGACGGCGAGACCACGTCGTACGCGCTGGAGTCGGCGTCCGGCGGACCGTCGATCATCACGGCGGGGCCGGACGGCGCGCTGTGGTTCACGGAGTTCCGGGGGCATCGGATCGGGCGGATCAATACGGCCGGAGAGGTCACGTCCTTCCCCTTGCCGACGCCTGACGCCGGGCCGTTCGGGATCGCGGTCGGTCCCGATGACGCGTTGTGGTTCACGGAGGCGGGGGCCGACCGGATCGGCCGGATCACGACCGAGGGGGAGGTCACCGAGTTCCCGCTGCCGCTCTCCGGGGCGTTCCCGTCGGCCATCGCCGCCGGGCCGGACGGTCGGCTCTGGTTCACGATGAACCAGGCCAACGCGATCGGTGCCATCACCCTGGACGGGGAGGTCACGGTCCACCCGCTGCCCACGCCGGGTGCCGCTCCCGTGGGCATCACCGCCGGTGGGGACGGGGCTCTGTGGTTCGTCGAGATCGGGGCCGGCCAGATCGGGCGAATCACCACGGACGGGAAGATCGACGAGTTCCCCCTCCCGGACCGCGAGTCCCGCCCACACGCCATCGCTCCCGCTGCCGACGCCGACGCCGACGGTGGTTGCTGGTTCACGGAGTGGGGCGCGAACCGCGTGGGCCGGATCACCTTCGACGGCCATCGCCACACCATTCACGAACACGATCTGCCGACCCCCTCCTCCGAGCCCCACGGCATCGCCCTGGGGCCGGACGGCTCGATGTGGACGGCCCTGGAGATCGGCTCCGTCGCCCGCGTCACGGCTGTGACCGCTGGT
Organism: Streptomyces sp. NPDC001868; assembly: GCF_040297125.1. Lineage (NCBI taxonomy): Bacteria > Bacillati > Actinomycetota > Actinomycetes > Kitasatosporales > Streptomycetaceae > Streptomyces > Streptomyces sp. NPDC001868. The sequence continues at coordinate 30,203 of NZ_JBEOYO010000072.1, read as the reverse complement.
CGCTCATAGGGGTGAAGGAGGGCGGGGAGAGGCCTCATCGGTCCGTAGGCGGTGATCCACACTGCCAAGATCACTTGGCAATCGGTCGGACCAAGAGGGGTGTCGTATGGACAGCGTGGGTGCGAAGGTCGCCAAGGCGCGGTGGCTCGTGCGCGTGGGGGTGAGCGCGGCGTGCGCGGGGGCGTTGGTGGCCGCGGGGGCGCCGTCGGCGTCCGCCGGGGCGCAGGGGTGCAATCAGCGGACCTGTATCGAGGTCGAGGGCAGCGGTCTGCGCGTCGAGTCGATCTCCGCGGCGACGACCTGGAACGGCGACTTCACCGGCCACTTCCACATCTGGGGCGGCGGCATCGACACCAACAGCGCCACCGGCTTCTGGGGCTACCACCAGAAGTTCACGGTCCCCGTCCACCGCGACCTCCCCAACGGCGCCGTCCTCTGCGCCGAGGGCTGGGAGCACCTCAACGGCAGGATGGAGTCACGGGGGCGGGCCTGCGCCGAGGTGCACTTCTGAGGCAGGGGCCGGCCCGCATGGACAAGCGCCGCCAACCTCAGATCTCCCTCTGAACCCGCCCTTCCGCCTTGTCGCCCTTCTCGCCCCGGTGCCACGATCACGGCCTCGCCCGCCACCAACGGGCAGACAGACGGGGGTCGTTCATGTCACCTACATCGCGTATACCGCGCGCATCACACACATCGCGTGCATCGCGCGCACCACGCACCTCTCGCCGCGCACGCACCACCCTGACGCTGCTGGCGGCGGCGCTCCTCCTCTCCACCACCGCCGCCTGCTCGTCCGACAGTGACACCGGGTCGCAGAAGCGGCAGCCCGTACGGACGGCCGAGCCGAGCCCGGCGAAGGGAACCCCGGGGGCGGACTCGGACGAGGCCGACGAGACCGCCGCCTCGGGCGGCAAGTCCGTGGACCGCGCTCCGGACCTGGACATGGCCGACCGGGTCGTCCTGCGTCAGAACGGCACCCGGGGCAACGCCTCGCTGGAGTTCGGCAAGGCGAAGAAGGGCGACGGCAAGGCGTTGACCATCGGGGTGCGATGCGAGGGCAAGGGCAGGATCGAGGTGGTCCTGCGTTCCGTAGGCGCCTCCTTCCCCATGGACTGCGTCGACGGCGAAGTGGCCGACATCTACAACCAGGTCGCTGTGGATGGCGCGGACCACGCGGGCAGCGTCACCGTCACCGCCGCTCCGGAGGTGCGCTGGTCCCTGTCGCTCGGCCGTGGCGAGCCTGCCGAGCAGGACCTCAGCGACTAGACACCCGAAGCCCACCGGCTGCCACGCCCTCACCCGCCCACGCGACGCAGTACGACCTCAGCCAGCTCACCCGGGCTCGACTCGCCGTCCAGGAACACCGTGTCGCGGGGCAGGGTGTCGAGCGCGGCCGTGCACGCCGGGATGCGCGCCTTGCACCACCGGCGGACGCGTTCGTCCTGCTCGGGGTCGTCGGGTGTGAAGCTCCGGCCGTCGATCCGGGCGGTCAGTACGTCCTCGGGGACCTTGAGGAAGAAGTGGTGGAGGGGGACACCGGCGGCCTCGATCGCGCCGAACACCTCAGCGACGTAGTCGGGGTTCACCAAGGTCATCGGCGCCAGCACCGGCCGCCGGTACTCCTCCGCCAGGCCCACCAGGAACTCGGCCACCTGCCGCCGCCACAGCCGCAGATCCTGGAAGTCCCCGGTCGGCACCTCCACGATCTCCCGCAGCACATAGCCGACCACCTCGGGATCGAACAGCAACGCCTCGGGCCATCGCCCCCGCAACTCCTCGACCAAGGTGGTCTTGCCGCTCCCGAAAGCCCCGTTCACCCATACGATCATCAGTCGACCGTATCCCTTCCCATCCGGCCGGTGGTGGTCCGCGCGAAGGCAGCGAGGGCCGCGAAGTCCGGTTCTCGCAGGCCGAGTCGGGGGTCGACGCGGTGCAGCAGGACAGAGTTCCGGTGGTGCCTGGCCACGAAGTCCCGGTCGGCGGCGCCGATCTCGTCGTCGACCCATGCGAACGGGCGCCCTGCCGCGTGCTCGACGAGCCGCGGTGTCTTCCAGAAGACCCCAGCCCCCACAGTCCCCGAAGGGTCCGAGTCGGCCCCGGACGCGCGCGTCTCCGGCCACTCCACCACCGGCAGTTCCGGCAGCCCCAGCACCGGCGCAATGTACGTGTTCGCCTCACCGGCCCACGTCGTCGCCCACATCAGCTCGAACAGCTTGGCCAGGGCGAGCAGTTGACGGCCGTGGTCCGGGTTGAGCCAGACCCGTAGCGGCTTGACGTACGCCGCCGGCTCACCCGGATGCTGGTCGAGCCAGCCCTGCGGTTTCATCCGATGGGTCGTGTAACCGGCGGGCCGCCGCTCCGGCTTCGCGGCGTACGGGTTCAACGGCCCGTCCACGTCCAGATAGAGAAGCGGGCGGCTCATCACGACGCCCACCCGATACGCCCAACACACCAGACGCGCCTACGCCGCCCACCCCACCCAACCCGCCACCCAACCAGCATTCGAACATCATCGTGTCACCGACGAGCCCGAGGGAAGAGATCACCCGGGCCAGACGATCGCCTGCACCTCGCTGTACGCGTGCAGCGCGTACGACCCCACGTCGCGCCCCACCCCGCTCTTCTTGAAGCCGCCGAACGGGGCCTCCATGTTGCGGCCGACGGTGTTGACGCCCACGCCACCGGCCCGGAGGCGGCGGGCCACGCGGAAGGCTCGGGCCACGTCGCCGGACCAGACGTAGTCGATGAGGCCGTAGTCGCTGTCGTTGGCGAGGGTGACGGCCTCGTCCTCGTCGTCGAAGGGGAGGACGACGACGACCGGGCCGAAGATCTCCTCGCGGACGACCCGCATGTCCGGGGTGCAATCGGCGAGAAGGGTGGGCGCCACGTAGAACCCCCGGTCATGCGGCGGGCGTTGACCACCGGCCACCACCCGCGCGCCCTCCTTGCGGCCCAGTTCGACATACGACTCCACCCGGTCGCGGTGCGCCGCCGAGATCACCGGGCCGACGACGGTGCCGCGCTCGCGGGGGTCGCCCACGGGCAACCGCCCCGCGTACGCGGCCAGTTGGGTCACCAACCGGTCGTAGACGCCCCGTTGGGCGATCACCCGCGTCGGTGCCGTGCAGATCTGACCGCTGTAGAAGGTGAAGGTCGTGGCGATGCCGGCCACCGCCGCGCCCACGTCCGCGTCGTCGAAGACGACCGCCGCGCCCTTCCCGCCCAGCTCCATCAGCTGGCGCTTCATCCCGCGCCCGCACACCTCCGCGATCCGCTGCCCGACCGCCGTCGAGCCGGTGAAGCTGACCATGTCCACGTCCGGGGAGTCCACGGCCGCCTCGCCGACCTCCGCGCCCGACCCGCTCACCACGTTCACCACCCCCGGCGGAACACCGGCGGCCTCCAGGGCCTCCGCCATGCGGTAGACGGAGAGCGGGTCCTGCGGGGCCGGCTTCACGACGACCGTGTTGCCCATGGCGAGGGCGGGGGCGATCTTGCCCGCCGGGTTGGCCCAGGGGTTGTTGTACGACGTGACGCAGGTGACCACGCCCACCGGCTGCCGTACGGCGAGGGCGCCCATCACGGCCGCCTTGCCGAAGGGGCCCGCCTCGTTGATCTGAGGGGCGATCGGCTCCTCCACCGGCTCAACCCGGGCGTACCGCTGGAAACGGGCCGCACCGATCCCGACCTGCATCCCCCGCGCCGTACCGGTCGTCGCGCCGCTCTCGGCCTGGGCTAGTTCGGCGTACGGAACGAGGTCGCGTCGGATCAGCTCCGCCGTACGGGCCAGGATCGCCGCCCGCTCGGCGGCCGGTGTCCGGGACCACGGGCCGAAGGCCTCGCGGGCGGCGGCGGCGGCCGCGTGGACCTGGTCCCGCGAGGCCTCCGGCGCCCGCCCGACGACGCCCTCGGTCGCCGGGTCGATCACCTCGTAGTGCCCGCCGTCGGGCTCCACCCAGGAGCCGCCGACGAACAACCGCTGGGCGTCGGTCACTTGACGCTCACCTCGTACTCACCGTCCGGGTGTCCCGCCCGCTGCGCAGCACCTTCCCGGGCACCGCCCCGGTCACCACGTCGTCGCGGATCGCCTCGACGCCGTTGACCCAGACCGCCCGTATACCGATCGCCTTGGAGTCGAGGCGTGGGCTGTCGCCCGGCAGGTCGTGCACCAGGGTGGCCTTGCCGGCGTCGACGCGCTCCGGGTCGAAGAGGACGAGGTCCGCATGCCACCCCTCCCGCACCTGCCCGCGTTCCCGCAGGCCGAAGAGGCGCGCCGGGTCGTCGGTCAGCATCTTCACCGCCTGTTCGAGCCCGACGAGCTTCCGGCCGCGCAGACAGTCCCCGATGAACCGGGTGGTGTACGGGGCGCCGCACATCCGGTCCAGATGGGCGCCCGCGTCCGAGCCGCCGAGGAGGACGTCCTCGTGGCGCCAGGTCTCGGCGCGCAGGGTCCAGGAGCCGGGGTCGTTGTCGGTGGGCATGGGCCACAGGACCGTACGGAGGTTGTCGGCGGCGCAGATCTCCACCAGGCACTCGAACGGTTCCTGCCCCCGCTCGGCCGCGATGTCCTTCACGACCCGCCCGGTGAGGCCCTCGTTCGCCTCGCTGTACGTGTCCCCGATGACGTACCGCCCGAAGTTGGCCAGCCGCCGGAAGACGCCCGCCTCCTTCGAGTCCGCGCGGCGCAGCATCTCCGCCCGCACCTCCGGGTCGCGGAGGCGTTCGATCCGCTCGGGCACCGGCAGGCCCAGGATCGGGCCCCAGCCGGGGATCAGGTTCAGCGCGCAGAACGTGCCCAGCGACATGTTCATCGGCGTGAGGATCGGCATCGTCAGGGCCACCACCCGGCCCCCGGCCTTCCGCGCCCGCTCGCTCGCCTCCAGCTGCCTCGGCACGCGTTCGGGGACGGCCGAGTCGATGGTGAGGACGTTCCAGTTGAGGGGGCGGCCGGCCACCGCGCTCATCTCCACGAAGAGATCGATCTCGTCGTCGCTGAACTGGTCCAGGCAGCCCGCGACGATCGCCTCGATCTGTGTCCCCTCGTGCTCGCCCACCGCCCGTGACAGGGCGATCAGTTCGGCGGGCTTCGCGTGCCGCGACGCGACCGGCTGCCCGTCGCCGTCACTGTGCGTCGAGGACTGCGTGGTCGACAGCCCCCACGCACCCGCCTCCATCGCCTCGTGGAACAGCCGCAGCATGGCGTCGAGTTGCTCGTCGCTCGGCTGCCCGCCGATGGCATCGGGGCCCATCACATACCGCCGCAGCGCGCAATGTCCCACCATGAAGCCCGCGTTGACGGCGATCCGCCCTTCGAGGGCGTCCAGATACTCCCCGAAGCCGCTCCAGCTCCAGGGCGCCCCCTCCTCCAGCGCGACCAGCGACATCCCCTCGACCTTGGACATCATCCGTCGCGTGTAGTCCGCGTCCTCGGGGCGGGCGGGGTTGAGGGGCGCGAGCGTGAACCCGCAGTTCCCGCCCGCGACCGTCGTCACCCCGTGGTTGAGGGAGGGCGTCGCGTACGGGTCCCAGAACAGCTGCGCGTCGTAGTGGGTGTGCGGATCGACGAAGCCGGGGGCGAGGACGAGTCCGGCCGCGTTCTCCGACGTACGGGCCTCTTCGGTGACGGTCCCGATGACGGCGATCCGCCCGTCCCGTATCCCCACGTCAGCGGTGTAGGCGGGAGCACCGGTCCCATCGACGACGGTCACACCTTCGATGACATGGTCGAGCATGCCTCTCCCCTCCGGGTGCCTGGTAGCAATCGAGTACTGCAGTTGGGTCAGGGGCGCGGGGAACTGCGCGACCAGCCCCCACCGAGCCGCAGCCGCCGTACAAACGTCACCCCGCCGCCCGGAACCGCGAAGTCCGATGCACAGGATCCGTATCGATCTTCGGAATCACGTGCTCCCCCACCAGCCTGATCGTCTGCAGGGTCGCCTCCTTCGGCACCCCCACCGGCAACCCGAAGCTCAACTGATCCGCCCCGGCCTGCTCCCACCGCTTGCACTGCCGGACCACCTCGTCCGGATCCCCGCAGATCAACAGCTCTTCCTCGATGAGCAGTTCGATGAACTCCTCGTTGTACTCGGGCAGCGTCTCCGGCCAGACCGGGAAGCCGTCCGGCCGCGGGAACGTGTCGTGGTACCGGAAGACGAGCGACGGCAGATAGTGCAGCCCGCCGTTGACCGCGATCCGCACCGCCTCGTCGTGCGTGGGCGCGCAGATCGCGGTCGTCGTCACCATCACGTTGTCGTTGACGAAGTCACCGATGGGCTCGGCGTCGACGATCGCCGTCTTGTACTTCTCCAGCACCCACTCCATGTCGGAGACCTTCTGCACACTGAAGCCGAGCACGCCGAGCCCCTTGCGCGCGGCCATGGAGTACGACGGCGGCGACCCGGCCGCGTACCACATCGCGGGGTGCGACTTCCCGTACGGCTTGGGCAGGATCTTGCGCGGCGGCAGGGACCAGTGCTTGCCCTGGAAGCCGACGTACTCGTCCTGAAGCCACATCTTGGGGAACTCTGCGATGGTCTCTTCCCAGATCTCCTTGGTGTAGTTCATGTCGGTCACACCCGGGATGAAGCCGAGGATCTCGTGCGAGCCGGCCCCGCGTCCGCTGCCGAACTCGAAGCGGCCCTCGGTGAGATGGTCGAGCATGGTCACCTTCTCGGCGACCTTCACGGGGTGGTTGACCTGGGCGAGGGGGTTGAAGATGCCGGAGCCCAGATGGATCCGCTCGGTGGCGTGCGCCAGATAGCCGAGGAACACGTCATTGGCCGACAGATGCGAGTACTCCTCCAGGAAGTGGTGCTCGGAGGCCCACGCGTACTTGAAGCCGGACTTGTCCGCCTGGATGACGTACTCGGTCTCCTCCATCAGTGCCTTGTGCTCCGCGAGCGGGTCGGTCTCGGCCCGCTTGCCCACGTATCCCTGTACAAAGAGCCCGAATTCCAAGGAGGTTCACCGTCCCACGGTCAGGTCCTCTGACTTTTCTGACTGTCCGTCAGATATCGATACGGCCGACTGTTCCACCGGCCCCGTGGAGCGTCAATAGCTGACGTGCCGTCAGATCGATGCCCATCAGATCGATGCCCATCAGATCGACGTCCATCAGATCGACGTCCGCCAGGTCGACGTCCGTCAGGTCGGCGTGCCCTCAGAGGCTCACCCCGGCCAGCCAGCCCCCGTCGATCACGAACGGCTGCCCGGTGATGTAGGAGGAGTCCTCGCAGGAGAGGAAGAGCGCGAGCCGGGCGACCTCGTCGGGGCGCCCGATCCGGCCGAGCGGGACCCGCTTGCGGTAGAGCTTGGCGACGGCCTCGGCGGACGTCTCGTCGCCCGGGTCGGTCATCGCGGTGTCGATGGAGCCGGGGCAGACCGCGTTGACCCGGATGCCCTTGCGGGCCAGCTCCAGCGCGGCGACCCGGGTGAGGCCGACGATCGCGTGCTTGGTCGCGGCGTACGCGCCCACGTACGCCATCCCCGTGAGTCCCGTGTACGAGGCGGTGTTGACGATCGTGCCGCCGCCGGCCGCCTCGATCTCGGGGGCCAGGGTCTTGACGCCGAGGAAGACACCGACCTGGTTGACCCGTACGACCTGCATGAACTCGTCGAGGGGGGTGTCGACGAGGGAGTTGAAGCGCAGCACGCCGGCGTTGTTGACGAGTCCGTCCACCCGGCCGTAGGCGCCCTTGGCGGCGGCCACGGCGGCCGTCCAGTCCTCCTCGCTGCCGACGTCCAGGTGGACGTAGAGTGCGCCGATCTCCTTGGCGAGGGCCTCCCCCTGGTCGTCGAGGACGTCGGCGACGACGACCTCGGCCCCCTCCGCCCGGAACAGCCGGGCCTCCTGTTCACCCTGACCGCGCGCGGCACCTGTGACGAGGACGACACGTCCGTCGAGCTTGCCCATGGGGACTCCCTTCGGGGTGCGTTGGCCGAGGTCAGCGTACCGCCGTAGCTGACGAAGCGTCAGATGCGAGACGCATGCTTGCGATTGCGATCACAAGTGACCAATGGGTAGGGACATTTGACCCTGTCCACCACACGTACGGGGCCTCAATAATTCACCATCGGAAGGTAAAGCCACCCCCAAGGAGAGAGCCGAGCATGGCGAAGAGGCGCTTCAAGAACAAGAAGGTCCGGTACCTGGCGATCGGGGCCTCGCTCCTGACCGGTACGGCGGTCGTCACCGTGCTGCTGCCGTCGGCCAACGCCGCCGATGAGAAGACGCCCGACCAGATCATGAGGATGTGCGAAAGGACTGCCAAGCTCAACGGAAAACAGCAGTCGACGAGGGATTTCGGAGGCGGGCTCGGGGACGGTTTCGAGTCAGACACCTGTGATTTCGTCGAGACGAAGTTCGAGACCTTCGACGGACCCACGGAGAAGGTCACCGTCGACTTCCCGAACTGCGAGCCGAACGCCACCGAACCGTCGAAGGTGACCACCGAGTTCTCGAAGGCGGTGGGCCAGGGCCAGGGCAAGTACACCGCGACCCAGCAGGGCGCCCTCGGCGGTCTCTTCGGAGCCCTGAGCGGCGGCTGGGTGAAGCACAAGGGCACGCTGGACATGACCGTCAAGACGGCCACCGCCAGCGAGTCGGAACAGCGGGAAGTGCCCGTCGGCAAGGTCATGCATGTGACGTTCACGCCGAAGATGCAGCGCATGACCGGCGAATGGCGGGTGCACCTCGACGCCGATCCTGGAAGCTTCGCCGTGAACCCCTCCCCCGAGAAGAACTTCGTGGCGCCGGAGGTCGTCGAGGGCCCGGTCATCCTGGAGAGCGCCGCGGGCACGCCCGGACTCGCGGACGGCACCAGCAAGGTCGTCCTGGAGGACTGCTGACCGAAGGCCGGCAGCCGACGGCCTCGGGGCGCCCGCCCCACCACACAGACTTCTCCCCCCACGGGATCCCCCACCCCTCACGGGAGGGACGCCCCCTCCCACCATTGCTTATCCCCCTCATCACCCTCGCAGGAGACACACATGACACGCACCGGGCGCAGCGGCAACCACCGCAGCAAGAAGAAGCGCATCACCCTCGCGCTGGCGCCGGTCGCCGCCCTCGGACTGGCCGTCCCACTGATGTACAGCGCGGGTGCCGCCACCCCCGACGAGGTGGCCACCGACTGCCGTACGGACTCGGACAAGCTGGAGAACTGCGAGTTCGTCGACGTCCAGGTCAAGCGCAACAGCCTCGGCCCCAACGAACGGGTCACCTCGGTGACCGACAACTGCGGAGTCAGCACCGCGGCGACGAAGACCTTCAGCGGCACGGCGTCCGTGACACGCACCATTCAGCTGGAGGACGGCTTCAACACGGACGGCAGCACGAAGCTGGCGAGCTCCGTCTTCGAGATCGGCGTCAAGTTCGCCACGCAGGAATTCAACATCAAGCGCGACGACACCACGTCGTCGTTCTCCTTCTCGAGAAGTGACACGGTCAAGCCGGACCACATCGCCTTCTTCATGTGGTCCCACAAGCGCACCGACGTGAGCGGTTTCCTCAAGGCCACCTACAAGGAGGCCCAGGACGGCCAGAAGGTGTTCTTCTCCCCCAGCGAGGGGGCTACGAGCGTCCACGTCTTCTATCCGCAGCTCCTGCCCAGCGGAACGCCGGACGGCCGGCTCTGGCTGCGCAACGTCCAGTGCGGTACGCCCCAGGCCAACGGAATCATCAACAGCGAGAACAGTGCCCGCGCCGAACCCGGATTCGACGAGGGTGGCGCGAACGTGACCGACATCGAGGTTCCGCTCTCCGAAGTCACCATTCAATAGCCGCCGGAGAAACCCGAGTAATCCCCCGTGCCATGCGCGGGGGATTCTTTCGTACGGTTTCCCGAATGGGCTCCCTGTGTTCCTGGACGTGCTCAGTTCCGCGTTCTCATACGCGAACCCCGGGGGTCGCCCCCAGCCAGCGCAGCACCGCCTCCGTGCTCCCCCGGACATCCAACTTGGCGTAGATGTTGCTCAGGTTGTTGCGGACGGTCTTCTCGCTCAGCCGCAGACGCAGCCCGATCTCCTGGGCGCCGAGGCCGGTGGAGAGGAGTTCCATGATCTGGCCCTCGCGGGGCGAGAGCAGCGAGCGCAGTCGCTCCATCGCCTCCCCGTGGTCCGGCAGACGCTGGGCCGCGTCCCGGATGGCCGCGCAGGCGACGGGCGAGAAATAGGTGTGGCCGACCGTGGCGGCCATGACCGCCGAGGAGAGCATGCAGGTGCAGTAGTCGCCCTCGACCAGATAGCCGGCCCCGCCGCGGAACACCTCCACCACCGCCTCGGCGTCCCGGCGGGGGCTGACGACGACCACCGGAGCGCTCATGGAGCCCATGGCCCTCAGCAGTTCCGCGAAGGAGACCGACGGGTCCTCGCAGCGCAGGACCACGACATCCGCCTCGCTCTCCCGGAGCGCGTGATAGGGCGGCGGGACGTACAGCGCGCTGCTCACGTACCGGTCGTCGGGGGCCGGCCAGTCGTCGTGCGGCCACTCCCTCTCGGCACAGGCGAGGGCGACGGACAGGCTCTGGGACGACGGTTCCGGCAGCCGGGGCGGGTGCGCCGGGACACGGGAAGGGGGTGCGGGAACAGCTGAAACGGGGGTGCCTACGGGGGTGCCTACGTGCTGGGACGTTCTGACGTGCCGGGGGGATCGCACTTCGCGTGTCCTTCCGCCGAAGCCATGACGTACGTACATACGTGACTCGGGCGTAAGTTGTTCGAAGATTCAAGAAACGAATTGTCTGGCTGTCAGACAGGTTCTGCCGGCCCCGCCCGCCCCAGCGGTCCGACAACCCCGCATCGAACTCCCCTGCCTGGTCGGGGAGTTCGGCTCGGCGAGCGCCCGCACTGGGGCCGTTCCCGTTCCCGTCCTGGCCCTCATGACCGGAGTGGTGGCGATCGTGGCCGGAACGGTCGGGACGGTGGGGAGGGGACGGTCGCGCTGTGGCACCGGGCGGGCGTAGGGTCCCCGTGTGCGTTGATCTGCCGGGCGGTGGCCGCGTTGCCGCCGCAGAGGATGCGGGTGACCCCGACGAGGTTCGGGGCCGCCCGTTCGGCATACCCGTCGCCATCCCACCGGAGATCACGCCATGACCGCTCAGCGATCCCTCGCCTCCTACGACGCGTTCGTCGAGTTCACCGAGCTCGCCGCCGCCGACCCGGCTGTCGTAGGCCTCGTCCTCAAGGGCTCCCGGGCCCACGAGGGCATGACCACCGAGTACTCCGACCATGACCTGTACGTGGTCCTCGCCGACGGCGCGACGACGACGCTCACCCGGTTCACGGGGCACCGCACCCCGGAACTCGACCTCGTCGTCCTCTCCCTCGCCGAGTTCCGCGCCGCCGGGATGCCCGGCTTCGAGCGGTACGCCCTCGCCCGCGCCCGCGTCGTACTCGACCGCCTCGACGGAGGCATCGCCCGCATCCTGGCCGCCAAGGCACGGCTCGACGCCGACGAGGCCTTCCGGGAGGCAGGGGCGTACCTCGACGCCTACGCCAACTCCCTCTACCGCTCGGTCAAGAACCACCGCGACGGCCACACCCTCGCGGCCCGGCTCGACGCCGCCGACAGCGTCCGGTACCTGCTGGAAACCCTCTTCGCCCTGGACCGCCGCCCCCGCCCGTACAACAAGTACCTGGAATGGGAGCTGACCCGCTTCCCCCTCCCCGACTGGGACACCGCCACACTCCTCGACACCCTGGCCCACATCTCGGCCACGGGCGACGCGCCCACCCAGCGCCGCCTCTTCGCCCAGGCCGAGGCCGTCGCCCGGCGTGCGGGGCACGGCCCGGTGCTGGACGCGTGGGGCGAGGACCTGCACCTGATGCGACCGGTCAACGCGCGGCCGGTCAACGCGCGGCGGGCTCCCACCACCGAAGATGGGCGGCTGCCTGAGCCACCGGCTCGATGACCTCCCAGCACTCGGCGATCAGCCCGTCGTCGATCCGCCAGATGTCTACGACGGCGATCTCCGTTCCCCCACCGGGGAGTTGGCGCCGCGAGTGCATGACGACGTGATCACCGTCGGGGAGCCGGCGGCTCCTACGACAACGGCCGTACACGGCTTCGGCGGTGGCGGCCAAGGTTCACAGCAGACCGAGGTCGCGGGCGCGGAGGGCCGCCTGGGTGCGGTCGCGCAGGGCGAGGCGGTTGAGGATGCGGGAGATGTGGTTCTTGACGGTGCCCTCGCTGAGGTAGAGGCGCGTGGCGATCTCCCGGTTGGTGTGGCCGTGTGCCACGAGCCGCAGGATGTCCGTCTCGCGTGGGCTGAGGGTGACCGCGGGAGTCTCCGCGGTGGGGCCGGGACGCGGCAGGAAGGCGGTCAGGTGGTGGGCGACGGACGAGTCGAGCTGGGTGACGCCCGCGTGCGCCAGGCGGATCGCGTGGGCGAGTTCCTCGGCCGGCAGATCCTTGAGGAGATAGCCGTGCGCGCCGGCCCGCAACGCCTGCACGACGTACTCCTCGTCGTCGAACGTCGTCAGCATCACCACCCGGCACTCCGGCGCCCGGTCGCGCAGGACGGCGACCGCCTCGACACCGTCCATCTCCGGCATCCGGACGTCCATGAGCACGACGTCCGGCCCCAGTTCCAGCGTCCTCGCCACGGCGTCCCGGCCGTCCACGGCGGTGCCGACGACCTCGATGCCCGGCCGGATGGAGAGCAGGGAGGCGATGCCGTCCCGGATGAGCCGCTGATCGTCCACCACCAGCACCCGCACGGGCGGCACCTGCTCCGGCTCATCGTCGTTCATGTCACCGCTCCCCTGTCTGCCTGGGCATCTGCCCGAACACCTGCCCGGACTTCGCCGTCGTCCCGCGCGGGACCGTCACCGTGAGCCGGGTGCCCGCTCCCGGGCTGCTGTCGATGTCGACGCTCCCCGCCACCAGATGCACCCGCTCCCGCATGCCGAGCAGCCCGAACCCGGCGGCGGCCGCGTCCGGTGCGAAGCCGCGGCCGTCGTCCGTCACCTCCAGCCGCGCGGCGTCCCCGGTCAGCCGGACCACGACGGTCACCTGTGCGGCCCGGGCATGGCGGCGCGCGTTGGTCACGGCCTCCTGCGCGGCCCGGTGCAGCGCGGTCAGCTCGGCCGGGCCGTAGCCGTCCTCGTCGCCGCTCACCTCGACCGTGACCCGCGGCCGTGCCGTGCCGTCCTGCGCCAGCGCGGCGAGCGCCGCCGACAGCGTGGGGCGCGTCGCCTCGTCCCGCAGCGCGCGCACCGACTGCCGTACGTCGCCCAGCGCGAGCCGTACCGACCGCCGTGCCTCGTCCAGGGCCCGCCGGGCCGCGTCGGGGTCCAGGCTCCTGAAGTCCGAGGCCATCTCCAACTGCACGGACATCACGGTGAGATGGTGACCGAGGCTGTCGTGGATGTCCCGCGCCAGCCGGTTGCGCTCGGTGGCGGCGGACAGTTCGGCGACCCGCGCGGCATACGCCTCCAGTTCGAGCCGTGCGCGCTGCTCGCCGACGGCCACCGCCGCCATCGAGATCGCCAGCACCAGCCCGACGCAGAGCATCAACAGGTCGGCCACGTACTCCGGGTCGCGGTACCAGCCGGGCGCGGTCAGCACGTAGGTGGTGAGCAGCCCGGCCAAACACAACGCGCCCAGCGCCAGCGCGGTGGTGCGGCCGAAGGCGAAGTAGGCGGTGAACGGCACCAGCACGAACAGCACATGGGACAGTCCCGAGGCGTCCAGCAGCACCACCGCTCCGATCAGGGCGCAGCGGGCCGGCAGCAGCACCCGGGCGGCGGGCCGACGGCGTCCGGCCGCCTCCAGGGCGAACAACGCGCCGATCGCGGTGACGAAGCCGGCCGTCCGCCAGGCCGTCGGCCCGGGGCCGTCGTCCAGGCCGGCCGCCGCGGAGTACAGACCACCCACCAGTACGACGCCGTACAGCAGCGGCGCCACCCATCGCGCGGGCACATACGCCACCATGCGCACCCCCTCACCCGTTGCCGCCAGGCTAGGCCGGTCACGACCGCCCCGGCACACCGGCGAGCACATCACGGCCGGATCGTGCCCGAGGGCATGTGCCGAACGGCCCGACGCCGTCCGGAAGACGGTGACTTCCGGCCGCCGGTGCCGGACGTCCTTCACCTCCCGGCGCCGACCGAGTGCTTCCTACGGTTGCGACCCGACCCACTGTCCGAGCAACCGGAGCAACCTCATGCCCTCATCCGTGACCTCATCCTTCACCTCATCGACCTTTCGCGTCGGCGCCCTGTGCGGGGCGCTGTCCGGTCTACTGATCGCCCTGCCCGGCCTGGTCGAGGCGTTCACCGGAGAGACCTCGGCGACCAGCGTCCCGCTCGCCCTCGCCTCCGCGTTCGCCCTGCCGCTGCTCCCCGCGCTGCACCTGCGCCAGGGCCCGGCCACCGGACGCCTCGGCACGAGCGCCGTCACCCTCAACCTCATCGGCCTCGGCCTGTTCGGCGGCGCCGCGTTCGCGTCGAACCTGGTCCTCTTCTACTTGGACGACGACATCATCGACGAGACCCTGACCGGCCCCACCGTCCCCGCACTCCTCGGCTCCGCGGCCGTCTTCGCCGTGGGCTGCGCCCTGTTCGGGGCGGCCATGATCCGCGCCCGGGTCCTCCCGAGGGTCCCGTCCTGGGGATATGCCGTGGTTCTGCCGCTCTTCGCGTTCCTGACCGCGCTGCCCGAATCCGTGCTCACCAGCGCGCTGCACGTCCTGGTCGGAGTCATCCTGATGTGGCTCTCGGCCGCGTTGTGGCGCACGGCCCCGGACGTCGAGCACGCTTACAGCAAAGGCGCGACCTCCGTGCCGAACTCCGCCATCTGATCGACGAGTTCGCTCCGGCCGCGGCTCCGGAACCGTACCTGGATCTGATCCACGCCCATCGCCGCGTACGCCCGCAGCGACTCGGCGAGGGCGGCCGGTCGGCCGGTGAGGGTGCGGCGGCCGACGTTCCAGGTCGGGTCGCCCAAGTACAGCGGCTCGGTGATGGCGCCGATGGTGAGGGGGGTGGTGACGCCGGCCTCCTCCCGCAGCTGCCGTAGCCGGGTGATCTGGGCCGGGAGCCGGTCGCGGGGGTCGCCCTGCGGGAGCCAGCCGTCACCCCGCACCGCGGCTCGGCGTACGGCGGCGGGGGACGAGCCGCCCACCCACACCGGGATACGGTCCTGGGCCGGGCGGGGACGTTGGCCCAGGTCCTCGAAGTCGTACAACTTGCCGTGGTGGGCGGGGAATTCGTCCGGGCCCAGGGCGGCTCGCAGCGCGTCGACGCACTCGTCCAGGACGGCTCCCCGCCGGTCGAAGTCCACGCCGAGCGCCTCGAACTCCTCCCGTACGTGCCCGGCGCCCACGCCGAGGATCAGCCGGCCGCCGGAGAGGTGGTCGAGGGTGGCGTACTGCTTGGCCGTGAGGAGCGGGTGGCGCAGGCCGACGACCGCGACATGGCTGAGCAGCCGGACCCGTTCGGTGACCCCGGCCAGATAGGCGAGCGTGGCGACCGGGTCGTACCAGACCGTGCTCATCGCGGGCGCGAGGCGGCGCGGGATGGCCACGTGGTCGCAGGTGGCGATGTACGCGAATCCCGCCCGGTCGGCGGCCCGCGCGATCTCGGCCAGATCCTCCGGCCCGGCGTCCGCCTCCCAGGGCTCGGCGTAGAGGGTGCTCTGCGACTGGACGGGGAGTTGCATCCCGTAGCGGAGCGCCGCATCGGCCCCGCTCAACGGGCGCTCCCCGGCCCGGCCCAGAGCCCCTCCCCCGTCAGCCCGAGCAACTCGATCGCGTTGCGCCGCACGATGCGGTCGACGACGTCCGGGTCCAGGTGCCCCATCTGCGCCTCGCCGACCTGCCGGGACTCGGGCCAGGTGGAGTCGGAGTGGGGGTAGTCGGTCTCGTACAACACGTTCCCCACGCCGATCGCGTCCAGGTTGCGGAGCCCGAACGCGTCGTCGAAGAAGCAGCCGTAGACGTGGTCGGCGAACAGTTCGGACGGCGGGCGGTGGACCTTGTCGGCGACGCCGCCCCAGCCGCGGTTCTCCTCCCAGACGACGTCCGCGCGCTCCAGGATGTACGGGATCCAGCCGATCTGGCCCTCGGCGTACATGACCCTGAGGTTGGGGAAGCGTTCGAACTTGCCGCTCATCAGCCAGTCGACCATCGAGAAGCAGCAGTTGGCGAAGGTGATGGTGGAGCCCACGGCCGGTGGGGCGTCGGCCGACGTCGACGGCATACGGCTCGACGAACCGATGTGCATCGCCACCACCGTGCCGGTCTCGTCGCAGGCGGCGAGGAAGGGGTCCCACTCGTCGGTGTGGACGGAGGGGAGGCCCAGGTGCGGGGGTATCTCGGAGAAGGCCACGGCACGGACCCCCCGGGCCGCGTTGCGGCGGACCTCCGCCGCCGCCAGCTCGGCGTCCCAGAGCGGGATGAGGGTGAGCGGGATGAGACGGCCGTGCGCCTCGGGGCCGCACCACTCCTCCACCATCCAGTCGTTGTACGCCCGGACACCGAGCAGCCCCAGCTCATGGTCGGCGGCCTCGGTGAACGTCTGGCCGCAGAAGCGCGGGAAGGTCGGGAAGCAGAGGGCCGACTGGACGTGGTTGACGTCCATGTCCGCGAGGCGCTGCGGGACGTCGTACGAGCCGGGGCGCATCTGCTCGTAGGTGATGATCTCCAGTTTGATCTCGTCCCGGCTGTAGCCCACCGCCGTGTCCAGGCGGGTCAGCGGGCGGTGCAGGTCCTCGTAGACCCACCAGTCGCCGATCGGGCCGTCGTCGCCGGGGGCGCCCATGACGGGCTTGAACCGGCCGCCGAGGAACGTCATCTCCTTCAGCGGCGCGCGGACTACGCGGGGACCGATGTCCCGGTACTTCTTCGGGAGCCGGTCCTGCCAGACGTTCGGCGGCTCCACCGTGTGGTCGTCGACGGAGATGATCTTCGGGAAGGCGGTGGTCGCCGTGGCGGTCTCCATGGTCTCCATGTGCGCCACGGTAGCGCCGAACTGACGGTCCGTCAGCTATGCGTGGGGCGTTGTTGCGTATGGGGTCCCGCGGAAACGCCGGTGCACCGGTGGCCCTACCGCCCCTCCACCCCGCCACACCCGGCGACATACCGCCCCCGGCACACGGAGCGGTGAGGAGAGCTCGTGTGGACCTGGTGATATCCCGCGTGGCTCCCTGTGATCGAGCTCTCGCACGGCTGACGGATCCGTCAAGAACAAGGCAAACTGGCCTCGTTGCCAGGGAGGCTTGGGGGACGTCGATGGGTGGTGAACCGGGAGTGCCGGAGATCGGTGTGCCGCGAGTGCCGGAGCAAAGGGTTGCCATGGACGCTCGGACACCGGAACCGGACCCCCAGACCGCGGCCGAGCTGCGCTTCAGCGTGCTCGGACCCGTGCGGGCCTGGCGCGGCGCCGAACCGCTGGCCACCGGTTCGCCCCAGCAACGTGCCCTGCTGGCCGCGCTGTTGCTGCGCGAGGGCCGTACGGCCACCGCGAACGAGCTGATCGACGCGCTGTGGGGCGACGAGCCGCCGTCGCAGGCGCTGGCCGCCGTACGGACGTACGCCTCGCGGCTGCGCAAGGTGCTCTCCCCGGGCGTCCTGGTCAGCGAGTCCGGTGGTTACGCGATCCGCGCGCTGTCCGGCGGCGCGCTGGACCTCGCCGTCGCCCAGGAACTGGCGGCCGACGCGGAGAAGGCCAAGAACTCCGGGGATCTGTGCCATGCCCGTCATCTGCTGAACAAGGCGTTGGGGCTGTGGGACGGCGAGGTCCTGGCGAGCGTTCCGGGGCCGTACGCGGAGACGCAGCGGGCCCGGCTCGACGAGTGGCGGCTCCAACTGGTCGAGACCCGGATGGACATGGACCTGGAGCAGGGCTGCCACGCGGAGGCGGTGTCCGAGCTGACCGCCCTCACCGCCGCGCACCCTTTGCGGGAGCGTCTGCGCGAACTGCTGATGCTGGCGCTGTACCGCAGCGGACGGCAGGCGGAGGCCCTAGCGGTGTACGCCGACACCAGACGCCTGCTGGCCGACGAACTCGGGGTGGACCCGCGCCCGGGCCTGCGGGAGTTGCAGCAGCGCATCCTACAAGCGGACCCGGGCCTCGCGGAGCCCTCCGCCCCGCTCGCCCCGGAGCCCGCCGCCGCCCCCGTCCGTCCCGCCCAGCTCCCGGCGACCGTCCCGGACTTCACCGGCCGGGCCTCCTTCGTCGGCGACCTGAGCAAGGTGCTGGCGGAGGCGTCGGGCGCCGAGGGCCAGGTGATGGCCGTGTCCGCGCTGGCCGGTATCGGTGGCGTCGGCAAGACGACCCTCGCGGTGCATGTGGCCCATCGGGCGCGGTCGGACTTCCCGGACGGGCAGCTCTACGTCGACCTCCAGGGCGCCGGTTCCCGGCCCGCCGAACCGGAGACGGTCCTCGGCTCCTTCCTGCGCGCCCTGGGCACGGCCGACTCCGCGATCCCGGACTCCCTGGAGGAGCGGGCCGCGCTGTACCGGTCGGTCCTGGACGGCCGCCGGGTGCTGGTCCTGCTCGACAACGCGCGGGACGCCGCCCAGGTACGGCCCCTGCTGCCCGGCACGGCGGGCTGCGCGGCCCTCGTCACCGCCCGGGTGCGCATGGTGGACCTGGCCGGGGCCCACCTCGTCGACCTCGATGTGATGTCCCCCGACGAGGCCCTCCAGCTCTTCACGAAGATCGTCGGCGAGGAGCGGGTCGCGGCGGAGCGCAAGGCCGCGCTCGATGTCGTCGCGGCCTGCGGGTTCCTGCCGCTCGCCATCCGTATCGCGGCCTCCCGCCTGGCGGCCCGCAGAACCTGGACGGTGTCCGTCCTGGCCGCGAAGCTCGCCGACGAGCGACGCCGGCTGGACGAGCTCCAGGCCGGCGACCTCGCGGTGAAGGCCACCTTCGAACTGGGCTACGGCCAGCTGGAGCCCGCCCAGGCCCGCGCCTTCCGCCTCCTCGGCCTGGCCGACGGCCCGGACATCTCCCTGGCCGCCGCGGCCGCCGTACTGGACCTGCCGCCGGAGGACGCCGAGGACGTCCTGGAGATCCTCGTCGACACGTCCCTGCTGGAATCCGCGGCCCCGGGCCGCTACCGCTTCCACGACCTCGTCCGCCTCTACGCGCGTGCATGCGCCGAACGGGACGAGCAGCCGCCGAGCGAGGGGGCACCTCCCACGCCTTTCGGGCAGGGCGAGCGGGAGCGGGCGATGTCGCGGTTGCTGGACTTCTATCTCGCCACGGCGGCGGAGGTGTACGCGATCGAGCGGCCGGGGGACCGGCTGGTCGATCACCTGGAACCCACCGAGTACCCGGGCCTCCGCTTCGCCGACGGCTCCTCCGCCCTCGACTGGCTGTACAACGAGGCGGCCTGCCTCCTGGCCTGCGTACGGCAGGCCGCGGGCACGGACCGGCTGCGCCGCGCCGTGGACCTGCTCTGGGCCGCCAAGGACCTCACCGAGTCGGGCGCCAACTCCCATCAGTACGAGGCGACCGCGCGCGCGATGTGCGACGCGGCGCGGGCCGCGGGGGACGAACGGGCGGAGGGGCGGGCGCGGATGATGCTGACCAACGTCCTCCTGGTGTCCGGGCGCATCCAGCAGGCGGGGGACCAGGCACAGCTCGCCATGGACCTCACGGCCTCCGCCCAGGACGTCGCCACGAGTTGGGTGGCCAACGACCGGGGCCTCATCTCCATGCACCAGGGCCGGTACGCGGACGGCCAGGTCTTCCTGGAGCAGGCCATCGAGGGCTACCGGGCGGCGGGCAACCGGCTCAACGAGGCGGTGACGCTGGCCAATCTCTCCCGCGCCCACCTGGGCATGGGCAGCATCGCGAAGGCGATCGACATCGCCCGGCACAGCCTCGACGTGCACACCGAGATGGGCCGGCCGATGCGCCGGGCCAACGCCCATCTCGCTCTCGGTCTCGCGCTCACCAGCGCGGGCCGGCACACCGAGGCGCTCGAACAGTTCTCGGACGCCCAGGACATCTTCGCCGAGCACCGGCAGCGGCTCTGGGAAGGCAACACCCACTTCCGCAAGGCCGAGGTGCACCTCGCCGCGCAACGTCCCGCGCGCGCGGCCCAGCACGCCGAACAGGCCCTCGCCCTGGGCTGTGTCGGCGGCGACCGGATGCGCGGTCACATCGTCACGCTCCTCGGCCGGGCCCTGTCCACACTGGGACAGACGGACCGGGCGAACGCCTGCTGGCGGGACGCGCTCAGCCTCTACGAACAGAGCGGCGCCACCGAGGAGGCCTCGGCCGTACGCACGTTGATCGCCCCGGCCACCGCGGCCTGAGCGCCTGTACGACCCGCGCGGCGGCGTACCGGCACCGGCGGCCGGAGGCGTTCAGCATTCGTTTATCTCCGCCCGGCACTCTCATACCTGCCAGACCGTCGCGTCGGGGGGCAGGCGGTCTGAACACGGGCGCAACCAGTACGGTTGCAGCCCTGCGGCGCCCGTCCGGCGGCCCTCGGGGGAGCTTCCGGACGGGCGTTCCTGACTCGTCACCACAGCAGAGGAACCCAGGCCATGAGCGACAAGAAGAAGGACGCGGACGTCACCACGCTGGACAACAGCATGCCCAGCGAGCCGGCCAAGTCCGAGGCCGAGACCATCACGACGATGGACAACAGCATGCCCACGCCGCCGAAGAAGCCCGTCGCCAAGCCGCTGGACAACAGCATGCCCAGCGAGCCCGTCGACACCCTCACCACGATGGACAACAGCATGCCCGCCCCGCCCGCCCTCGACCTCGACGGCGGCAAGTAGGCACACCGGGACTTCCGTTCCCACGGGGATCGGCCGCGGTGGCGCGGAGGGGGAGCCACCGCGGCCGAGGTGTGTCCGGGGCCGGTACGACGCAGGGGGGAATGACCAGGATGATCGCAGCGCATGCCGGAGCCGGGGCTCCCGTCGCCTCGCGGCCGGAGAGGACACCGTCCGCCCTGCGCGCCGCCCTGGAACAGGTGGCCCCGCACCGCCTCGGCGAGATGGAACGGCAGAAGGACGAGGCCATCACCCTGGCGGCCCGCACGGGCAGCCTCGGCCCGATCACCCGGTTCCTCGACACCTGGGCCGTGGCCGTCGAGATCGCCCGAATCCCCGCCTCCGCCGCACGCCTGCGCGCCGCCGAACACACCGCGCGCACCGTCGGCCACGACGACCCCGCCTGGCGCGAGGCCATGGACGAGATCCACGAACTCCACGCCACGGCACGGAAGTCACTCGCCCACGAGTGACCGGCACGGACGCCCCGGCCCACGCGAGCCCTCCGGCAAACGCGCCCCCGGCCCACGTGGGCCCCGCCCCTCACCTCCCCCGCAACTCCCCCTTCACCACCTTTCCGCTCGCGTTCCGCGGCAGCTCCCCCACGAAGTCCACCGCCCTCGGCACCTTGTAGTTGGCCATCTCGCGCCGGGACCAGGCGATGAGGTCGTCGGAGGTGAGCAGGGAGCCCCGCCGCCGTACGACGTACGCCTTGCCGACCTCGCCGAGGCGGGCGTCCGGGACACCGATGACCGCGACATCGGCCACATCCGGGTGCAGACCGAGCAGTTGCTCGATCTCGGCGGGGTACGCGTTGAACCCGCCGACGATGAACATGTCCTTGATCCGGTCGGTGATCCGGAGATTGCCGTCCTCGTCGAGCACCCCCACATCCCCCGTGCGGAGCCACCCGTCGGCGGTGATCGCGCGGGCGGTCTCGGCGGGATCCTCGAAGTAGCCGCGCATGACGTTGAAGCCGCGCACGAGCACCTCCCCGGGGGAGCCGGCCGGCAGCGCGGCCCCCAACGGGTCGACGACGCGCACCTCCGTCCCCGGGACCGCCCGCCCCGACGTCGAGGCGATCACCGACGGCTCGTCGCCGCGCCGGCACATCGTGACGATGCCGGATGCCTCGGACAGGCCGTACGCGGTCAGGACGGTGTCCACGCGCAGCTCGGCCCGCAGCCGTTCGACCAGTCGGAGCGGCACCACCGCCGCGCCCGTCACCACCAGGCGCAGGGCGCTGAGGTCGTAGTCGTCGCGGGCGGGGTGGTCCAGGAGGGACTGGTGGAGGGTGGGCGGGCCGGGGAGGACGGAGACGCGTTCCGCCGCCACGTTGGCCATCGCCGTCTCCACGTTGAACACCGGCTGCGGGATCATCGTCGCGCCCCGCATGAGACACGCGATCACACCCGCCTTGTAGCCGAAGGTGTGGAAGAAGGGGTTCACGACGAGATAGCGGTCGCCCTGCCGGAGCCCGGCCAGTTCGCTCCACACCTCGTACGCCCGCAGCGTCTGCGCGTGCGTGATCACCGCGCCCTTGGGCCGGCCGGTCGTACCCGAGGTGAAGATGATGTCGGACGGGGAGTCCCCGCTCAACGCGTCCGCCCGCGCCCGTGTCTCCCCCGCTCCCACCCCGTCGCCGCTCGCGAGGAAGTCCTTCCAGGTGCGGAAGTCGGCGGGGGCGTCGTCCGACAGCACCACCACCTGCTCCAGATGCGGGAGTCCGGGCAGCGGGCCGGGCCGCTCGCACGCGCTCCCGGCCCCGGGCGCCCGCAGCCGACCCCCGTCCGCGCCCGCGGCCCGCCGCAGCGAGGCAACGTACGAGGTCCCCAGGAACGTCCCGGTGATGAACAGCAGCTTGGCCCGGCTGCGGGCCAGGACGTCCGCCGCCTCGCCGCCCTTGAAGCGGGTGTTGAGCGGGACGAGCACCGCGCCCGCCGAGACCGCGCCGAGCGCGGAGACGATCCAGTCGAGGGAGTTCGGCGCCCACAGGGCGACCCGGTCGCCGACCCGGACCCCGTTCGCGACGCACGCCGCCGCCGCGCGCTCCACCCGCGCGCCCAGCTCCGCGTACGACACCCGCGTCCGCCCGTCGACGACGGCCTCGACCCCGCCGAACCGCTCGGCCGCCGAGCGGACCAGCCCCGGGACGGTGCCCCACGCCAGATCCCCGCGCCCATCCAAGTCACCGCGCACAGCAGGCCTCCGTACCGAGAACCAGTGTTCAGACATGAGCCGACCACCTGACTACCTGACTACCCGTCAGATTAGCTGTACCCTGACGGACTGTCAGCAGCCGACAGCCCCCTGTGCGGAGGTGCGCTCCGCAGCCGTGTGCGGAGGTGTGCCCCATGGCCGTGCTCAAGGACGCGACAGCGATCGTCGGCATCGGCCAGACCCCCTTCGCCAAGCAACTACCCGAAAGCGAACGGACGTTGGCGTGCCGGGCGATCCTCGCCGCCCTCGACGACGCCGGGATCGCGCCGGACGAGGTCGACGCGCTCGCCTCCTACACGATGGAGGAGACGGACGAGGTCGAGGTGGCGAAGGCGCTCGGCCTCGGCGACCTCACCTTCTTCAGCAAGGTCGGCTACGGCGGCGGCGGTTCGTGCGCCACGGTCGCGCATCTCGCCGCCGCGATCGCGACCGGTCAGGCCACGGTCGGCGTCGCCTGGCGGTCCCGGAAGCGCGGCTCGGGCCCCCGCCCGTGGAAGAACACGACCGTCCAACTCCCCACCCCGGCCCAGTGGACCCGCCCGTACGGCCTGCTCCGCCCCGCCGACGAGATAGCCATGCTCGCCCGCCGCCATATGCACGAGTACGGCACCACCCGCGACCACCTCTTCAACGTCGCCCTGGCCTGCCGCAACAGAGCGAACCAGAACCCGGCGGCGATGATGTACGAGCGCCCGCTGACCCGCGAGATGTACATGAACTCCCGCTGGATCAGCGAGCCCCTCTGTCTCTTCGACAACTGCCTGGAAACGGACGGGGCGTTGGCGTGTGTGGTGGTGAGCGCCGAACGCGCCCGCGACTGCCGTCGCACCCCCGTCCACGTCCACTCCGCCGCCCAGGGCCTGCCCGCCCAGCACCACGGCATGGTCAACTACTGGAACGACGACCCCCTGACCGGCCCCGCCTGGACCGCCGCCCGCCACCTCTGGAAACACGCGGACCTCACCCCGGACGACATCGACGTCGCCCAGATCTACGACGCGTTCACCGCCCTCATCCCCCTCTCCCTGGAGGGGTACGGGTTCTGCGCGCGCGGCGAGGGCGGCGCCTACACCGAGGGCGGCGCCCTGGAGATCGGCGGCCGTCTGCCCCTCAACACCTCCGGCGGCGGCCTCAGTGAGGCGTACGTCCACGGCTTCAACCTGATCACCGAGGGCGTCCGGCAGCTGCGCGGCACGAGCACCGCGCAGGTGCCGGGGGCTTCGACGTGCCTGGTGACGGCGGGCGAGGGCGTCCCGACCTCGGCGCTACTGCTCCGCACCTGACCAAGTCACCTGAGAACATGGGGAGTTGACGCATATGCTCACACCGGTGGTGGACGACGACGGCGCCCCCTTCTGGGAGTACGCCGCCCGAGGCGAACTCCGCGTCCAGGCCTGCGCCGACTGCGGCGAACTCCGCTTCCCGCCCCGCCCCTGCTGCCCGCACTGCCGTTCCTTCGCGACGGAGTGGCGCCGCGTCACGGGCCGGGGCCGGATCTGGTCGTACGTCCTCCCCCACCCGCCCCTCCTCCCCGACTACGCCGAGCAGGCCCCGTACAACGTCGTCCTCGTCGAACTGACCGACGCCCCCCGCATCCGCCTCGTCGGCAACCTGGTGACCGGGCCGGGCGCCCGCCTGGACTCGGTGCCGGTGGAGCGGATCCGGATCGGGGCGAGAGTCCAGGTGGTGTTCACGCCCACGGGCCTCCCCCAGTGGGTACTGGAGCGGCCATGACGACCCCGCGCACCCTGCGCACGACGACGGACAAGGACACGGGCGTAGCACTCGTGACCCTGGACCGCCCGACGCGACTGAACGCGATCGACCTCCCGACGGCGGAACGACTCACCGCACTGTGGCGGGAGTTGAGGTACGACGACACCGTACGGGCGATCGTCGTGACCGGCGCCGGCGACCGTGCTTTCTGTACGGGCCTCGACCGGGACGCGGCGACGGCCGTCCCCCAGCCGAACTCCCCCTACACGATCGAGGACCCCCTCCTCAGAATCGGCCCCAGGTCGAACGATCTCTGGAAGCCGGTCATCGCGGCCGTGAACGGCATGGCCTGCGGCGGCGCCTTCTACCTCCTCGGCGAGTCCGACTTCCTCGTCGCCGACCCCGCCGCCACCTTCTTCGACCCCCACACCACGTACGGCATGGTCAGCGCCTTCGAGTCGGTGTTGATGGCCCAGCGGATGCCGTACGGGGAGGCCACGCGGATGGCGCTGATGGGCACCGCCGAGCGGATGTCCGCGCGCCGGGCGTACGAGGTGGGTCTCGTGTCGGAGGTGACGGAACCCGGCGGGTCCGTCGCCGCCGCCCTCCGCTGCGCCGAGGTGATCGCCGGCTACCCCCCGGGGGCCGTCCAGGGCACGGTCCGCGCCTGCTGGTCGGCCCGGGAGGCGGCCCGGGCACACGCCCTCGCGTACGCCCCGCACCTCGTGTCGTTGGGGAACCTGCCAGGGGAACAGCAAGCTGAGCTGTACACGGGCCGGAGACGCCACCCCGACGGCCACCGCGTGCGGTGAGCCCACGCCCACCGCACTCAGCCGATCGACTCGGCCTCCGGCTCGTCCTTGATCGCGGCCCCGTTCCTGTCCTTGAACGAGGCCATGTCGCCGTGCGGCTTATATACACGGGACATTGCCCTTGAATAGAGGAGTCCAATATGACCGTGACGACGATCGATCTCGATGACGACGTGCTGGAGAAAGCCATGCGCGTCGCCGGCGGCGGTACCAAGAAGGACGTGGTCAACGCCGCCCTCCGCGAGTACGCGGAACGCCACGAGCGGGCGAGGCTCGTGGCCAAGCACTTCCGCGCCGCCCAGGAGTGGGACTACGAAGGCTGGCAGCGACGCCGCGCCGAGGACAAGAACGGTGGCATGTGATCCACTACCTGCTCGACTCCTCGGGCCTGTGGCGTCTTCTCCGCGAGGAGAGTCTGAGGAACGCGTGGCTGGAGACCACTGAGCTGCGTGCCATCGGGTCCTGCGCCGCCCAGCGGGCCGAGTTCCGGCGCTCGGCTCGCAACGCGGCCGAGTACGAGGCCATGGGGGAGATGTTCACCGACCTGTACCCCGATGTGCCGCTGCCGAAGAGGTTGTGGGACTGGGTCGACACGGCCCAGCACGCCCTCGCCGGGAAAGGGGCACTCGCCGCTGCCGGACCGCTCGACCTGATGATCTGCGCGACCGCCGCGCATCACGGACTGATCATCCTGCACGACGAGGCCGACTACGCGACAGTGGCCCGCTTCCTGCCGGACGTCAGCGAACGGAACGTACGCAACGTCCCGGATCTCTGACCGGGTTCACGGGCAGGGCCGACCGCCCCTGGCGCCTTGCGCCTTGCGCGGCCCAGGGGCCGGGCCGGGCGTCGCTCAGGAGCACCTCACGACGTCCGCGCCGTCCCCGTCCCCTTCTCCGCGTCCAGGGCGTACACGCACCGGTCCTTGCTGCAGGCGTACACGACACCGTCCTTGACGACGGGTGAGCCGGTGATCTCGCCGCCGGTGGCGAGCTTCCAGCGCAGGCGGCCGTCGTCCGCCTTCAGCGTGTAGAGGAGGTGGTCCGTCGAGCCGAAGTGGATACGGCCCTCCGCGACCGACGGCGCGCCGACGATCTCGCCGCCCGCCTGGAAGCGCCATTTCGGCGTTCCCGTGACCGCGTCGAGGGTGTAGAGGCCCTTGCCGCTGCCCACGTGGACGTGTCCGGCGGCCACCAGGACGGGTTCCAGGGAGGAGCGGGACTCCGTCGCGATGCGCCAGCGGTCGCGGCCGTCGGTGGCGTCGAGGGCGTAGACCGTGCCGAGGTAGTCGGCGAGGTAGACGCCGCCGCCCGTGACCGCGGGGCCCGGCGCGAACGTGGGGGCGGAGAGGAAGACGGCCGGGGCCTCGAAGTGCCAGCGGACATGGCCGCCGGCGATGTCGATGGCGAGGACGCGGCTGCCGGCGGAGACGTAGACGTAGCCGTCCGAGGCCGGGGTCAGGCGCACCGGGACGCCGCCGCAGGAGGCCGCGTCGCCGATGGGGTACGACCAGCGCTCGTCGCCCGTACGGGCCTCCAGGGCGCGCAGCCGGGCGTCCTTCCAGATGTAGACCGTGCCGTCCTGGACGAGCGGGCCGGCCTCGGGGGACTCGAAGTCGGTCTGGGCGCCGCTCAGCTCCCAGAGCTTCTGCCCGTTGGACGCCTCCCAGCCCTGTACGCCGCCGCCCCGGGTGGCGGTGACCACCGTGCCCCGGTCGGCCTTCAGGGAGTACACCCAGGCGTCCGTGGAGAGCCGCCACAGGTCGCCGCCCTCACGGGCGTCGAGCGCGAAGAGGGTCGGGCCGTCGGAGGCGTGGATACGGCCGTCCGCGACCGCCATCGACCAGGCGACGTCCCGGGTCTTGAAGCGGCGGCGGCCGGTGGCCACGTCCAGGGCGTGTACCTCGAAGGAGGTGACGTAGACGAGGTCGTCGGCGACGGAGGGGGTGCCCCAGACGTCGTTCGACATGCGGAAACGCCAGGGGCGCCAGCCGGAGGCGGCCGGTTCGGGGACGGCGGGCGGGGCGGTCACGGAGGGCGCGGGGTCGGCGCCGTTCACGCCGGCGCGCGGCCGGGACCAGGACGCGGCGAGGCCCGCCTCGGGCGGAGGCGCCTTCACGGCGGCGGCGCGGGCGTCGGCGACGCGCGGACCGGGCCCGATGGGCACCTGGCCCCCGGCGAGCCGTACCGGCCCGGTGTCGGGGGCGCCGAGGGAGACGGGCGCGGGGTCGTACGACGGCGGGGGCGGCGGTACGGGGGCTGGGCGGGCTCCGCCGCCGCTGCGCCCACCGGAGGCTTGCTGCGGCTTGGGCGCCGGACGGCCGCCCCGGCGGGTCTCGATGAGGCTCACCGCCTTCTCGGGCAGCCACGCCGAGGCCGTACCGCTGTCGTCCGAGCCGGAGCCGAAGAGGTGGGGCGCCAGCTGGGCCTGGAGGTCGGCGGGGTTGGGGCGCGCGGTCGGGTCCATCTGCATACAGGACTCGATGAGCGGGCGGAGATCGTCCGGGAGCCCGGAGAGGTCCGGTCCTTCTCTCAGCAGCATGAAGACGGTCTCGACGGGGTTGGCCCCGTGGAACGGCGCGTGGCCGGTGGCGGCGAACACGAGCATCGAGCCGAGCGAGAAGACGTCGCTCGCGCCGGTCACGCTCCGCGAGTCCTTCGCCTGCTCGGGCGACATGTACGCGGGCGTCCCGACGGCGACATTCGTCATCGTCAAACGCGTGTTCGATACGCCGGACGCGATGCCGAAGTCGATGACACGCGGCCCGTCCTCGACGACGAGGACGTTGGAGGGCTTCAGGTCGCGGTGGACGAGCCCGGCGCCGTGGATGGACTGCAGGGCTTCGGCGACGCCCGCGGCGAACCAGCGGACGGCCTGGACCGGCATGGGCCCACAGTCGTTCACTATTTCTTCGAGGGAGGGCGCGGGAACGTACGCGGTCGCCAGCCACGGCACGGCGGCGCGGGGATCGGCATCGACCACCGCCGCCGTGTAGAAGCCGGACACCGCGCGGGCCGCCTCGACCTCACGGGTGAAACGGACCCGGAAGAGCTGGTCCTCCGCCAGTTCCGTCCGCACCGTCTTGATCGCCACACGCCGGCCCGACGCCGAGCGCGCCAGATAGACCAGCCCCATGCCGCCGGCACCCAGCCGTCCCAGCACCTCGAACGGCCCGATCCGCCGCGGATCGTGCTGTGTCAGCTGATCCACCACTTGCCCTGCCACCTCCCCGTACGGACCGCGTCACCCACGTTGTGCGCGCGACCCCCGTGCAGCGTCTCACCACCGCACCGCCATGGCGGCACGCCCCCCGATTCTTCCTGCTAGCGGGGGCAGGTGCGAACCCGGGGGCGGATCGGGGTGTCTCAGGACAAAACCACGTTGTCCGCCTCTCGGGAAGCGGGAGCCCGGATGGTGGGACACCTCGGCGAGCCGCGTACCACCGGCGCACAACCCCGTACGTCTGCCCACGCAAGGCCCCCGTCACGCCTCCGTCACTCCCCCGGGAACATACGGAACCACCCTCGGCGCCCCGCGCGGCCGGTCACCGTCTTCTCGCTGGTCAGCCGTCGTCCTCGGGGCGGTTCGCCCCGCGTTCTCCCGCCGGTGGGGCCTCGTCCTCGCGCAGGTCGTCGCCCTGTTGCCGCAGTTCGTCCGGGCGCTGTTCCGCCTGATCCGCCTCCTGCGGCGCCTCCCGCCAGCCGTCTTTGTGCTTCCGTTCGAGCAGCGCGAACGACGCCCCTTGATTGTCCGTGACGACCGCCACATTTCCGTACGACGTGTCGAACGGCGGCACCTGCACCCGGCCCCCGAGCCGGCTGACGGTCCCGAGCGCGGCCTCGCAGTCCTCCGTCCCGAAGTGCACCAGGAAGTGCGGCGGCATCTCCGCCGGGAACACGTCCGTGAGCGTGGCCCGGCCGAAGTCCGGGGCCGCGTCCGGGCCGAAGAGCGCGTCGTGGAAGAGGTGCGCGTAGAAGGAGTTGGCCGCCTCGGTGTCCCGTGTGTACAGCTCGGCCCACACGAACGTGCCCGGCTCGTGGCGCCGCCCGAAGCCGGTGTGCGCCGCGGCCTGCCAGAGAGCGAAGACGGCGCCCTCGGGGTCCGTGGCGAGCGCGGCCGTGCCCAGCGTGCCGACCGGGGTCGGCGGGGTGATCACCTGGCCACCGGCCGCGGTGATCCGGGCGGTGAGGGCGACGGCGTCCGGGGTGGCGAAGTGGACGGTCCACACGGTGGGGAGCCGGCCGTCGGGCTTGGGCGCGATGGCGGCGAGCGGGGTCTCGGCGGCGTCGGCGGGCTCGGCGGCCTCGGGATAGGCCCACACCTCGTGGGCGCCGTCTCCGGGCGCCACCTTGAAAGTCCATCCGAAGAGTTCGCCGTAGAACCGCTTGCCCGCCTCCACGTCCGGCAGCTGGGCGTCCACCCAGCAGGGGACGCCCTCGGGGTACACGGCGGCCCCCGTCCCGGCGGCGGCACCCGTCTCATCGGCCATAGGGCCAAGCTAACGGCCACCCAGTGCGGGCGCGCGTCGGGCCGTGTTTCGCGGGGGAGGAGGGGGGTTCGGTGCGTTGGCGGGTGCGGCTCCGGTGGGGCTTCTCGCGCAGTTCCCCGCGCCCCTAAGGATTCAGGCCCCTGCGGGCCTGAAAGGCACGGGGCGCAGCCCCTGCCTTTCAGGGGCGCGGGGAACGGCGCGACCAGCCCCCACCGAACCCGCGCA
>NZ_JBEOYO010000071.1:0-43386 GCF_040297125.1 Streptomyces sp. NPDC001868 | reverse complement strand
GTCCTGCCGGGCCGCCGCCCGGGCACCGGCCCGGGCGGCGTCCACGACCTGGATCTGCGCGCAGGCGGCGAACAGGGCCCAGACGAGCGCCGTCGCGAAGAGCAGCATCACGGGCAGGACCATGGCCGCCTCGGCGGTCACGAACCCGCCGTCGCCGCCCAGTGCCCCGCGACGCCGGCGCGGCCCAGGTGGCTCACGCCCCGCCATTGAGTGCCCGCCCGACGATCTGTTGCAGCTCCGCCTGGACCTGCCCGCTGGTCACCACCTTGTAGAGCACCGCGGCGAAGGCCACCGCCGCGATGATCCCGACCGCGTACTCGGAGGTCACCATCCCCGCGTCCCTCCGTGCCGCCCGCACCCGGCACGTCACGGCGCACAGCACCCGGACCCGCACCGCTTCCCGCACCGTCTTCACTGCCCGTACTGCCTTCACTGCCTTGCGCATCTCAACCCCCGCGAGGTTCTGTTCCGTCGACACCGATCGCCGGTCACCAGTCATCACCTGCTCACCGGTCATCACCGCTCACCGCTCGTTCACGTCCGCCCCGTCATCCCCCACCCCCTCCCAGCAAGCCGTCCGCCAGCCCGATCACCACCGGCAGTACGCCCACCGCGATGAAGGCGGGCAGGAAGCACAGCCCCACCGGTGCGGTGACCATCACGGCGGCCCGGCGGGCCCGTTCCGTCGCCGAGCGGCCCCACTCGGCGCGGGCCTCGGCGGCGAGGCGGGCGACAGGGGAGGCGGCCGGAACACCGGACTCGTCGGCGCGTTCCAGAAGCCGTGCCAGAGCTGCGGCGCCGGGGAGGACCGCCAACGAGCGCCATGCCTCGGCCGGTTCGCCCCCGAGCCGGGCCTCTGCCGCACCTCTGGCCAGTCGTGCGCCCACGGGGCCGCCCAGGGCCTCGCCCACGGCCTGCGCGGCCACCACGGGGCTCGCCCCGGCCGTGATGCAGGCGGCCAGCAGGTCGGCGGCGAGCGGCAGTTGGCGCGCTGCCGCCGCGGCGTCGTACGCCTCCGCCGGGTCGCCGCCCGCGCGCCGCGCCCTCCGCAGCCACAGCCAGGCCCCGACTCCGGCAGCGAGCCCCAGCAGCACCCCCAGGACGCCGCCGACGAGCACCCACCCCGCGCAGACGGCCCCGGCGACCGGCAGCCACCGCCGGACGGCACCCCGCGGCACCAGGTTCCGCCGGGGCGGCTCGGCCGCGACGGCGAGCACCTCGGCCAGCCGGGTGCGCAGCCGTCGTTCGCGTCGGGCGGCGGCGAGCGCCCGGGCCGACAACCACAGTCCCCCCAGCGCGCAGACGACCATCCCCAGCCTGTGGACGACCTCGCCGCTCACGCCGCCTCAGCTCCCCGTACGATCCGCAGCGCCCACCACAGCCCCGCGCCCTCCAGCACCGCGCCGACGAGCAGACAGCCCAGCCCCGCCGTGCTGTGCAGCACCACGCGCAGCGGGTCGGCACCCAGCGCGGTGCCCAGCAGGAGGCCCAGGACCGGGAGCCCGGCGAGCATCACCGCCGTCGACCGGGCGCCGGCCAACTGGGCGCGCAGGTCGGCCCGCTGGTCCCGCTCGGCGCGCAGGGCGCCCTCCAGCCGGTCGAGCCCGGCGGCGAGGCCCGCGCCCCGGTCGACGGCCACCCGCCAGCACGCGGCGAGCCCCAGCAGCCCGTCGGCGCCCGGCTGCCGGGCCGCGTCCGCCAGGGCACCCGGTACGTCCCCGCCGAACCGCGCCGCCGCCAGCACCACGGCCCGGGCCTCCCCGAGCCCTCCGGAGTCCAGCGCGGCCCGCGTCAACGCCTCCCCGGGCTGTCGCCCGGCCCGCACCTCCCCGGCGAGCGCCGAGCAGAGGGCGACCACGGCATCGCCCCGCCGTTCCCGGGCCCGGCGTTCCTCCGCCGCCCGCCGCACCCGCCTCAGCAGCGGCACCGCCGCCGCCCCCGCTAGCACCGGCAGCACCGAGGCCCCCAGCACCGCGATCACCGACCCGGCCACCGGCGCCCACCACTCGGCCCCCAGCAGCCGTACCCGGCCGACCACCCGTGCCCAGGGTGGCGGCCCCACGGCCCCGCCACCGGCCAGCAGCAACCGCGCCCGCCGCACCCCGGCGCGGCGCCCGTCATCCGACAACCAGGCCGCCGCCCCGGCGCACGCCACCGCCACCACCCCGACCGACATCTCCCCGACCCCCGTCACCGTCGTCCACTTCCTTTTCCTTCCAGAAGGCCGTCATCCCGACCGTGCGGCCCGTCCGGGAACTCGTCGCCCCGGCTCCGCACCCCGTCCCGGAGCAGCCCCCGCAGCCGCTCCCAGCCCCGCTCGTACACGAACGCCTCCTCGCCCCAGCGGAGCGCCGGCACGGTCACCACCAGCCCCGACCCGTCCCGCTCCAGCACATGCACCTCGGCGATCCGCCGTCGCCCGTCGCGGTCCCGTACGAGGTGCAGGACCACCGACAAGGCAGCCGCCAGCTGGCTGTGCAGCGCGGCCCGGTCGAGCCCCGCGGCCGTACCGAGGGCCTCCAGACGGGCCGGCACCTGTCCCGCGGCGTTGGCGTGGAGCGTGCCGCAGCCGCCCTCGTGGCCCGTGTTGAGGGCTGCCAGCAGGCTGACGACCTCGGGTCCCCGCACCTCGCCGACCACCAGCCGGTCCGGGCGCATCCGCAGTGCCTGGCGCACCAGGTCCCGCAGCTCGACAAGCCCCACGCCCTCCTGGTTGGCCGGTCTGCCTTCCAGCCGCACCACATGCGGATGGTCGGGCCGCAGTTCCGCCGAGTCCTCGGCGAGCACGATCCGCTCACCGGGGTCGACCAGGCCGAGCAGCGCGCTCAGGAGCGTGGTCTTGCCGGTCCCGGTGCCGCCGCTGATGACGTACGACAGCCGGGAGCGGATCAGTGCCCGCAGGACGCGGTCGCCGCCGGGTGGGACCGTGCCCGCCGTCGCCAGTTCGGCGAGGGTGAAGGCGCGGGGCCGTACGACCCGCAGGGACAGGCAGGTGGAGCCGACGGCGACCGGGGGGAGCACCGCGTGGAGCCGGGTGCCGTCCGGGAGCCGGGCGTCCACCCAGGGCCGGGCGTCGTCCAGCCGGCGTCCGGCGACGGCCGCAAGGCGCTGCGCGAGCCGTCGTACGGCGGCCGCGTCCGGGAAGGAGACCTCGGTCAGCTCCAGGCCGCCGCCCCGGTCCACCCACACCCGGTCCGGCGCCGAGACCAGCACATCGGTGACCGACGGGTCGGCGAGCAGTGGCTCCAACGGCCCGCTCCCCACCAGCTCCGAGCGCAACCGCTCGGCCGCCCCGAGCACCTCGGCGTCCCCGAGCACCCGTCCTCGCTCCCGCAGCGCCTGCGCCACGCGCGCGGGTGTCGGTTCGGCCCCGCTCTCGACGAGCCACTGCCGTACGCCGTCCAGCAGGCCGTCTTCGCGCATCCCGTTCATCAGCCCTCACCCCGGTCCGGGTCGAAGTCGCCCGGCGGCCCGTCGGGACGCACCCGGTTCACGCCGCCTCACCCCTGACCGCCACGCGCTCCCAGAAGCCTTCGCAGAACCGGGCGAGTGGTCCGCGCGGGACGCCTCCCGGTGGTTTGCCGCTGTCCGGCGGCCCGATGTCGGTGGGTACTTCGCCCGCGAGGGGGAGCCCCAGCAGGCGGGCCACCTCGTGGTCGTCGAGGCCGGGGGCGTACGGCCCGCGGACCGCGACCCGCAGGTCGCGCAGGACCATGCCGAGGGCGGAGGCGACGCGGGAGGCCGCGGCGACGGCGCGCAGCTCGGCGGGGACGACCAGGAGGCCGAGGTCGAGCTGGGCGAGCGCCTCGGCGACGCCTTCGTCGATGCGGCGCGGCAGGTCGACGACGACCGTGCCGCCTCGACGTCGGCCGGCGGCGAGGACCGCGCGGACGGCCTGGGGCGGGACGGCGACGGCGTCGCCGCGGTCCCAGCTGAGGACGCGCAGGGAGTGCAGTTCGGGCAGGGACTCCTCCAGGGCGCCGCCGCCGACCCGGCCGCGTGAGGCGGCGAAGGCCGGCCAGCGCAGTCCGTCGGCGCTCTCGCCGCCGAGGAGCACGTCCAGGCCGCCGCCCAGCGGATCGGCGTCCACCAGGAGGGTGCGCGTGCCCTGTCGCGCGGAGGTGACGGCGAGGGCGCAGGCCAGCGTGGACGCTCCGGCGCCGCCCCGGCCGCCGATCACACCGACGGTGAGCGCGGGCCTGCCGACCCCTTCGGCCACGTCGGCGATGCGGTCGACGAGCCACTGCTCGCCGTCCGGCAGCATCAGGACGTGGTCGGCGCCGATCTCCACGGCCCGCTGCCAGACCCCGGAGTCGTCCTGGTCCTTGCCGACGAGCACCACTCCTCGTCTGCGCGCGGCCCCGCGCAGCCGTCGTGCCGCGTCGTCCCCGACGAGCACGAGCGGCGCCGTCTCCCACCGGCCCCGGCCCTCCGGCACTCCGTGGTGGACCTCCGGCCGGGCGCCCGCCGCCGCGCACAGCCGCAGCAGGTCGTCCAGCAGTTCCACGTCCTCGGTGACGATCAACGGTCCGCCCTGCCGCCCCTCGGCGGCGGACGGCCGGTCGTCGGTGATGGCTCCCGCCACGATCCCCAGCCCCTTCACTCACTGCGTCCACGCGGCGCCTCGCCTTCCGGGCGCCCGTGTTCAAGTCCTGTGGGAGGAACCGGCGATCGGCCGCCACGAGGGGCGGCCGACGGAAACCGGCCCCGCGCATCCGGGAAACGGAACCGGCCAGGAACTCGCCGCCGTCGGGACGCGCTGGAATCACGATGCGGCGAGCCGGGAAATCGTGTGGATCTTGGTCGATAACTGTGGACAACTCAGCGCTTGTGGATATCGCCATCACCCGAACAGGCGACTCCTGTGCGGCCTCCGCAGCGCAGCCCGACAGCTACGGACGGTGACGGATCCTGTGCCGGGGCAGAGGAAAGCCCACGAGGGCACGAAGGCGCCTCGCGGGCTGGGATGAGGAGGGGAAAACGCACCCGGACATGCGACGACCCCCACCGGGGGGGAGAGTGGGGGTCGTCTTCACGGCCGACTCGGGGGGGGAGGAGCCGGGCCGCGTTAGCACGGTCGCGAACGATCCGTGACTTCCATGGTGTACCCGAGAGGCCTCTCAGGCAAACCCACACGCCCCACACTAGCCCGAATGGCGGGCGCATATGCTCGGCGTCGTGGAAAACCACTCCTTGCCCCGCACAGCGGCCTTCTTTGACCTGGACAAGACGGTCATTGCGAAGTCGAGCACGCTCACGTTCAGCAAGTCGTTCTACCAAGGCGGCCTGATCAACCGCAGGGCCGCCCTGCGGACGGCGTACACCCAGTTCGTGTTCCTCGCCGGCGGCGCCGACCACGACCAGATGGAGCGGATGCGGAAGTATCTGTCCGCGCTGTGCCGGGGCTGGAACGTCCAACAGGTGAAGGACATCGTCGCCGAGACCCTTCACGACCTGATCGACCCGATCATCTACGACGAGGCCGCCTCCCTCATCGAGGAGCACCACATCGCCGGGCGGGACGTCGTCATCGTCTCCACCTCCGGTGCCGAGGTGGTCGAGCCGATCGGCGAACTCCTCGGCGCGGACCGGGTGGTGGCGACCCGGATGGTCGTCGGCGACGACGGCTGCTTCACCGGCGAGGTGGAGTACTACGCCTACGGCCCGACCAAGGCCGAGGCGATCCGGGAGCTGGCCGAGTCCGAGGAGTACGACCTCGCGCACTGCTACGCGTACAGCGACTCGGCGACCGATCTGCCGATGCTGGAGGCGGTGGGGCACCCGCACGCGGTGAACCCGGACCGGACCCTGCGCAAGGAGGCCCTCGCGCGCGGGTGGCCCATTCTCGACTTCCACCGCCCCGTGCGCCTCAAGCAGCGCCTCGCTGTCCGGCCGAAACCCGCTCTTCTCGCGGCCGCCGCCATAGGCGCCGCGGCGGCCACCGCGGGGCTCGTCTGGTACGCGAGCCGGCGCCGGGAGGCGACCGCCTGACCCGCGGTCGGCACGACGGCAGCCGATTCACCCTCTTTGAACCTAAAAGTAAAGAAGCGCATCAAGGGGTTCCGCTTGCCTCGGTCCTGGAGTAGAAAGGATTCAAGGCCCGCGAGACCAAAGGACATCCGAGAGGATCACCTTTAAAACTCATTTTGGCCCCACGGACCTAGCATGAAAACCGGGCACCCACGCGACGTCGACCCGTCGATTACGGGCCAGCCGCACCAGGTCACGGGCCATAGTTCCCGGCCTGATGGGCATATATCGAGGACGCTTGGTAACCGGGTGGACATGCCAGCGGCGGTACGAATTCTCGTACCGCCGCAACCCTTTTCCGGGGGTTCTTCACCGCCCGGCCCACCGGGCTTCTACGCGGCCCCGCGCTGCAGCGCCTCGCACACCGCCGTCGACTCGCGCGCGCCCAGTTCGATCGCCCTGCCGCAGTGGGCGATCCAGGCGGCCATGCCCTCCGGGGTGCCGGAGACATAGCCGTCGAGGGCGGCCAGATAGGCGGCGCGGCCGAGTTCCGCGTGACCGACCTCCGCCGGGCAGACCGACTTCGGGTCGAGGCCGCTGCCGATGAGGACGATCCGCTCGGCCGCGCGCGCGACGAGGCCGTTGTGGAAACCGAAGGGCCGCAGGGCGAGCAGTTCGCCGTGGACGACGGCGCCGGTCACCAGGGCGGGGGCCGAACTGCCCTTGATGATCAGCTCGGAGAGGCCGTCGAGACGGCCGGCGACCTCGGCCGCGCTCGGCAGCGGCAGTTCGACGAGGGGCTCGTCCACGGGCTCCCCGTCCTGTCGGGGCCGCCCCACGCGCGCGTCGTCGCTCCCGGCCGCCACCAGGTGCAGCCGGGCCAGCACCCGCAGGGGTGACTGCCGCCAGATGGACAGCAGCTGGCCCGCCTCGGCGGTCAGCCGCAGCGCGGCGCCCATGGCACGGGCCTCGTCGTCGCCGTCCTGGCCGCTGAAGTCGCTGCGACGGCGCACCTCTTCGAGGGCCCAGTCAGCGCCGGACAGTGCCGCCGAGCCGCGCGCACCACGCAGGGCCGCCTCGCTGGTGACCGCGTTGCTGCGGCGCCGCATGACGCGGTGGCCGTAGACCCGGTCGACGGCCTTGCGCACGGACTCCACGGACTCGGCCACACCGGGAAGCTCTCCCAGGGCCGCGAGCGGATCGGCGGCCGCACCTGTCGTACTCATGAGTACGACCCTACGCGCACCGGTCGCCGACCCCTCGAAGGAGTGGTCTTCCGCCGCACACGAACACCCTTGGCGCTCACCCCACTACCGTTAGTGAACATGAAAATTGCTTTCGTCGGGAAGGGCGGAAGTGGCAAGACCACGCTGTCCGCCCTGTTCATCCGCTATCTCGCCGCCTCCGGGGCGCCGGTCGTCGCCGTCGACGCCGACATCAACCAGCACCTGGGCGCCGCCCTCGGCCTCGACGAGTCGGAGGCCGCCGAACTGCCCGCGATGGGCGACCGGCTGGCACTGATCAAGAACCATCTGCGCGGCTCCAACCCGCGGATCACCTCCGCCGAGACGATGATCAAGACCACCCCGCCCGGCGACGGCTCCCGCCTGGTGCGCGTCTGCGAGCCGAACGCGATCTACGACGCCTGCGCCCGCCCGGTGGAACTCGACGGCGGAGCCGTCCGTTTGATGGTCACCGGCCCCTTCACCGACGCCGACCTCGGGGTCGCCTGCTACCACTCCAAGACGGGAGCGGTGGAGCTGTTCCTGAACCACCTGACGGACGGCCGCGACGAGTACGTGGTGGTCGACATGACGGCCGGTTCGGACTCCTTCGCGTCCGGCATGTTCACCCGCTTCGACATGACGTTCCTCGTCGCCGAGCCGACCCGGAGGGGGGTCTCCGTCTACCGGCAGTACAAGGAGTACGCCAGTGACTACGGCGTCGCCCTCAAGGTCGTCGGCAACAAGGTGCACGGTCAGGACGACCTCGACTTCCTCCGCGGCGAGGTCGGGGACGATCTGCTGGTCACCGTCGGGCACTCGGACTGGGTGCGTGCCCTGGAGAAGGGCCGCCCGCCCCGCTTCGAGCGCCTGGAGGAGGCCAACCGCCAGTCCCTGCGCACCCTGCACGAGGCCGCCGACGCCACGTACGAGCTGCGCGACTGGGAGCGCTACACCCGTCAGATGGCGCACTTCCACCTGAAGAACGCCACCAGTTGGGGCAATGAGCGGACCGGGGCCGACCTGGCCGCGCAGATCGACCCCGAGTTCGTGCTCGGCGAAGAGGTCGCCGCCACCGTGTGAGTGCGGCTACGACTTGCCCGCCGGAGCCCCGGGAACCCCCTTCGGGGCGGGTGCCGGTCCGGCGGACAGGAAGTGCTTCCAGCCCCTCTTCGGGGACTGACCGACCTTCAGGGTGCGCAACTGGTCCAGGACCTTCGGGTCCTGGGCGTCGAGCCAGTCGGCGAGCTGCCGGAAGGAGACGCAGCGCACCTCGGGCTTGCCACAGACCGCCTCGATGGTCTCCTCGATGGCGCGCATGTAGACGCCGCCGTTCCAGGACTCGAAGTGGTTGCCGATGATCAGGGGCGCGCGGTTGCCCTCGTAGGCGCGTTCGAAGCCCGCGAGCAGCCCGTCACGGAACTGGTCGCCCCACTGCTCCCGCTTCGCCGGGGCCCCCGCTCGGGCCCCGGACTGGTTCACATAGAAGTTGTAGTCCATGGTCAGCGTCTCGAAGTCCCGCCCCGGGACGGGGACGAGCTGCAGCGACAGGTCCCACAGCCCGTCCTTCTTCTCGGGCCAGACCTGGTCCCTGACTCCGCTGGTGTCGTAGCGGAAGCCGAGGTCGCGGGCGGCCCGCATGAAGTTCGTCTGCCCTTCCAGACAGGGTGTGCGGGCGCCGATCAGTTCCTTGTCGTAGTCGAAGGGCAGTGGTTCGGCGTTCTTCGCGCCGGTGTTGGTCTTCCAGGCCTTCACGAAGGCCTTGGCCTGGGCGATCTCGCTCTTCCACTCCTCGACCGACCATTCGCCGACCCCGCCGCCGGGACCGCAGAAGTGACCGTTGAAGTGCGTTCCGATCTCGTTGCCCTCCAGCCACGCGCCGCGCAGCTGCTCCACGGTGTCGTTGATGCCGCGGACGTCGTTGAAGCCGATGTCGGAACGGCCGGGCGAATGCTGGGGCGGGCGGTAGAGGTCCCGTTTCTCCTCCGGCAGCATGTACACGCCGCTCAGGAAGTACGTCATGGTCGCGTCGTTGGCCCGGGCCACCTCGCGGAAGTGCGAGAAGAGCCGCTGGCCGTCCTCTCCGGCTCCGTCCCAGGAGAAGACCACGAACTGCGGGGGCCTCTGACCTGGCTTCAGCCGTTCGGGTCGGGGCAGGTGCGGCTGCGCCCCGGTGTAGGCGGTGGAGCCGTCGCCGATCAGCCGGACCGCGGCCTTCGGTGGCGCCGGGACGCCCTCCTTGGTGGCGGGTACACCCTGCCCGCCCTCCTTCTCCGTTCTTTTCGCGCCCGGTGAGCCGACGGCTCCGGTCGGTTCACCGATCCCGCAGCCGGCGAGCGCCGCTGCGCAGGTCGCGGCGAGCGTGACGCCGGCGGCGATCCTCTGGGTGACGGCCATCTTCCGCCCACCTCTTCCTTCGCTCAGGGGCAGGGCGGCCAAGGTCACACAGAGTTCCGATCATTATTAATACGACAAGCCGATGAAATGCTCTATTCATCCTCCTGGGTGATCTAATGACCCATTTGCGGCTAATGTTCTTGCACATCCTTTACTCTGCATTACGATTCGTTTACTGAGCGTTGAGAATTCCCGCCGCTGAACGCCGTGCCCCACGGCCGCGACCCGACGCGACCGCGCAGCCCCGGAGGAGACGGGAGAACATGTCCGCCTGCGTCCCCACCCACGCCACCGACCCGGACCCGAACCGCACAGAGCGTGACCACCGACCCCACAGCCCCCCGAAGGGTCCGCGTCGCCGAGTCCCTGTATCGGCCGCCGATCTGTCCGCCTCCGTCGCGGTCTTCCTGATCGCCCTCCCCCTGTCCCTGGGCATCGCCCTCGCCACCGACGCCCCGCTCCAGGCCGGCCTCGTCGCCGCGGCCGTCGGCGGTCTCGTCGCCGGACGCCTGGGCGGCTCCCCCCTCCAGGTCAGCGGCCCGGCGGCCGGTCTCACCGTCGTCACCGCCGACCTCATCCACCAGTACGGCTGGCGCACCACCTGCGCCATCACCGTCTTCGCCGGCCTGTCCCAACTGGGCCTGGCCCACCTGCGCGTGGCCCGCTCCGCGCTCGCCGTCAGCCCCGCGATCGTGCACGGCATGCTCGCCGGCATCGGCGTCACCATCGCCGTCGCCCAGCTCCACATCGTGCTCGGCGGCACCCCGCAGAGCTCGGTCAGCGCCAACATCGGCGCGCTCCCCGCCCAGTTGGCGCACCTGCACCCCGCCGCGGTCTCCATGAGCGCCCTCACCCTGGTCCTGCTGCTCGCCTGGCCCCGGCTCCCAGGCCGCGTCGGGAGACAGCTGCGCACCGTCCCGGCCGCCCTCGTCGCCGTCGCGGGAGCCACGGCCACGGCCGCGTTCGCCGCGCTGAGCCTGCCCAAGGTCGATCTGCCGTCCTGGCGGAGCCATGCCCTGGCCGGAGTGCCCGACGGGCCGACGCTCGGCCTCGTCGCCGCCGTCCTCACCACCACCCTGGTGTGCAGCGTGCAGTCGCTCCTCGGCGCCGTCGCCATGGACAAGCTGGCGGCGGGGCGGACCGACGTACGGCGTTCGGACCTCGACCGCGAGCTGCGCGGCCAGGGCGCCGCCAATGTCGTCTCCGGCATCCTCGGCGGCCTGCCCATCGCCGGCGTCGCCGTCCGCAGCACGGCCAATGTCCGAGCTGGCGCCACCAGCCGGAACTCCACGATGCTGCACGGCGTTTGGGTAGTGGCCGCCGCGCTGCTCCTGGTCCCCGCCCTGGAGCTGATCCCCCTCGCCTCACTCGCCGCCCTGGTGATGGCCGTCGGGGTCCAGATGGTGTCCCTGCACCACATCCGCACGGTCACCCGCCACCGCGAGGTGCTGGTCTACGCCGTCACCACCTTCGGCGTCATCGCTCTCGGCGTCCTGGAAGGCGTCGCACTCGGCATCGCCGTGGCCGTCGGTGTCGCCCTGCACCGCCTCACCCGCACCCGCATCACCCACGAGGAGAAGGAAGGGGTCCATCACGTCCACGTACGGGGACAGTTGACGTTCCTCGCCGTGCCGCGCCTCAGCCGCGCCCTGCACCAGGTCCCCCAGGGTGCCGCCGTCGTCGTGGAGCTGGACGGCTCGTTCATGGAC
This sequence comes from Streptomyces sp. NPDC001868, assembly GCF_040297125.1. NCBI lineage: Bacteria > Bacillati > Actinomycetota > Actinomycetes > Kitasatosporales > Streptomycetaceae > Streptomyces > Streptomyces sp. NPDC001868. The sequence goes on along the minus strand of NZ_JBEOYO010000071.1, from coordinate 32,087 downwards.
CACGCGGCGTACGAGTCGCTGCAGGACTGGCAGCACGCGCACCACGCGCGCGGTGGCTCCGTGGAGATCACCGGCCGCGCCGGCACCCGTATCGCCGAACCCGCCGGCAGCTCGGCGGCCGGCTGCCGCTGCCGTCCCTGGACGCCCTGGCGCAACCACCAGTGCGAGGCCCCGGCCACCCCGACGCGAGGGACACCGCAGGAGGAGGCGGCCGAGGGACCGAACGGCCACCAACTGGCGCGCGGCATCAGCGCGTTCCAGCGCAACACCGCCCCCCTGGTCCGCGGTGAGCTGGCCCGGCTCGCGCGGGAGGGGCAGCAGCCCTCGCAGCTCTTCCTGACCTGCGCCGACTCCCGGCTCATCACCTCGATGATCACCGCGAGCGGCCCCGGCGACCTCTTCGTCGTACGCAATGTGGGCAATCTCGTGCCCCTGCCCGGCGAGGAGAGCGACGACTCGGTGGCGGCGGCGATCGAGTACGCGGTGGACGTGCTGAACGTACGGTCCATCACGGTCTGCGGGCACTCCGGCTGCGGCGCGATGCAGGCCCTGCTCAAGACCGATCCCCACGGCGCCCAGACGCCGTTGAAGCGCTGGTTGCGGCACGGCAGGCCCAGTCTGGACCGTGCGACCGACAAGAACCGCCCCTGGGCCCGCCTGGCCGGCCGCGAACCTGCCGACGCCGTCGAACAGCTCTGCCTGACCAACGTCATCCAGCAGTTGGAGCACCTCAGAGCCCACGACTCCGTCGCGCGCGCCCTGCGCGAGGGCGCACTCGAACTGCACGGGATGTACTTCCACGTGGGCGAGGCGCAGGCGTATCTGCTCACCGAGGAGTCCCCGGACGGCGGAGTCTTCGACAAGGTCGCCGGAACAGCCGGGACGGCAGACCCCACCGGGACGGTCCTGCACGACACGCGCGCGTGAACCGATTTCCGTCCCGGTCCGTGGGAACGGGTGGCGTCCTGGCCGCAGGCCACCCGCCCACAGGTCTAAACCAATCCGGGGAAGGCCCTTGTCATCGGGGGTCCGGGTCTGATGAGCTGTGGCCTGGGACACAACGGACGCCCCGGCAAAGCACCGCAAGGGAGATGTCGTGAGCAACGAAAGCCTGGCCAACCTCTTGAAGGAGGAGCGACGCTTCGCGCCGCCCGCTGACCTGGCGGAGAGCGCCAACGTCACGGCCGAGGCGTACGAGCGGGCCAGGGACGACAGGCTCGGCTTCTGGGCGGCTCAGGCCCGGCGGCTGACCTGGGCCAAGGAGCCGACCGAGACGCTGAACTGGTCGAACCCGCCGTTCGCCAAGTGGTTCGAGGACGGCGAGCTCAACGTCGCGTACAACTGCGTCGACCGGCATGTCGAGGCGGGGAACGGCGACCGGGTCGCCATCCACTTCGAGGGCGAGCCCGGGGACAGCCGGACCGTCACCTACGCCGAGCTCAAGGACGAGGTGAGCAAGGCCGCCAACGCCCTGCTGGAGCTGGGGGTCCAGGCCGGCGACCGGGTCGCGGTCTACATGCCGATGATCCCGGAGACGGCCGTGGCGATGCTCGCCTGCGCCCGGATCGGCGCCGCGCACTCCGTCGTGTTCGGCGGCTTCTCCGCGGACGCGCTCGCGACCCGTATCCAGGACGCCGACGCCAAGGTGGTCATCACCTCCGACGGCGGCTACCGCCGCGGCAAGCCGTCCGCGCTCAAGCCCGCCGTGGACGACGCCGCCGACCGCGCCGGCAATGTCGAGCACGTCCTCGTCGTCCGCCGCACCGGCCAGGACGTCGCCTGGAACGACTCCCGCGACGTGTGGTGGCACGAGATCGTCGAACGGCAGTCCGCCGAGCACACCCCGCAGCCGTTCGGGGCCGAGCACCCGCTGTTCATCCTGTACACGTCCGGCACCACGGGGAAGCCCAAGGGCATCCTGCACACCTCCGGCGGCTACCTCACGCAGACGTCGTACACCCACCACGCCGTCTTCGACCTCAAGCCGGAGACGGACGTGTACTGGTGCACCGCCGACGTCGGCTGGGTCACCGGCCACTCGTACATCGTGTACGGGCCGCTGGCGAACGGCGCGACACAGGTCATGTACGAGGGCACGCCCGACACCCCGCACCAGGGGCGGTTCTGGGAGATCGTGCAGAAGTACGGGGTGACGATCCTCTACACGGCGCCCACGGCCATCCGTACGTTCATGAAGTGGGGCGACGACATCCCCGCGAAGTTCGATCTGTCCTCCCTCCGCGTCCTCGGGTCCGTCGGTGAGCCCATCAACCCCGAGGCGTGGATCTGGTACCGCAAGCACATCGGTGCCGACGCGACGCCGATCGTGGACACCTGGTGGCAGACCGAGACCGGCGCGATGATGATCTCGCCGCTGCCGGGCGTGACGTCGACCAAGCCGGGCTCCGCGCAGACCCCGCTGCCGGGCATCTCCGCCACGGTGGTGGACGACGAGGCCCAGGAAGTCCCCGACGGCGGTGGCGGCTACCTCGTCCTCACCGAGCCGTGGCCGTCGATGCTGCGCACCATCTGGGGCGACGACCAGCGGTTCCTCGACACGTACTGGTCGCGGTTCCCGGGCAAGTACTTCGCCGGTGACGGGGCGAAGAAGGACGACGACGGGGACATCTGGCTCCTCGGCCGCGTCGACGACGTGATGCTCGTGTCGGGCCACAACATCTCCACCACCGAGGTGGAGTCCGCGCTGGTCTCGCACCCGTCCGTGGCCGAGGCGGCCGTGGTCGGCGCGGCCGACGAGACCACCGGCCAGGCGATCGTCGCGTTCGTGATCCTGCGCGGTACGGCGAACGCCGACGACGAGGGCCTCGTCGCCGACCTCCGCAACCACGTCGGTGCCACCCTCGGCCCGATCGCCAAGCCGAAGCGGATCCTGCCGGTGCAGGAGTTGCCGAAGACCCGCTCCGGGAAGATCATGCGGCGACTGCTGCGCGACGTGGCGGAGAACCGGCAGCTCGGTGACGTCACGACACTCACCGACTCCACGGTGATGGACCTGATCCAGGCCAAGCTGCCGGCGGCGCCGAGCGAGGACTGACACCCACGTACGGCCTCGAAGGGCACCCGGCGGCGAGCCCGCCGGGTGCCCTTTGGCTAAAGTAAATAAAGGTGCGCCGGGAAGTCTGGTCGGCAAGCGTTCCGTGCTGTCCCCGACCGGAGGTCCCCACCGTGGCCGCGTCCCGCACCACCCCCACCCGCAAGGTCTTCGGACGGCTCTCACTGCCCGAACGGACCTTCGTGGCGGACGCGCTGCGCACGGAGACCGTCGGCGGTGTGCTGCTGCTCCTGGCCGCCGTCACCGCCCTGGTCTGGGTCAACGTCCCCGCGCTGCGCGACAGCTACGAGAGCGTCAGCGATTTCCACTTCGGCCCCTCGGCCCTCGGCCTCGATCTGTCCGTGGCGCACTGGGCGGCCGACGGGCTCCTCGCGGTCTTCTTCTTCGTCGCCGGCATCGAACTCAAGCGCGAACTGGTCGCCGGGGACCTGCGGGACCCCAGGACGGCCGCGCTGCCCGTGGTCGCCGCGCTGTGCGGCATGGCCGTACCGGCGCTCGTGTACACGCTCACCAACCTCACCGGCGGCGGCTCCCTGGCCGGCTGGGCGGTGCCCACGGCGACCGACATCGCGTTCGCGCTGGCCGTGCTCGCCGTCATCGGCACGTCCCTGCCGAACGCGCTGCGGGCCTTCCTGCTCACCCTCGCCGTCGTCGACGACCTGTGCGCGATCCTGATCATCGCGGTGTTCTTCACCGACGACCTCGACTTCGCCGCGCTCGGCGCCGCCTTCGCCGGTCTCGCCGTCTTCTGGCTGCTGCTGAGGAAGGGCGTACGCGGGTGGTACGTGTACGTTCCGCTCGCGCTCGTCATCTGGGCGCTGATGTACAACAGCGGCGTGCACGCCACCATCGCCGGTGTCGCGATGGGGCTGATGCTGCGCTGTACCCGGCGCGAAGGCGAGACACGCTCCCCCGGCGAGCGCATCGAGCACCTGGTGCGCCCCCTGTCCGCCGGTCTGGCCGTGCCGCTGTTCGCCCTGTTCAGCGCGGGCGTCTCGGTGTCGGGCGGTGCGCTGGGCAGGGTGTTCACCCAGCCGGAGACGCTCGGGGTGGTGCTCGGGCTCGTCGTCGGCAAGGCGGTCGGGATCTTCTGCGGGACCTGGCTGACCGCCCGCTTCACCCGGGCCTCCCTCTCCGAGGACCTGTCCTGGCCGGACGTCTTCGCGGTCTCCTCCCTCGCCGGCATCGGCTTCACCGTGTCGCTGCTCATCGGCGAACTGGCCTTCGAGGGCGACCCGGTGCTCACCGACGGCGTCAAGGCGGCCGTCCTCACCGGGTCGCTCGTCGCGGCGGTCCTCGCGACCGTCCTGCTGAAGCTGCGGAACGCCAAGTACCAGGCCCTGTGGGCCGCCGAGGAGCGCGACGAGGACCTCGACGGCATCCCCGACATCTACGAACAGGACGATCCGGAGTACCACCTGCGCATGGCCGAGATCCACGAACGCAAGGCCGCAGAGCATCGCAGGCTTGCCGAAGTGGCGGGCGGGGCAGGCGACGGCGACGACGGTCCGGCATGATCTGACTGGACCGTAGACAGGACCGTACAAACGCATATGAGGGAGACCCCGATGAGCGCACCCGACGGCAGCCCGGTCGGAGCCGAACGCAGTGTCGGCCAGTTGTTCGCCTCGGCGACGGCCGAGATGTCCGCGCTGGTGCACGACGAGATCGCGCTGGCCAAGGCCCAGCTCAGGCAGGACGTCAAGCGAGGCGTGATCGGCGGCGGTGCGTTCACCGCGGCCGGCACGGTGCTGATCTTCTCCCTGCCCATGCTGAGCTTCGCCCTGGCGTACGGCATCCGCACCTGGAGCGACTGGAACCTGGCGATCTGCTTCCTGCTGTCGTTCGCGGCGAATGTCGTGGTCGCGCTCGTGCTGACGCTCATCGGCGTGGTCTTCTCGAAGAAGGCCAAGAAGGGGCAGGGCCCGCAGAAGGTCGCCGCGTCCATGAAGGAGACGGCGGGCGTGCTGCAGAACGCCAAGCCGCACCCCCGTCGGCCCGCCCCGGCCGACGACGCCGTCGAGGCTGTGGCACGCTCGACGTCATGACCGACCCCGCGACCACCCCGGCCGCCCCTTCGAACCAGCCCGCGTCTCCCGTACGACTCGACGTGCCCGGCGCCAAGGGGCTGATCCACCGGGACGTGGCCGCCAACGGCGCGCGCTTCCACATCGCCGAGGTCGGCGACGGGCCGCTGGTGCTGCTGCTGCACGGCTTCCCGCAGTTCTGGTGGACCTGGCGGCACCAGCTGGTCGCCCTCGCCGACGCGGGCTTCCGGGCCGTGGCCATGGACCTGCGCGGTGTCGGCGGCAGCGACCGCACACCCCGGGGTTACGACCCCGCGAACCTCGCCCTCGACATCACCGGGGTCGTACGATCCCTCGGCGAGCCCGACGCCGCGCTGGTCGGCCACGACCTGGGCGGCTATCTGGCGTGGACGGCGGCCGTGATGCGCCCCAAGCTCGTACGGCGGCTCGCGGTCTCCTCGATGCCGCACCCGCGGCGCTGGCGCTCGGCGATGCTCTCCGACGTCAAGCAGACGGCGGCGGGCTCCTACATCTGGGGATTCCAGCGGCCCTGGATCCCCGAGCGGCAACTCACCGCCGACGACGGCGCCCTGGTCGGCCGGCTGATGCGGGACTGGTCGGGGCCCCGGCTGCCCGACGACGAGGCCGTGGAGGCGTATCAGCGGGCGATGTGCATCCCGTCGACGGCGCACTGCTCGATCGAGCCGTACCGGTGGATGGTGCGGTCCATGGCCCGCCCGGACGGCATCCAGTTCAACCGCCGGATGAAGCGTCCGGTGCGGGTGCCCACCCTCCATCTGCACGGTTCGCTCGACCCGGTGATGCGCACGCGCAGCGCGGCCGGGTCCGGGGAGTACGTCGAAGCGCCGTACCGCTGGCGGCTGTTCGACGGTCTGGGGCACTTCCCGCACGAGGAGGATCCGGTGGCGTTCTCCACCGAACTCATCAACTGGCTGAAGGACCCCGAGCCCGACCGGTGAACACCTGTTCCATGAACAGCCACTTGCCCGGCGCATAGGCCAATTGGGGGGCGTGGGGGCGGTTATCGACCTTGAGGCGGGGGCACACGTCGGGGTATGGGCTGGACGCACGACTACAGTGACGCAGCACGCAACCGCCGCTCGGCCGCGGGCCTGAGCTCCCACCGGAGGGGCGCCCCGCAACTGCCGGGCACGGACCCCCGGCTGGGCATTCCGCGCATCCTGCGCCGCCGGGCCCGCTGGGTCTCGGCGCGGCTGCGCCATCCTCGTCCCTGACCCACGCGGGGCGACCCGCCCAGGACCTCACCGGACCTCACCGCACCGGCCCCGCCCGGCCTCAGAGCGCGCAGCTGTCGCTGTCCACCTGCTGGTTGGCCGAACGGCCCTTGGCGATGTCCTCCTCGACCTCGTCCGCGGTGAGGGCGTAACCCGTGTCCGGGTCGTCGAGGGACTTCGCGAAGACCACGCCGTAGACCTTGCCTTCGGGCGTGAGCAGCGGGCCGCCGGAGTTGCCCTGGCGGACCGTGGCGTAGAGCGAGTAGACGTCGCGGTGGACGGTGCCGCGCTTGTAGATGTCGGCGCCGTTGGCCGTTATGCGACCGCGCACGCGCGCGGGGCGGATGTCGTACGCGCCGTTCTCCGGGAAGCCGGCCACGATCGCGTCGTCGCTGCTCGCGGCGTCCTTGGTGGTGAACTCCAGCGCGGGCGCCTTCAGGCTCGGCACATCCAGGACGGCGATGTCGCGCTCCCAGTCGTAGAGGACGACCTTGGCGTCGTACTTGCGGCCCTCGCCGCCGATCTGGACGGTGGGTTCGTCGACCCCGCCGACCACGTGCGCGTTGGTCATCACGCGGCGTTCGCCGAAGACGAAGCCGGTGCCTTCGAGGACCTTGCCGCAGCTCTGGGCGGTGCCCATGACCTTGACGATGGACCGCTTGGCGCGCTGGGCGACCGGGCTGCTCGCGAGCGCCGGGTCGGGGGGCTGCACCTCGGTGATCGGCTCGTTCGAGAACGGGCTGAAGACCTGCGGGAAGCCGTTCTGCGTGAGGACCGAGGAGAAGTCCGCGAACCAGGTGTCCGCCTGGTTGGGCAGGGCCGTCGCCACGCCCCCCAGCACCTTGGAGTTGCGGACCTCCTTGCCGAGCGTCGGCAGGGTCGTCCCCGCGAGTGCGGAACCGATCAGCCAGGCGACCAGGAGCATCGCCACGACGTTGACGAGGGCGCCGCCGGTGGCGTCCAGGGCGCGGGCCGGGGACCAGGTGATGTAGCGGCGCAGTTTGTTGCCGAGGTGGGTGGTCAGGGCCTGGCCGACGGAGGCGAAGACGATCACGATGACCACCGCGACGACGGCGGCGGCCGTGCTGACCTCCGAATTGTCGGTCATCCAGTCCCAGATGACGGGCAGGGCGTAGACCGCGACGAGGCCGCCGCCGAGGAAGCCGATCACCGAGAGGATGCCGACGACGAAGCCCTGTCGGTAGCCCACGATCGCGAACCAGACGGCGGCGACCAGCAACAGGATGTCCAGCACGTTCACCGCTTCAAGCCTCGCCTCGTCACTTCGCGATCACTACAGGCCGGCCGGGGGTCCGGTCCGCCGCGCGGCGACGGGAGGACACGACAAGCCCCAAAAGACGCAGCACGGCAGACACCCTGTCATGAGCGCCAGTCGAGCGGGACCTGCTTCTCACGGTCCCAGGGGCGCTCCCAGCCCGCGTAGTGCAGCAGACGGTCGATCACGCCGGCCGTGAACCCCCACACCAGGGCCGATTCGACCAGAAATGCCGGTCCTGCGTAGCCCCGGGGGTGAATGGCGGTGGCTCTGTTGGCCGGATCCGTGAGATCCGCCACGGGGACGGTGAAGACGCGGGCCGTCTCGTTCGGATCCACCACCCGGACCGGCGTCGGCCGGCGCCACCAGCCGAGGACGGGGGTCACGACGAAGCCGCTGACCGGGATGTACAGCTTCGGCAGCACGCCGAAGAGCTGGACTCCAGTGGGGTCGAGGCCGGTCTCCTCCTCGGCCTCGCGCAGGGCGGCGCGCAGCGGGCCGTCGGTCTGGGGGTCGCCGTCCTCGGGGTCGAGGGCGCCGCCGGGGAACGACGGCTGGCCCGCGTGCGACCGGAGTGAACCGGCGCGCTCCATGAGCAGCAGCTCGGGCCCGTCCGTGCCCTCGCCGAACAGGATCAGGACCGCCGACTGCCGCCCCGAGCCGTTCTCCGGGGGCAGGAAGCGGCTCAACTGCAGCGGCTCGACCGTCTCCGCGGCACGCACCACCGGGTCCAGCCAGGCGGGCAGGCCCGCCTTGTCCAGGCTCACGTGCCCGTCCACCGCGCGGTGCTCGCTGTCGGTGTCCGTGCCGCCGTCCGTCCGGCTCGCGCGTGTCATCGCCACCCCCGTCGTTCTCTCGGTCCCAACGCCCGGGGGACCGCTGATCGTTCCGCTCGGGCCTCGCGTCCCTCTTGTGGGTGGCCCGTGCCGGGGTGGGGAGAGTAGCCGCCGGGTGGCTCGGGACGGTCCGTCATCCGGCGGCTCCCAGGGGCGGGGCCGGGATGCCGCCCGCGTCCAGGTAGGACTGCGGGGGGTTCAGGCGCTGACCGGGGAAGCCGCCCTTCTCGTACTTCAGGAGCTTCCTGGCCTTCTCCGGGTCCGTCTCGCCCTCGCCGAACGCCGGGCAGAGCGGGGCGATGGGGCAGGCGCCGCAGGCCGGTTTCCGGGCGTGGCAGATACGGCGGCCGTGGAAGATCACGTGGTGCGACAGCATCGTCCACTCGCTCTTCGGGAAGAGCGCGCCGATGGCCGCCTCGATCTTGTCCGGCTCGGTCGCCTCGGTCCAGCGCCAGCGTCGTACGAGCCGCTGGAAGTGGGTGTCGACGGTGATGCCGGGCCGGCCGAAGGCGTTGCCCAGCACGACGAAGGCGGTCTTGCGGCCGACGCCGGGCAGCTTGACGAGGTCTTCGAGACGGCCGGGGACCTCGCCCCCGTGGTTCTCCACCAGGGCCTTCGACAGCCCTATCACCGACTTCGTCTTGGCCCGGAAGAACCCGCACGGTCGCAGGATCTCCTCGACGATCTCGGGGTTCGCCCCGGCCAGGTCCTCGGGGGTCGGGTACTTCGCGAAGAGCGCCGGGGTCGTCTGGTTGACCCTCAGGTCCGTCGTCTGCGCGGACAGGACCGTGGCGACGATCAGCTGGAAGGAGTTCTCGAAGTCCAGCTCCGGGTGTGCGTACGGGTACACCTCGGCGAGCTCGCGGTTGATTCGGCGGGCGCGGCGGACCAGGGCGGTGTGGGACTCGGGTTTGGGGGGTGCGCTCGGGGTGGCGGTGGGGGTTTTCGCTGTGGCCGCCTTCTTCGGGATTGCCTTCTTCGCCGTTGCCTTGGCCGTCGTCGTCTTCGCCATTGCCTTGGCCGTCGTCGTCTTCGCCGTTGCCTTGGCCGTCGTCGTCTTCGCCATTGCCTTGGCCGTCGTCGTCTTCGCCGTTGCCTTGGCCGTCGTCGTCTTTCGGGCTGTGGCGGTCTTTGTCGGTGCGGCCTTCTTCGCCCGGGCCGTGGTCTTCTGGGCGGGGTTCTCCGCCTCTGATGGATCGGACACGTTCGTCGCCTTTGCCGTTTTGTTCGCTCCAGTGGGGCCCTGTTCGCCCACAGCGGAATCGCGACGTACAACCACCCGCCCAGCCCCCTTGGCCTGTGCTCTCACCGGCGATTTGGACACCCGGCCAGCCTAAAGCCCGGCACCGACATCCGCCCCGGGCCCAGAAGATCGGCCCCCAATTGGACCCCTGACGCTTACCCCGGGACATGTGTGCGGCATCCTTGTGACAGATCACACTGTTTGGTCCGTCCGGCAAGATGGGGAACACGGTCCCCTGGTAGTACGGGGAGCAAGATCCCCTGAGCAGGTCGACAAGGAGAGAACTCGTGGACGACGTTCTGCGGCGCGCCCCGCTCTTCGCGGCGCTCGATGACGAGCAGGCCGCGGAGCTCCGCGCCTCCATGAGTGAGGTGACTCTCGCGCGCGGTGACGCTCTCTTCCACGAGGGCGATCCGGGTGACCGCCTCTATGTGGTCACCGAAGGAAAGGTCAAGCTGCACCGCGCGTCGCCCGACGGCCGCGAGAACATGCTGGCCGTGCTCGGCCCCGGTGAGCTGATCGGCGAGCTGTCGCTGTTCGACCCGGGCCCGCGGACGGCGACCGCCACGGCTCTGACCGAGGTCAAGCTGCTCGGCCTCGGCCACGGCGACCTCCAGCCGTGGCTGAACGCGCGACCCGAGGTGGCCGCGGCGCTGCTGCGTGCGGTCGCGCGGCGGCTGCGCAAGACCAACGACCAGATGTCCGACCTCGTGTTCTCGGACGTGCCCGGGCGGGTCGCCCGTGCGCTGCTGGACCTCTCGCGGCGGTTCGGTGTGCAGTCGGAGGAGGGCATCCATGTGGTGCACGACCTCACGCAGGAGGAGCTCGCGCAGCTGGTGGGTGCGTCGCGGGAGACCGTGAACAAGGCCCTGGCGGACTTCGCGCAGCGGGGGTGGCTGCGGTTGGAGGCTCGTGCGGTGATCTTGCTGGATGTGGAGCGGTTGGCGAAGCGGTCGCGCTGACCTCCGGTCAGGGCTTACAGGGCTGGCAGGGCTGTCGCAGGTAACTGTTGTACGTCGCTGTGCAGTCGTCGGTGGGGTTCGTCTCGTTCAGCGGGGCGGGCCCCATTTGTTTCGCCCCCGCCGCCCCTACCCGTCCCATCCCCCAGGGGCTGTGCCCCTTCGACCCCCTGAGCGCCTTATAGCTCGGGGGGTTCTGTTGTTTGGCGGGTGCGGGGTGTTCGTGGTTGCTCGCGCAGTTCCCCGCGCCCCTTACGGGGCCCGGGTGGCGTCTCGCGCGTGAGACGGGCCACGGGTGGCGTCTCGCGCGGGGTCCGCATCGCGTAAATGGACTGCGTCCCTCGTGTTCCTCCCGGCACAGTGGCCCCATGGCTGGAACGGGGCGTCCTGGGGGGCTGGACAGGGAGGGGTTCATCGAGCGGGAGGGGGCGCTCGGGCGGGTGGGGGCGGTGTTTCGGCCGGTGGTCGTGGCGGCTCGGGAGCGGGTGCTGGACGGGTTCGGGGCGCGGCTGCACAGTGCGTATCTCTATGGGTCGGTTCCCCGGGGTGCGGCTCGTCCGGGGCGCAGTGACCTCGATCTGCTGCTGGCGTTGCGCGGGGAGCCCACGGAGACGGACCGGGCGGAGGCGAGGCGGCTGGACGGGGCGCTGGACGAGGAGTTCCCGCAGATCGACGGAGCCGGAACGCTGCTGGTCAGCCGGGCGCAGGTGCTCAGCGACCTGGAGCGGTACGACCTGGGCTGGTTCGTGGCCTGTCTGTGCACTCCCCTGCTGGGCGAGGACCTGGCCGAGGAGCTGCCCCGCTACCGGCCCGACTCCCTCCTCGCCCGCGAGACCAACGGCGACCTGGCGCTGCTCCTGCCGCGCTGGCGTGAGCGGGTCGCGGAAGCCGTCGGTGACGACGCCCGGCGGGCGCTCGTCCGTGGTTGCTCCCGGCGGCTCGTCCGCACCGGGTTCACCCTCGTCATGCCCCGCTGGAACGGGTGGACCAGCGATCTGCACGAGATGGCGGAGGCGTTCGGCCAGTACTACCCCGAGCGCGCCGCCCAGATGGGGGCGGCGGCGGTGGCCGGGTACGAGCCGGGTGCCGATGTCGATGTCCTGCGGTCGTATCTGGACGACCTCGGGCCCTGGCTGGCCGAGGAGTACGCGCGCGTGCACGGCCTCAAAGCGCCCCGTCCCGGAGACAGGTGAACGGGCGGGCTCCGCCGGTGATCAGGCGTCGGGCGCGCCCCGGGAGGGCCTCTGGGAGGCGTCTGGGAGGGCCTGGTGAGGCCTGGGGGGCTTCTGAGGCCCCGTGGGCGCCCCCGGTCGGTCGTGGCTCCGGAGGCGGCCTCTGAGGCTCGGAGGGATCAGATCAGGGGCTCGGAGGGATCAGATCAGGCCGTGCTCGGTCAGGTACTCCAGCTGTGCCCGTACCGAGAGTTCCGCGGCCGGCCACAGGGAGCGGTCGACGTCCGCGTAGACGTGGGCGACCACCTCGCCGGGGGTGCGGTAGCCGTTCTCGACGGCCGTCTCGACCTGGGCGAGCCGGTGGGCGCGGTGGGCCAGGTAGAACTCGACCACCCCCTGGGCGTCCTCCAGGACGGGCCCGTGGCCGGGGAGGACGGTGTGGACGCCGTCGTCGACCGTGAGGGACCTGAGACGGCGGAGGGAGTCGAGATAGTCGCCGAGACGGCCGTCGGGGTGCGCCACGACCGTCGTACCGCGTCCCAGGACGGTGTCACCGGTCAGGACGGCCCGGTCGGCCGGGAGATGGAAGCAGAGCGAGTCGGCGGTGTGGCCGGGGGTGGGGACGACACGGAGTTCCAGGCCGCCGAGCGAGACGACGTCCCCCGCGCCCAGCCCTTCGTCGCCGAGCCGCAGCGCCGGGTCGAGGGCCCGTACGTTCGTCCTGGTCAGCTCGGCGAAGCGGGCGGCGCCCTCCGCGTGGTCCGGGTGGCCGTGCGTGAGCAGGGTCAGCGCGACCCGTTTGCCGGCCTCCTCCGCCGTGGCGACGACGTTGCGCAGGTGGACGTCGTCCAGCGGACCCGGGTCGATCACGACCGCAAGCTCGGAGTCCGGCTCGGACACGATCCAGGTGTTGGTCCCGTCCAGCGTCATCACGGACGCGTTCGGCGCGAGGACGTTGACCGCGCGCGCGGTGGCGGGCCCCGACAGGACGCCGCCCCTGGGCTGGCCGGGGAGGGCTGCTGCGTCGGTCATACGGGGTGCCTTCCAACGGGAGGGGCGGAGTGCGGAGTGTCGCGCTGTCGGTCGCGGACCCGCGCGGCGGCGCGAGGGGCGTGCGGAGGTGTACGGGGCTCGTGCGGGGGTGCGCCGGGCGCGTGCCGGCGCGGAGTCCCGCCGCTGTGCCGGTCGGGGGCGGCCGTCATGGGGTGTCTCCGGCGGCCGGTACGCGCTTGGTGAACTCGTCGTGGCCGGGCCAGGAGAGGATCACGGCGTCGTCCTCCAGACGGGCCTCGGCGAGGACGGGCGTCAGGTCGCGGGCCGGTGCGGCGGCGAGCGCGGCGGCGGCCGTGTCGTACTCCGCGAGCCGGCGCAGGGTCGCGATGGTGGGCGGCATCATCAGCAGTTCGCCCTTGTCGTAGCCGTCCGCCGCGTCCCTGGGGCGGATCCACACCGTGCGGTCGGCCTCCGTGGAGGCGTTGCGGGTGCGCTGCCCCTGCGGGAGGGCGGCCACGAAGAACCAGGTGTCGTAGCGGCGGGACTCGAACTCGGGGGTGATCCAGCGGGCCCAGGCGCCCAGCAGGTCGGACCGCAGGACCAGTCCCCTGCGCTCCAGGAACTCCGCGAAGGACAGCTCCCGGCCGGCCACCGCCGCGCGGTCCGCCTCCCAGTCGTCGCCCGTGGTGTCGCCGACCACCGTGTCGGAGCTCGGCCCGGCGAGCAGGACGCCCGCCTCCTCGTACGTCTCCCGTACGGCAGCGCAGACGATCGCCTGGGCGTCGGTCTCGTCGACGCCGAGCCGGGACGCCCACCACGCGCGCGTGGGACCCGCCCAGCGGATCTGGTGGTCGTCGTCGCGCGGGTCGACCCCGCCGCCCGGGTACGCGTACGCGCCCCCGGCGAAGGCCATGGAGGCGCGTCTGCGCAGCATGTGCACGACCGGGGTGTCGGCCGTGTCCTTGAGCAGCATGACGGTGGCGGCCCGCTTGGGGGTCACCGGTGTCAGCGTGCCGGCCGCCAGTGCGCGGATGCGGTCCGGCCACTCGGCTGGGTACCACTGCCCGTTTGCCATGGGCGGAGGCTAACTCGTCACGGGCGGATGTTCGAGTGAGCCTCCGCGATCTTGGTCGCCGCTACGCGACGGTGAGTTCCACCTGGAGTTCCACCTCGACCGGCGCGTCCAGCGGCAGGACCGCCACGCCGACCGCGCTGCGCGCGTGGACGCCCTTGTCGCCGAAGACGGCGCCCAGGAGTTCACTCGCGCCGTTCAGCACGGCGGGCTGGCCCGTGAAGTCGGAGGCCGAGGCCACGAAGCCGACGACCTTCACCACACGCGCGACCCGGTCCAGGTCGCCCGCCACGGACTTCACGGCCGCGAGGGCGTTCAGCGCGCAGGTACGGGCGAGTTCCTTGGCCTCCTCGGGGGTGACCTCGGCGCCGACCTTGCCGGTGACGGGCAGCTTGCCGTCCACCATGGGGAGCTGCCCGGCGGTGTACACGTACACACCGGACTGGACCGCCGGCTGGTACGCGGCGAGCGGCGGGACGACCTCGGGCAGTCTCAGCCCGAGTTCGGCGAGCTTGGCCTCGACGGCGCTCACGGCTTGGGCCGCTTCAGGTAGGCCACCAGCTGCTCGGGGTTGTTCGGCCCGGGCACGACCTGGACGAGCTCCCAGCCGTCCTCGCCCCAGGTGTCCAGAATCTGCTTCGTGGCGTGGACGAGCAGCGGCACGGTTGAGTATTCCCACTTGGTCATGCGGCCGACTTTATCCGCTGTCCGGCCGCGGTCCCGGCATGGGTTCCCTCGCCGTCCGGGCGGGCATGACAGCCTCGACAGGCCGGGGCCGACAGGCGGGGAGGGCACAAGTTGTCCACAGCCTCCCGCGTAGGCCGCGCGCGGACTGGTTAGGCTCGAATACGTGAGCAGGCTCCAGGTCGTCAGCGGCAAGGGCGGGACCGGAAAGACCACGGTCGCCGCCGCACTCGCGCTCGCCCTCGCGACCGAGGGGAAGCGCACCCTCCTGGTCGAGGTCGAGGGCAGACAGGGCATCGCGCAGCTCTTCGAGGCAGAGGCACTGCCGTACGAGGAGCGGAAGATCGCGGTGGCTCCCGGGGGCGGGGAGGTGTACGCGCTGGCCATCGACCCCGAACTGGCCCTGTTGGACTACCTCCAGATGTTCTACAAGCTGGGCAGCGCGGGCCGGGCCCTGAAGAAGCTCGGCGCCATCGACTTCGCGACCACCGTCGCGCCGGGCCTGAGGGACGTGCTGCTGACCGGCAAGGCCTGCGAGGCGGTGCGCCGCAAGGAGAAGAGCGGCCGGTTCGCGTACGACTACGTGGTGATGGACGCGCCGCCCACGGGGCGCATCACCCGCTTCCTGAACGTCAACGACGAGGTGGCGGGCCTCGCCAAGATCGGCCCGATACACAATCAGGCCCAGGCCGTGATGCGAGTCCTGAAGTCGCCCGAGACGGCCGTGCATCTGGTGACGCTGCTCGAGGAGATGCCCGTCCAGGAGACGGCGGACGGCATCGCCGAGCTGCGGACCGCGAGGCTGCCGGTGGGGCGGGTCATCGTCAACATGGTGCGGCCCGAGGTGCTGGACTCCGAGGAGCTGGAGTTCGCGCGGTCGGTGCCGCGTACGGCCGTCGCCAAGTCCCTGTCGACGGCGGGGCTGGGCGGCGCGCGGCGCGGTGGCACCGCCGAGCGTCTGGTGGGGCCGCTGCTCACCCAGGCCGAGGAGTACGCCGAGCGGTACACCCTGGAGCACGAACAGCGGGGCGTACTGGGCGAGCTGGGCCTGCCGTCGCACGAACTGCCGCTGCTCGCCGAGGGAATGGACCTGGCGGGCCTGTACGAACTGGCCAAGGAACTGCGTCAGCAAGGGATCTCATGACTTCGGACCCGGCCGCCACGCACGATTCGGCCCACCCTCACGACTCGGCGCCCGCGCACGACGCGGCCCACTCCCCCGACGGACACCGTGTGATCAGCTCGGCCCGCCCCCTCGCCGTCGACCCGCTGCTGGACGATCCGGGCACCCGCATCGTGGTGTGCTGCGGCGCCGGCGGTGTGGGCAAGACGACCACGGCGGCGGCCCTCGGGGTGCGGGCCGCCGAGCGCGGCCGCAAGGTGGTCGTGCTCACCATCGACCCGGCCCGGCGGCTCGCCCAGTCCATGGGCATCGACTCGCTGGACAACACCCCGCGCCGGGTGAAGGGCATCGACGGGGACGGCGAATTGCACGCCATGATGCTCGACATGAAGCGCACCTTCGACGAGATCGTCGAGGCGCACGCGGACCCGGACCGGGCCTCCGCGATCCTGGGTAACCCCTTCTACCAATCGCTCTCGGCGGGCTTCGCGGGCACGCAGGAGTACATGGCGATGGAGAAGCTGGGCCAGTTGCGGGCCCGGGACGAGTGGGACCTGATCATCGTCGATACCCCGCCGTCCCGCTCGGCGCTGGACTTCCTGGACGCCCCGAAGCGGCTCGGCTCGTTCCTCGACGGCAAGCTGATCCGGGTCCTGCTGGCGCCGGCGAAGGTCGGCGGGCGGGCCGGCATGAAGTTCCTGAACGTCGGCATGTCGATGATGACGGGCGCCCTGGGCAAGCTGCTCGGCGGTCAACTGCTGAAGGACGTCCAGACGTTCGTGGCCGCCATGGACTCCATGTTCGGCGGCTTCCGTACGCGCGCGGACGCCACGTACAAGCTGCTCCAGGCGCCCGGCACGGCCTTTTTGGTGGTGGCCGCGCCGGAGCGGGACGCGCTGCGCGAGGCGGCGTACTTCGTGGAGCGGCTGGCGGCCGAGGACATGCCGCTGGCCGGGTTGGTGCTCAACCGCGTCCATGGCAGCGGCGCGGCCCAGCTGTCCGCCGAGCGCGCGCTCGCCGCCGCGGAAAATCTTGACGAGCCCCGCATTGTGGATCAGATGGACGGGAAAGCAGTTCGTAACTCTCCCGACACGTACGACAGTTCAAGCAGTCCAGAATCTTCCGCAACGCCCGGTACCCAGGACGGCTCCCCCGCCCCGGACCAGCGGAACCAGGCCGTTGCCGACCAGTCCGTCGCCCCACAGGACCTGACCGTGGAACAGCTCACCGCAGGCCTGCTCAGGCTGCATGCCGAGCGGATGCGGCTGCTCTCCCGCGAGCAGCGCACGCGTGACCGCTTCACCGCCCTGCATCCCGAGGTGGCCGTGGCCGAAGTGGCCGCGCTGCCCGGTGATGTCCACGACCTCGCGGGTCTGCGGGACATCGGTGACCGGCTCGCAGCCATAAGGCCCGAACTGCCCACCTCCGACGCCTGAACCTCCGTCGGACGACTGATCACTCGAACGACTGATCACTTGACTACGCTGCCCCATCTGGCGATCCACGCCTCGGGGCACCCGAGAGCCGGCACACCTGCCCGACGCGCCGACACCTCAAGGGCGCCCTCGGCCGACGTGACCCGGAAGGGGCCTCGCCTCAGCTCACCGCCGCGTAGTTCTCGTAGATCTCGTCGTCGTCGAGCGGCAGAATGCCCGCGCCACGCTCGTACTCCGTGCGCGCGGTCTCCAACAGCCTGCGCCACGACGTGACGGTCGGACGCCTGCGCAGCAGTGCGCGGCGCTCGCGCTCCGTCATTCCTCCCCACACGCCGAACTCGACGCGGTTGTCCAACGCGTCCGCCAGGCACTCCGTGCGCACCGGGCATCCGGTGCACACCGCCTTGGCCCTGTTCTGCGCTGCTCCTTGAACGAACAGTTCATCCGGATCGGTAGTGCGGCAGGCAGCCTGCGCACTCCAGTCGGTTACCCAGCCCATACCGGCGCCGTCCTCTCCCGAATCGAGGCTCCCCCACGGCGGCAGCGGCATATTCACCGCCGCCAGTTGAGGACGTTACGGAAGGTGGGCACAGCGCAACACCCCCTTCGGGCCCAATCTTGAATGGCCCGAACGGACTATGCGTAAGCGGCAGATCACCCGCGGGAGTGACCTGAGGACATACGTGACTATCCCGTCAGAACGGGACAGTTGACATGCGTCACAACGGACACCGAATGACACACGAGGTAAATTCGGACACGGCACCCGAAAAAAATCGGAAGAACGTCAGAACGATTCGGGCTCGCTGGACGTACTTGATACAAGGGCCTACGGCTGTGACAGTTGAGAGCAGCTTAGGCCAACGCCTGCGTGCGTGTCCGGCGAATGAGAACGTAGACAACCGTTCATGTTCGTTCGCGTCTCCATGCCCGCCCGCCCTCCGGATCACGGGCAACAGATGTCACGATCCGGCACCCGTACCCCTCCGGACACACCCGCTCCTTAGGAACGGTCATCGGTACGGATTAGGCTGCCCTCATGCCAAACAAGCGCTCGGGTGGTGGTCTCTCCGCCACACAGCAGGCCGCCAAGTTCCTAGGTGTCAGCGTCCTCGCCGGTGCCGTCATGGCGGGCATCGCGCTGCCCGCGGTCGGCGCCCTGGGGCTGGCGGCCAAGGGGTCGGTCGAGGGGTTCGACGAGCTCCCCGCCAACCTCAAGCAGCCACCGCTGAGCCAGCGCACCACGATCCTCGACAGCAAGGGCGACTCGATCGCCACGGTGTACAGCCGCGACCGTACGGTGGTCGATCTCAAGGAGATCTCGCCGTACATGCAGCAGGCGATCATCGCGATCGAGGACGCCCGTTTCTACCAGCACGGCGCGATCGACCTGAAGGGCGTGCTCCGCGCGGTCAACCGCAACGCGCAGGAGGGCGGCGTCGCCCAGGGCGCGTCCACGCTGACGCAGCAGCTGGTGAAGAACGTCGCGGTGGAGGAGGCCGGTGACGACCCGACGAAGGTCCAGCAGGCCATCCAGCAGACCCTCGGCCGGAAGATCAACGAGCTGAAGAAAGCGATCCAGCTCGAAGAGGAGCTGGGCAAGAAGAAGATCCTCGAGAACTACCTGAACATCACGTTCTTCGGCCAGCAGGCCTACGGCGTCGAGGCCGCCTCCCGGCGCTACTTCTCGAAGTCCGCCAAGGACCTGGACGTCGAGGAGGCCGCACTCCTCGCCGGCATCGTGCAGTCGCCCAGCCGGTACGACCCGGTGAACGACCCGCAGGAAGCCACCAAGCGGCGCAACACCGTGCTGCAGCGCATGGCCGACGTCGGCGACATCTCGCAGGCGGAGGCCGACAAGGCCAAGGCCAAGCCGCTCGGCCTCGACATCAGCAAGCCGAAGAACGGCTGCATCACGGCCGTCAAGGGCGCGGGCTTCTTCTGCGACTACGTGCGCGAGGTGTTCCTGAACGACCCGATCTTCGGCAAGTCCAAGGAGGCCCGGGCCAAGATCTGGAACCAGGGCGGCCTGACCATCCGGACGACGATGGACCCGAAGGCCCAGAAGTCGGTCCAGGCCTCCGTCAAGGAGCACGTCAGGCAGAAGGACGAGGTGGCCACCGCCGCCACCATCGTGGAGCCCGGCACCGGCAAGATCCTCGCCATGGGCCAGTCCAGGCCGTACGGGCTCGACACCAAGAAGAACGAGACGTCGATCAACCTCTCGGTCGACGAGTCCATGGGCGGCGGAGCGGGCTACCAGCCCGGTTCGACGTTCAAGCCGATCGTCGCCGCGGCGGCCATCGAGGACGGCATGTCCCCGGGCAAGATCTACCCCGCGCCGTACCAGATGGCCTACCCGAGCCCGATCTCCGCCTGTGACGGCGCCACCTGGCGGAACGGTACCGGCACCCGCGCCGCGAAGCTCGAGAACGAGAGCGCGTCCGAGGTCGGCCCGTACTCGATGGAGAAGGCGACCGCGCTGTCGGTCAACACCTACTTCGTGCAGATGATCGCGGACATCGGCATCTGCCCGGTGACGAAGATGGCCGGGAAGATGGGCGTCGAGCGGGCCGACGGCCGCAAGATGGACCAGGCCCCGTCGATCGCGCTCGGCACGCAGGAGATGTCCCCGCTGACCATGGCGAACGCGTACGCCACCTTCGCCTCGCGCGGTATGTACTGCACGCCGGTCGCCATCGAGTCCATCACCCAGCGGGTCGGCGACAAGTCGAAGTCACTGGAGGTGCCGAAGTCGACGTGCTCGCGCGCCATGTCCGAGAAGACCGCCGACACCATCAGCACCCTGCTGGAGGGTGTGGTCGAGGACGGTACGGGTACGGAGGCCGGCCTCGGCCCCAGCCGTCCCAGCGCCGGTAAGACCGGTACGACGGACTACCGTTACGCGGCCTGGTTCGTGGGCTACACCCCGAACATGGCCGGTGCCGTCTGGGTGGGCGACCCCGCGCACGAGCGCCGCATGGTGAACATCAGGATCGGCGGCGTGCTGCACGACAAGGTCTTCGGCGGCAAGGTCCCCGGCCCGATCTGGCGCGACATGATGACCGGCGCGCTGGAGGGCAAGCCCAGGCTCGACTTCAACCGCGTCCACATCCCCGACGAGCGGCCGGACCGCGGCCGCGGGGACGACGACCGCGGGAACGGCAACGGCGGCGGGAACGGGAACGACGACGACAACGGCAATGGTGACGACGGCGACGACGGCTTCATCGGCGGCACCGACGGCGGCGCCACCTTCCCGACGCCGGAGTTCACCATCCCGGAGAACTGGATCCAGGGCCAGACCAATGGCGGGAACAACGGGAACGGCAATGGGGGCGGGTTCGGGTGACGGCCGCGGTGGCCGGCCCGGGCGCGGGCTTGGTGGCGAGCTCGGCCGACAGCCACTGAAGATCCGACAGTCGCTGATGAGCTGAATGTGTACGGCGGTGGGGGCGTCCCTTGAGAAGGGGCGCCCCCACCGCCGTTCTGTTCTGTTCTGTTCTGTCGTAGTGCGCGGAGTCCCGTGCATGGAGGTCCGTGCATGGAGGTCCGGTCGGGTCGCGTGGTCGCGCGGTCCGCTCAGTTGCCCGCGAGCTGCTGCTTGACGAGGGCGGCGACACGGCCGCCCTCGGCGAGCCCGGCCACCTTCGGGTTGACGATCTTCATGACCTGGCCCATCGCGCGCGGGCCCTCGGCGCCGGCGGCCTTGGCCTCCTCGACGGCCTGGGCGACGATCTGCTTCAGCTCCTCGTCGGACAGCTGCTTGGGCAGGTACTCGGCGAGAAGCTCGCCCTCCGCCGTCTCCCGCTCGGCCGACTCGGTACGACCGCCCTGGGCGAAGGCGTCCGCGGCCTCACGGCGCTTCTTCGCCTCCTTGGTGATCACCTTGAGCACCTCGTCGTCGGAGAGCTCGCGCTTCTCCTTGCCCGCGACCTCTTCCTTCGTGATCGCGGTGAGCGTCAGCCGGAGCGTCGAGGAGCGGAGCTCGTCGCGCTCCTTGATGGCGGCGTTGAGGTCTTCCTGCAGCTTCGACTTGAGCGTGGTCATGGAGTCGATTGTCGCAGGTGTGGTGCGGGGAGCGCGCCCTGATTTCGCTGGTGTGTGCGGGTGCAGACCCGGCGCTGATGGGATGCGTGGGCCGGAGTCCGTTTTCCACAGGGGGAGTTGACGGTCGGTGACGTCCGGCTGTGGTGGTCGGTGGTTGTCCACAGGCGGGCGCTCGGGTTCGGCGGGGTCTGACACGATGGACGCATGCGAGCGCGATACGGAGTACCTCTGGGGATCGCGGCGGCCGGTGCCGCCGGTGTGGTGTACGCGGCGGGTTTCGAGGCCCGCTCCTTCCGGCTGCGTCGGGTGACGGTGCCGGTGCTGCCACCGGGCATGCGACCGCTGCGGATACTCCAGGTCTCCGACATCCACATGGTGAGCGGGCAGCGCAAGAAGCAGCGCTGGCTGCGGTCCCTGGCCGGGCTGCGCCCCGACTTCGTGATCAACACCGGGGACAACCTCTCCGACCCCGAGGGCGTCCCCGAGGTGCTGGACGCACTGGGCCCGCTGATGGAGTTCCCGGGGGCGTACGTCTTCGGCTCGAACGACTACTACGGCCCGAAGCTGCGCAACCCCGCCCGCTACCTCCTGGAGAAGGTGCAGGGTCGCCACGGCCTGAACGGCAACAAGCCGGTGGTCGGCGCCATCCACAACCCGTGGGAGGACCTGCGCGACGGCTTCGACGGGGCGGGCTGGCTCAACCTCACGAACACCCGCGGCACGCTGAAGATCGAGGGCATGTCGGTCGAGCTGACCGGCCTCGACGACCCGCACATCAAGCGGGACCGCTACGCCCGCGTGGCCGGCGGCCCGTCCGACTCCGCCGACCTCTCCCTGGGCGTGGTCCACGCCCCCTACCTCCGCACCCTCGACGCCTTCACCGCCGACGGCTACCCCCTGATCCTCGCCGGCCACACCCACGGCGGCCAGCTCTGCATCCCCTTCTACGGCGCCCTCGTCACCAACTGCGACCTCGACACGGACCGCGTGAAGGGCCTCTCCACGCACACGGCCGACGGCCGGACGTCCTACATGCACGTGTCGGCCGGCTGCGGCACGAACCGCTACACCCCGGTGAGGTTCGCCTGCCCGCCGGAGGCTTCGTTGCTGACGTTGGTGGGGCGGGAGGACTCCGCCGTGTGAGGCGCCGGCGACGGACTCCGCCGTGCGTGTGTGGGGTACCGGCGACGGACTCCGCCGTGTGAGGTGTCGGCGAGGGGGGACGGCCATGTGAGGTGCCGACCACCGGACCGCCTTCGGAATGCTCGGGGCGTTAACCCGTACGGATCACCCCGAATATCCCATTCCACCGGGTCGTCCTAGCGTGAGCGCATGACCGCACCGATACCCAGGGACATCCCCGATCTGCCCGCGATCTCGGGCATTCCCGCGCCGGTGACGTCCGTCGTGCCCGCGACGGCGGTGGTGGAACCGACCCGACGCCGACTGGCAGCGACGTACCGCGCCCTGGTCGCACTGGCGGCGGCAGCGGCCGTGGTGACCGAGATGGTGCTGGGCAGCCCCCTGCGGGCGTTCAGCCACTTCTCGGTCCAGAGCACGGCCCTGGTGGCGCTGGTCTTCGCCGTCTCGGCCCGCCGAGCGTGGTCGGCCGGCCGCCCCCTGCCCTCCTGGGCGACAGCCGGCACGGTTCTCTACGCCGTGATCGCGGCGCTGGTGTACCACCTGATCCTGATGAGGGACGCGACGGCCTTCTCCATGACGATGACGTCGACCGGCGCCCCGGCCGCCCCTACGGGCTGGCTCGCCCTGACGAACATCGCCTTCCACACCGCGATCCCCCTCGCCGTGGTGGCGGACTGGCTGCTCCTGACCCGCCCGGCCCCGCCCCGCCTGAGCCATGCGGCGGCCTGGCTGCTCTACCCGCTGGTGTACCTGGTGTTCACGCTCGGCCGAGCGGCCCTGGTGACCCCCGACTGGCCGGCCCCGTACCTCTACCCCTTCCTGGACGTCGACCGCCACGGCTACAAGAGCGTCCTCGGCAACGCCCTCCTCCTGGGCCTCGCCTTCTACGCCCTCGCCCTCCTCCTCATCGCCGTCGACCACCTCCGCCCCGACCCCGTACACCCCCGCCGAGGCCGCCCCGACCGCCACGACCGACGCCCCGAAAACCGGATTTCGTCTCCGGCCACCAGTGGGCTAAAGTAAACGACGTCGCCGCGACGAGCAGCGACAATCGGGGTGTAGCGCAGCTTGGCAGCGCGCTTCGTTCGGGACGAAGAGGTCGTGGGTTCAAATCCCGCCACCCCGACAGCTGGATAGCAGTTCAGAGGGCCCTCACCGGATCGGTGAGGGCCCTCTGGCGTTGCTGCGTGGCTCGTCGGAGAGCGAGGAACGCAGAGCTGTGCCGGGGCTCCCGAGGCGTCCGGTCGTCGGCGTTGGTCCCGTCGATGTCCTTGAGCGCCCGGCGGAAGGCGCGGCGGGCGCCGGCAGTGTCGAGTGGCTTGCCGGTGGATGAGGAGAGACGCGTCCCTGTTGGCTGGGCTGGGCCGGGCTGGGCTCCGCTCCGGTGGTGCGCGTAGTGGTTGCCCCGGCTGCGGCGCTGGGCGGCGGTCGGCAACGCCTCGGGCCAGGGGGCCGGTGGTCGGAAG
This sequence comes from Streptomyces sp. NPDC001868, assembly GCF_040297125.1. NCBI lineage: Bacteria > Bacillati > Actinomycetota > Actinomycetes > Kitasatosporales > Streptomycetaceae > Streptomyces > Streptomyces sp. NPDC001868. Next base: position 8,278 of record NZ_JBEOYO010000071.1, on the reverse strand, counting down.
GCAGCGGCCTATGCGTCGGGGTTCTTGCCGGTTGCCGCGGTCTGGATGCGGTCGACCTGGAGAGTGACCAGGGTCTGCAAGTCGTCGGGGTTGGGCAGGTCGCGGCCCGCGATGGAGGCGAGGACGGTGCCGACGCGGACTTCGGCGACGGAGGCGCCGTCCTTGGTGTATCCGTAGATGTCGTCGGCGCCGCTCGGCTGAAGGTCGAGGGCCTTCGCCGCCGTGCCCGCGTCTTCCTTGTCGTCGGCCACCAGGGTCTTGTAGCCGGCCTTGGCGTTGTCCACGGAGTCGTACGCGAGCAGGGTGAAACGGGTGTGGGTGTCCGAGGAGGCCTCGAGGTTGTAGATCGCGGAACCCAGTGCGGTGACTCCGGCGCAGCTCGCGGTGGCCTGCTGTTCGCACAGCTTGCGTGCCTCGGCGCCGTCCAGGACCTGCGGTTCCCTTCCTCGCCAGCCTTCGGGGGCACCGACCTTGCGCGGCATGGCCTGACTCAGCTGCGACGGGTTGAGGGGTGTGGCAGCGGTCTCGCCTTCCGGAGATCCCGGGTCGTCATTCGACCCGCCGGAGCAGGCCGTCAGTACGCACAGCAGGGCAAGGCCCACGACCGTTCCGCGCATCCCCCGAGACATGCTCACTCCCCTACCGCTCCCTTGGCTGTCATGACCCGTACAAGGGAGTGATCTCAGGGGCTGCCGGGTGCGGCGTCCGCCGACGGAGACGAACCTCTGCGCGCCCTCCGCAGGTCGAGCTGAATCGGGTACCGATAGGCAACTCCGATTCTCCGGCCCGGGTGCGCGAAGGTGCCCTGACCGGTGGCGGCGTGGATCGGGCGTATCTCCGTAGCGCGCAAACGCCTATGACGGTGAGTCATGTCACAAGGAATGGCTGGGCTCATCGCACGTCTTTGCGATGATCGATCCCTTTGCCCGCTTCTGGCAGCGGCTAGGTTTTCACATCGACCACACTTCTTTACAGCGGCCTTACACATGGCCGCGCAGAACCGAATACGGGTGGATGTTGAGACCGCAGGGGGATTCGTCCTCTCCTTTCCGGAGAAGGACTGTTTGGCATGAGCGCAGCAGATATCTGCGCTGGACGGCGGGTGGCGTGGCCGCCGCCGTGTCCGTGACTCTGCTGCAGGGGCCGGCCGTTGCCGCTCCGCGGCAGAAGCCCGCCAAGCCGGCGGCGGCGACCACCGCCGCGGACATCGCGTCGGCGAAGGTCGCGGCGCGGTTGTCGGGCAAGCGGGTGGAGGCGCTGTCGGAACGCACCGAGACCTCGACGACCTGGGTGAACAAGGACGGCAGCCTGACCACGGAGCTGTCGGCCGGGCCGGTGCGCTTCGAGCGTGACGGCGCGTGGGTGGACGTCGATGTGGAGCTGCGCGAGTCGGGCGGCGATGTCGAGCCGGTGGCGCACCCCAACGGGCTGCGGCTGGCGGGCAGGACGGGTACTCCGGCGAAGTCGCTGGAGGCGGCGCAGCGGGCGAAGGCCGTCGACCTGGTGACCCTGGGCGAGGGCGATGAGCAGATCACGCTGCGCTGGAAGGGCGGTCTGCCGGAGCCGAAGCTCGACGGGACACGCGCGGAGTACGTCAACGCGGTGCCCGGCGCGGATGTGGTCGTCGAGGCGACCCGCACCGGCTTCGAGCAGTACGTCGAGATCAAGAAGAAGCCGGCCACCGACGGGTTCTCCTACACGCTGCCGCTGGAGACCGACGGGCTGAAGGTCGAGCAGCTGAAGAACGGCAGCCTGCAGTTCACCGACGAGAAGAACAAGAAGCGGGCCGTCATGCCCGCGCCGGTGATGTGGGACTCCACCGTCGACAAGCGCTCCGGCGAGCACACCCGCCGGGTGCCGGTGTCCATGAAGGTCGTCGAGAGGGACCTGGACGGCGAGAAGGGCGAGAAGGGGGAGAAGGGGGAGAAGGGCTCTGGTGTCGATCTCGTCTTCACACCCGACCCCGCGTTCCTCGCCGACCCCGAGACCAAGTACCCGGTGACCGTGGACCCTTCGACCTCCTCGCTGTCGAACGTCTTCGACACCTATGTGCAGCAGGGTGAGACCGTCGACTGGTCGTCGGGGACGGAGCTGGACTTCGGCAACCCGGGCACGACCAACGCCGACGGGACGCCCCGTACGGCGCAGTCCTTCGTCAGCTGGAACACCTCGCCGATCGCCGACGCCCTGGTCTCCAGCGCGAAGCTGAGCCTGTGGAACTTCCACTCGGCCAACCAGACGGACTGCTCGGCGCAGTCCTGGGAGGTGTGGTCCTCGGGGGCCGCGTCGACGTCCTCCCGGTGGACGAACCGGCCCGCCATGACGGCGAAGAAGGCCACCTCGACCGAGACTCGGGGCAACGCCTCGTGCACGTCCCAGCCGGACGGCTGGATCAACGCCGATGTGACCGCGCTGGCGCAGGACTGGGCCTCGGCCAAGGCCACCCGCGGGAACATGGGTGTGCGGGCGACGAGCGAGTCGGCCGTGGCGCAGTGGAAGCGGGTCAACTCCGCGAACGCGGCGGCGAATCCGCCGAAGCTCGTGGTGACCTACAACTTCCGGCCGAAGACGGGCACCAAGCAGGAGGCCGGTCCGCCGTTCTTCTCCTACAACGGCGCCTACATGGTGAACACCACCACACCGACGCTGCGCGACACCTTCGTCGACGCCGACGGTGACAAGGTCAACGGCACCTTCCAGATCTTCGACAACGCCACCGACACCCAGGTCGGCGAGGTGATCGTCTCGAAGTACGTGGCCTCCGGGTCCCCGGCGTCGGTGACCGTTCCGTCCGGGTTGCTGAGCAACGGCAAGACGTACAGGTTCCGCACCAACCCGTACGACGGGAAGCACTACAACACCGGCTGGTCGGCGTGGAAGACGTTCACCGTCGACACCTCGGCCCCGTCCGCCCCGGCGCAGATCACCTCCACCGACTACCCGGCGGGCCAGTGGGTCAAGGGCGCCGGGCAGGCCGGTACCTTCACCGTCACCCCGCCCGCCGCGGACCACAACTGGCTGGAGTGGTCGCTGGACGGCGTGACCTGGACCAGGGTCGTCACCGGCGGCGCCGGCGCGGCCAAGGCCGTCTCCGTCACCCCGCCCAGGAACGGCACCCACACCCTCCAGGTGCGGTCCGTCGACAAGGCGGACAACAAGTCCGAGGCCAAGGAGTACACCTTCCACGCCGGTTCCGGCGGCTTCCTCCAGCCGGCCGACGGCGAGCGCACCGCACGCCGGCTGCCGCTGGTCGCCGAGGCCGAGGGCGGCAAGTACGACAAGGTCTCCTTCTCCTGGCGCCGTTCCGAGGCCGACGCGTGGGTGAAGATACCCGTCGGGGACGTCACCTCCGGCGGCACGGCACTGACCGCCTGGCCGGTCGGGCTCACGAACGGCCGTAACGCGGCGCTGGTCTGGAACGCGACCGGCACCGTCGACCCCGACGGCACGGTCCAGATCAAGGCCGACTTCACCGGTCCGAACTCCGCCGCCGGCAGCACCGAGCCGCTGACCGTGGTCGTGGACCGCAACGCCGACGGCGCGGCCACCACCGAGACCGGTCCCGGTTCGCTGAACCTGCTCACCGGTGACTACACGCTGTCGGAGACCGACGCGTCGTTCTTCGGCATGGAGATGACGCGGACCGCTTCCTCGCGCAACCCCGACCAGGGTGCGAAGCAGGAGGGCCAGGCCGCGATCTTCGGCAAGGAGTGGGTCGCCGGCACCGTCGCGGACGAGACCACCTCCGACTACAGCCACATCCGCAGGGTCTCCGACACCGCCGTCGACGTGGTGCTGTCCGAGGGCGACGCGGTGCACTTCACCGCCAACGCGGCCAAGACCGGCTGGGTGCCCGAGCCCGGTGCCGAGGCGCTCACCCTCAAGGGGAGTGTCACCGGCTCGTTCACCCTGTCGGACACCGACGGCTCGGTGACCACGTTCACCAAGCCCGGCTCGGCGGCCACCACCTGGCAGGTCTCCACCGCGCTGATCGACGGTCTGAGCAACACCACCACCAAGGTGGTCTCCGAGACCGTGACCGTGGGCGGCAAGGCGCTGGCCCGCCCCAAGCGGCTCATCGCCCCCACCTCGGCGGTCACGGCCGCCGCGTGCGAGGCCGATCCGGCGACCAAGGGCTGCCGGGTCCTGGAGTTCGTCTACGCCACCGCGACCACGGCGACCGGCACCGAGAACGACGCCGACTTCGGTGACTTCACCGGCCAGGTCAAGCAGATCAAGCTGTGGGCCACCGCCCCCGGCGCCGCCGCCGCGACCTCGACGGCCGTGGCCTCCTACCGGTACGACTCGGCCGGCCGGCTGCGTCAGCACTGGGACCCGCGGATCGGTCAGCAGGCCGAGACCCAGTACGCCTACCACGAGGGCCGGGTCACCTGGTACCAGCCGTCGGGCGTGCTGCCGTACACCTTCGACTACGGCAACGCCGGTGGCGGCACCGCCTCCGGTGCCGGGATGCTGCTCAGCGTCTCGCGTCCGGCGCTGAAGCAGGGCTCGGTGGACACCACCGAGGGCGAGGCGGTCACCAGCGTCGTCTACGGCGTCCCGCTCACCGGCACCAAGGCACCGCACGCCATGGGCGGCGGCGATGTCGCGAAGTGGGGGCAGCTCGACGCCCCGAGCGACGCCACCGCCGTCTTCCCCGCCGACTCCGTGCCCTCGTCCCACGACGGCGCGGACCTGACCGGCGGCGGATACACGCGCGCCGAGGTGCACTACCTCGACGCCTCCGGCCGTACCGTCAACACGGCGGAGCCCGGCAAGCACATCAGCACCACCGAGTACGACCGGTTCGGCAACACCGTCCGTGAACTGAGCGCGGCCAACCGGGCGCTGGCGCTCGGTACGACGGACGCGCAGAAGGACACGCTGACGGGGCTCGGCATCATCTCCCGGTCCGCGGCCGAGCGCGCCCATCTGCTGTCGACGACCTCCCTGTTCGACGAGGCCGGCACCCGGGAGCTGGAGGAGTTCGGTCCGCTGCACCGGGTGGACCTGACCGAGGACCTCAAGGACGGGACCACCGTCCTGGTCAAGGCCGACACCTCCGTGCCCGCCCGCACCTGGACGGTCAACGAGTACGACGAGGGCCGGCCCACCGACGGCACGGCCAAGGCCAAGGACCAGGTCACGCTCAAGATCGTCGGTGCCCGGGTCCGCGACCACTACTCGGTCATGGGTGAGAAGCAGGTCACCGAGACCCAGTACGACTGGGCCAAGGGCCTGCCGAAGCTGGTCGTCCAGGACTCCGGCGGCCTGAACCTGACGACCGCCGCCACGTACGACGCACAGGGCCGGATCACCGACGTCGTGCCTCCGGCCGGCACCGGCGACGGCGCCGCCAGCCGCGTCACCGAGTACTGGGCGGCCGACGGCACCGGCTTCTGCAAGGGCCGCCCCGAGTGGGCCGACCAGGTCTGCTGGAGCGGACCCGCCGGAAAGATCACCGGCGGCGGCAGCCGGCCCGACGAGGTGACCGACTCCACCGTGGAGTACGGCTACTTCGGCCAGCCCACCAAGATCACCGACACGGCCAACGGTCAGTCACGCACGACCACCAGGTCCTACGACGACGCCGCCCGGCCGCTGAAGACCACGGTGACCGGCGGCCTCGGCCAGGCGGTCCCGGAGTCCACCGTGGAGTACGACCCGGCGACGGGGGCGATCACCAAGATCACCTCTCCGACGGCGGGCACGATCACCAAGGCGTACGACAAGCTCGGCCGCCTCGTCTCGTACACCGACGCGGACGGGGGCAGGACCACCACCGCCTACGACGCGCTGGACCGCGCGGTCAAGGTCAGCGACTCCGTCCCGTCGACCGTCACCTACACCTACGATCACGGCGCCGAACCGCGCGGACTGGTCACCAAGGCCAGCGACTCCGTCGCCGGTGACTTCTCCGCCACGTACGACGCGGACGGTTCCGTCACCTCCGAGAAGCTGCCCGGCGGCTACACCCTGAACGTCACCGAGGACGCCACCGGCGCCCCGACCTCCAGGGCCTACACCCGGGACAGCGACGGCACCACCGTCTACACCGACGTGGTGACCCGGTCCGCGCAGGGGCGGACGACCAGCCACTCCGGCTGGTCCGACCAGCGCTACGGCTATGACGGGGCCGGTCGTCTGACCACGGTCGAGGACACCGTCGGAGAGGTGTGCACCAAGCGCACGTACGCCTTCGACAAGCGTTCCAACCGCACCGGTCTGACCACCGCGACGGGCGAGGTCTCCGGCGCCTGCCCCGCCTCGGGAGGCACCACCACCGGCCACACCTACGACAGTGCCGACCGGCTCGTCGACTCCGGCTACGTCTACGACGCCTTCGGCCGCACCACCGCGCTGCCGGGCGGCACCGTCGACTACTACGCCAACGACCTCGCCTACCGGCAGACCGCGGGCGGCGAGCGGCAGACCTGGCAGCTCGACGCGGCCATGCGTTTCCGCTCCTGGAAGACCGAGACCGGCAGTGGCACCACCTGGACCCAGACCGGGTCCAAGGTCAACCACTACGGCGACGACGGCGACAGCCCCCGCTGGATCGTCGAGGACGCCGCGAGCGGAGCCGTCAGCCGCAACGTGACGTCCGCCGCCGGTGACCTGGCCGCGATCACCGGCAAGACCGGTGGCACGGAGCTGCAGTTCACGACCGTCCACGGCGATGTGGCGCTCCAGCTCCCGCTGGACGTGAGCCAGGCGCCCGTCGTCATCGACACGGACGAGTACGGCAACGTCCGCGAGGGCGGCGGCGCCCACCGGTACGGCTGGCTCGGCGCCAAGCAGCGCTCCGCCGAGACCCCGACCGGTCTGCTCCTCATGGGAGCCCGCCTCTACAACCCCACCACCGGCCGCTTCCTGTCCGTCGACCCCGTCACGGGCGGCAGCTGCAACAGCTACGAGTACGTCTGCGGTGACCCCGTCAACCTGATCGACCTCGACGGCAGGATGACCGCGGTCGCCCTGGTCGGCATGGCCGGTCTCGGTGTCAGCGCCGGCACGGTCCTCGCCGTGATCGGCGTGGGCGCGGTCATCGCGATCATCGGCCTGATCTGGTGGAAGGGCAAGAAGTGGGCCGTCAACAAGGTCCGCACGCTGTGGAAGGAAGCCCGTAAATCCGGGAAGGAGAAGGGCAACGATGTGCCCGACTTCGCCAAGGGCCAGCGCAAAGGAAAAAATGAAACGCTCGACAAGGCGACCGACCGGGTCATGAAGAAGGGCGGATATCGACCGCCGTACCAAAAGGGGCCGAGGTCGATCTACAACAAGGTCCGCAAGTACCTGTCCCGTAACTGAGCAGGACCTGAGACCCCAGAGAAACCGAACATCCGCGGCCCGCGCCGGCGAACCCGCTGCGCGGGCTGCGGCTTCCTTCTGAGACACAAGGTGATCACGATGGACGGACAGGGCCGGGCCTACCTGCTGTGGCATGTCAGGCACGCCGAGCCGACCGATGGGTCGGAGATCCGGCACTTCGCCGCGGACGACGACTTCTGGGCCGACGAGGAGGAGGGGGACGACGTCAAACTCCTCGGCGTCTATTCGAGCCGGGACAAGGCCCAGGAGCGCATCGTCCGGGCACGCCTGCTCCCGGGGTTCCGTGACGAGCCGGAGTGCTTCTACATCGAGGAGTTCACGGTGGACGCCGACGAGTGGAAGGACGGCTTCGTGACCGTCATGACCGGTGGTGAAGGCTCCGAGGAGACAGAGGAGACGGACTGAACCACCCAGGGCCTACACCCGCGACAGCGACGGCACCACCGTCTACACCGACGTGGTGACCCGGTCCGCACAAGGGCGGACGACCAGCCACTCCGGCTGGTCCGACCAGCGCTACGGCTACGACAAGGCCGGGCGTCTGACCACGGTCGAGGACACCGTCGGCGAGGTGTGAGAAGTGGGCCGTCAACAAGGTGAAGAGGCTCTGGCGCAAGGCCCGCAAATCCGGGAAGGAAAGGCCGAGCGACGCTCCGAGCTTCGTCAAGGGGAAGAACAAGATCCCCGGGAAATCGGCGCAGCAGTCGGCGGTGGAATACTTCAAGAAGGCCTTCCAGCGCCCGCCGACCAAAAAGGAGATGGGCCCGGTGGGCCCATCAACAAGGCCAAGAAGTATCTCGACCGCAAGTAGATCGAGTAGATAAGGCACCTGAACGAAACTTCGGGGGTGGGGGGGGGCGGGGGGGCGCCGCCCCCCACCAACAGGTGGTCCAGATATTCCAAAACGCATTAAAACAATAAAACCAAGCCAGGAGCAGGGGAGGAG
>NZ_JBEOYO010000070.1:0-44072 GCF_040297125.1 Streptomyces sp. NPDC001868 | reverse complement strand
TCGGCCTCGGCCTGCCGGATCCAGTTGCGCAGGGCCTCGTGATGCACACCGAGTTCCTCGGCCATGCGGCGGATCACGGGCTTCGGCTCGGCGGTTGACGGCGGCCATGACAAGCGGCTCTGATCAACATTTCGGGATGACCGAGCGTGATCGGCTCACGGTGTGAGCAGGATGCGGCGTCGGAGAAGATCGAAGTTGGCCCGTCCATAGCCCTGTCGCTTGAGGAATTTGACCCGGTTCACGTGGCCTTCGACGATGCCGCTGGAGTAGGGCAGTGTGAGAAGCTGTGTCGGAACCGGCGATCAGTGACTTTCTGTGACTGATACCAGTCGGTGGATCCGGGCGCTGCGAGCCGCAACAGTGAACCGGAACCGGCCATGTTGGCTCGTTGTCTGGTGATGTTGGTGGTGTGGGGTGGAGTCTGGGTTGCATCGCCGGGCAGGGGTTCCGCAGCCGACGCAGGACGCCGACGCTTCGGCACGCGCCGGGTGATGTGCCATCGCCCCCAGGAGAAGGTCGAGGCGATCCGTGAACTGGCGCGCGATGACGAGGCGGTGGCGGCGCAGGTGGCCACCGACTTCCTGCGCCGGCCGGAGGTGTGGCGTTCAAGGCCATGCGCGATACCAAGGCCGGGGAGAACGTGAACGAGGCCCGGTTCGAGCAGGCCGGGCTCGACGACGACGAGTTCGACGAGGGGTACGAGGAAGCCTTCGGCGAAGAGGGCAAGCCGTTCGGCCTACCGTGGTGGGAGCCGAGTGAGACAGGGCAACGTTCGGCAGTGGGAGTGACGTCGCGTGCCAGCGTTCACAGCCGAATGGCCGGGGGGACAGGTGTGCACAGGGTCGTACTGCGTCCCGAAACACGCTGCTTGCCGGCAGGCCGCCGCAGGCGCGGATCGCACTCGCTGCTGGACCCCGATGGCCGTTGCCTGTGAACGGCGTTGATGTCCGTCCTAGGGAGGGAGCAGCACGTGCTCGTGACGGAGATTTCCACAAGCCGATTGCCAGCAGCGGAGAGGTTCGACTACTGGCGCGCCATGACAGCGGACACGCTGACCCCCGACGCGCAGAGCAGTGATCACACATCGGACTTTCGTGCAGAGCTGCGGTTGCTGTTGCTGGGTGCGGTGCGCGTCGGCGCACTGACCTACCCCTCACTGCAGACCCGCCGGACCAACCGGCTGATCAGACAGTCCGATCCCGAGAATTACCAGCTCACGCTCACCGTGAGCGGCCGCCATCGGATCATCCAGGCAGGCCGCGACACAACGAGCACGGCGAACGATCTGCTCCTCTATGACACATCGCGGCCCTGGCACGGCTGGGCAGCGGCCGACTCCACTGCCGTTCGGGGCATCACGGTGCAGTTTCCCCGTCGGCTCCTGCCGCTTCCGCAGGCCACAATCAAGTCCCTGGCCGCTGTGTGTCTTCCCGGCGATAGGGGAGTCGCTGGTCTGCTGAACAGCTTTCTCAGACAGATCGTCACCGATGCCGCCTCCTATACCCCTGCCGACACCTCACGACTGGCGAAGATCACTATCGATCTGATGGCCGCTGCCTGCGCCCACCACTTCGAAGCGGAACAGCGGCTGCCCCCTGAGACACACCACCACGTCCTGTCCTTACGAATCCACGCGTTCATCGAGGAGCACCTGTCCGACGTCGACCTGACCCCGACTGTCATCGCCGCAGCGCACAACATCTCCACCCGCCACCTGCACCGCATCTTCCACACGACAGGCATGACGGTGGCCGGCTGGATACGCCGTCGGCGCCTGGAGAACTGCTCCAGAGACCTCGCGGACCCCCGCCATGCCAACCGCCCGATCCACGCTGTTGCCGCCCGCTGGGGCTTTCCCGACAAGGCCCACTTCAGCCGGGTTTTCCACTCCGCCTACGGCGTGTCGCCCAGCGAGTACCGCCGCGAACTCACCGGACCAACAAGTCACGCATCGTCAACCTCAGGGCCCTGAGAGACAACGACGCCTCCCGCGCATCACCGACATGCTCAAAAACAGCGCAGTCGGCGTTCCACACCGCACTGAACCGCCTGCGCAGACATATCGCCAACAACAGAATCGGGGCGTCCTCAACCATGAATGCCATCGCCCGCCGCACCATCGCCCTGACCACAGGACTCTTGCTGTCCCTGGTCACAGCCCACACTGCGGCCGCCACTCCCGCCGCCGCCGTCTTGGATGCGGGAGCTGTGGAAGCCGCTGCCTGCCCGGGACCGGGCGCGCGTGTCAAGACATCCACGGCACCGGACGTCTACCTCGTCGACCCGGAAGGCTTCCTGCGCCACATCCCCAGCTCGACGGTCTACCTCCAGCTGTATAACAACTGGAGCTACACAACGATCAGTGACAGCGAGCTCTACAACTGCTGGCCGTACGCCGATCCGGGGCAGTACCCACTCACCAACGCGTACCTGGTGAAGACCAGCAGCAGCCCCAAGATCTACATCTACGACTGGGGCCGCGACGGCTACCGCTGGATCATCAACGCGTCCACCTTCGAGGTCAAGTACGGCTTCTCCTGGGGGAAGGTCAAGACACAAGAACTCGACCCCGGCTCCATCCTCAACTCCTGGCCTTGGGACTAGAGAAGCTGCGTCAGAACCGGTGGTCTGTGACGTTCTGTGACTGGTGAACCTGTCGGTGATGCCGGGCGCCGCAGGCCGCGATAGGGGCCAGAATTGGCCATGTTGGCTCGGAATCTGGTGATGTTGGTGGTGTGAGGTGGAGTCTGGGCGCATCGCCGGGCCGGGGTTCCGCAGCCGACGCAGGACGCCGACGCTTCGGCCCGCGCCGGGTGGTGCGCCATGGCCCCAATGGTGGAGATGGTCGGGAAGGTCACGCGGAGCCGTTCCTCCCGTCGTGCCTGGGGTCGGCGGCGTGGGACGGGTCGTCCACGTGGGCCCCGACGCCACCCGGCTGCGCCCCGGCGACCTGGTGTGGTGCGACTCGACGGTGCGCTCGCGGGATGACGCCCTGACGCCCGACATCACGCTCCAGGGCTGGAGTTCCCGCGGCGAGGGCGGCGCGCGCCTCGCCCGGTACCTGCACGACGGGTCGTTCGCCGAGCTCATGCGGGTCCCGACGGAGAACGTCTTCCCGCTCCCCGCAGCGGCGGGGGACGACCCGGCCCGCTGGGCCGCGCTCGGCGTGCACGTCATCCCTTACGGCGGGCTGCTGGCCGGCGGGCTCGCAGCCGGTGAGACGCTGCTCGTCAACGGGGCCACCGGCAACCTCGGCAGCAGTGCGGTTGCGGTGGCACTTGCCATGGGGGCGGGCCGCGTGGTCGCCCCAGGCCGCAACCAGGCCGCGCTCGACCTCCTCGCCGATCGGTTCGGTCCGCTCGTGCGCCCGGTTCCGCTCACCGGGGACGAGGCCGGCGACCGCGCGGCGATGTCCGCGGCGGCCGACGGCCCGATCGACATGGTGATCGACCTGCTACCGCCGAGCGCACCCAGCTCGGCAGCGCGCACGGCAGCCATGACCGTGCGCGAATACGGCCGCGTCGTTCTCATGGGCGGCGTCGGCATGCTCGGCGGCGACAACCTCGCCCTCCCGTACCCATGGATCATGCGCAACTCGATCACCGTGCGCGGCCAGTGGATGTACCCGCGTACAGCGAACGTCGGCATCATCCGGCTCCTCGCCTCGGGCACCCTGGACCTCGCCACCGAACGGGTCCGGTCGTTCGGCCTCAACGCCGTCAACGAGGCCGTCACGTACGCCGCCTCACGTGGTGGCCCATTCGACCGCACCACCCTCACCCCACCGGCTCACTGACAAGACCGACTGATCCCCACATGTCGCCGCCACGTCCCCGCCCTCACGAGCGTAGGCCGCCATGCTGCTACTTCTCGCGAACAACCATGAGCCTCAAGATCACCAACTGCTGCCCGAACGGACGAAGATTCGCGCAAAGCATTCTTTCACTCCGGCCGCCGCTGGCGTATCACTTCACGGACACTTTCATTCTGAACAGTTTCTCCGCATTTCGGAACGCAATCTTTTCCTTGTCTTCGCGTGGCAAATCGACTCCGCGGAACCAGTCGGTCTGCTCCTTTATGTCCGCGAACGGGTAGTCGGTTGCGAACATCACTCGATCCACACTTATGTACTTCAGCAGGAGATCGAGCAGTTCGGTCTGGGGGAATGCGCTGGTTGTGACCCAGAAGTTGTCCTGGAAGTATTGCGCGATGGGCCTCTCGAGCGATTCTTTGGTCGGCTCGCCCATGTCATTGACGATCCGCTCGTAGTAGAAGGGAAGACCTTCGCCCATGTGGCCGATGATGATTTTCAGTTTGGGGAACCTGTCGAAAACCCCGTACGTGATCATCCGAATGCATTGGGTCAGCACCTCCTGGTGCCAGCCATATCCAGACCCACTAAGAATGTAGTCTTGGAACTCTTCCGTGTATTTAGACCGTGTGGTGCTGTAGTAGATCTTGAAGACCTCGTCAGCTGGATAGCCGGGATGCAGGTAGATCGGCACATCGAGAGCAACGGCACGTGCCAGCACAGGCTCGAAATCGGGATGATCGAGATACTTCTTCGTGATGTGTCCGTTGGTCAGTGCGCCCAAGAAGCCATCTTCCCGAACCGAGCGTTCCAGTTCGTCCGCCGCCGCCTCCGGGCTCTGCAAGGGCAAGGTGGCGAAAGCCTTGAAGCGACCCGGATATTTGGCGATTGGCCCGTCTACAAGTTGCCGGTTAAGACGATAGGCAAGGTCGATACCCCTCTGCCCAGGGACATTTTGTACGGAGGGTGTATGAGCAGAGAGGATTTGAACGTTGAGTCCCCCCTTATCCATATCGCCGATGCGGCGTTGGCCTAGATCCGAAAGACCAATTTCCTCAAGGAACGCTATGTGATCCTGATTGATGGAGTTCAGCTTCAATAACGTGGGAGTCGAAAAGGTCTCCTCCGTGCCGATGAAGGGCAGGTCCTGGTCCCGCCGTGAAATGTCCGAAGTCTTGTCCGAAGTCTCGTTCTCGCTCACTTCCGAGGCAATGGCGTGCGTGGACAAGCCGGCACCAACGCCAAGTGCCGTGCTGGCGGCGAGAAAGCTGCGGCGTCCCATGGGCTTCATGTCAGTCCCTCTCTTCAGGCGTTTGTGTGGTGAGGTATCCGTACGGCATCCGTCTGCGAGATGCTTCAGGGGGTCTTCGCGTCCTGCTCGCGCACCGCGGCAGCGCTCAGGTCGAGGAACCGCTCGCCGGTGCGCAGCGGCTGTGGTGGAGCTGACGACCGCCCGCGTGCGCGCTGTGCGGGCCGGCCGCGGCGGGCCCCGCACTGTTGTCGGCGTGTGACCCCGCATGCGGCGACAGGGAACGCCGTCGCCAGCGCCCTGGTGGCCACCCCGAACCTCCGCAGTGGACTATCAGGTTTCTGCATGGCCTCAACGCTAGGCCCGATTCCGTTCTGTTTCGTCATACTGCGGTCGTCATCCCTCGGGAGACAGGCGGTACGACGTTACTCCGACGGGAGTACTCTCCGGAGCGCCATTCGACACCCGCACGACAATCAAGGCCCGTCGCAACTGGGCCCGAAGTCCAGGGGCTGCCGGAAGATTTCAAGTCCAGTGAGACGGTCGTGACTCTATGAGGTTTGTGGTGCGGGTGCCCTGCGCTTTCCCCGATGGTGCTGCGTCGACTGCCATCACTAGCCTTCTACATACGGGTTGCATCGTTTATCCGCATGCCTACTTCCCACCGAGCGAACCTGAGACGAACGTTAAAGAGCTGCTCACGCGCTCTGGTAAATGATCAGTCGTGGGAGCTTCTCGCGCCGTTGCTTCCGCCGTGGCCCGATGAAGGCGCCCGGTCCGCGGCCGGTGCCGGATCGGCAGTGCCTGCAGGGCATCTTGTACGTGCTGCATACCGGATCGGCTGGGAAGACCTTCCGCAGGAACTCGGCTTCAGGTCAGGCATGACGTGCTGGCGGCGGATCAAGCGGTGGATCAACGCCGGGGTGTTCGACGATCTGTATCGGATCCTGCTTGCCCAGCTGAACGCGGCAATCGACGCAGCCACATCGACACGAAAAAGGGGGTCCCGGACCTTGAGTTCGCCCCCATTTCTAGCCCCCACGTGAGCGGAGTCGAGGACCACGCGCGAAACGTCGATGAGGCCGGCGTCATCGATTCGGTGCAGCACCGCCTCGTGCGGCCGGCCCCACACCCCGCCGCGACCAGATCGCTCAGACCGCCAAGCGGTCTGCGGAGTTCGCCGACTGCTACCAACGGATCGCGCACCGCCGGGGCAAGAAGATCGCCACCACGGCGATCGCCCGCAAACTCCTCGCCCGCGCCTGGCACCTGCTGCACGAGGCGGAAGACCGTCAACGGGCAGCGTGATGGCCATGACCGCCGACCGGACATATCCGCAGGGAGGGACACCGACCCCGGGTGAGCTCGCATCTACCCATGAGACGGCAGCGCCGCGCTCGATGACCTGAATGAGCAGCCCGGTCCCCGGAACCCGGGGTCATGTCGCAGGCCGCCCGCCGATGCCGAATGGGTGGATGCGAGTCTTCTCCGCACGACCACATCCCGGGGACGAAAGGCGTCTCGAACCACCCTGCACGCACTACGAGTTCGGCCCTCCGGGCGGGCCAGCATTCCTCCGCCCAGAGGGTGCACTACGCCCTTGACAGGCTCAGCCCTCACGGGTGGGTGTATCCGTCAGGTCTGGTGGATGGTGCGGTGGCCGCGTGCAGTCGGACGGAACAACGCAGACGCCTGCTGCTGGTCCGGCTGGTGATGTATTTCGTGCTCGGGCTGGCCCTGTTCTCGCCGGCGCCGTATCTGGACGTGATGCGGCATTTGGTCGAGGGCCTTCGGGGTCAGGGCCTGCTGGGCGACTGGCACATCCCGGCGAAGTCGTCACTGTTTCGGGCCCGGCAGCGGCTCGGCCCGGAGCCGCTGCGAGTGCTGTTCACCACGACCGCGAAACCGATGGGCACCGAGGCCACTCCGGGGGCGTTCTGGCGGGGGCTGCGGCTACTGGCGGTGGACGGGACCTGCTGGGATGTTGCCGACAGTCCCGCCAGCGAGGCCGCCTTCGGCCGCCCCGACAACGCCCGCGGCCACGACAAGAGTTCCCTTCCCCAAGTGCGGATGGCCTGCCTGATCGAGGTGGGCACGCACCTCGTGCTGGACGCCGAGCTGGCCGGCTGCCGCACCGGGGAAGTCACCCTGGTGGGCCGCCTGCCCCGCTCCTGCGACGCCGGTCAACTGGTCCTGGCCGACCGCGGGATGTGTGTCAGGTGCCAGGGCGAGCACGCCACGCTTCCTGGAGCGCCGGCTGCACGTCTTCCCCGAGAACGAGGTGTGTCGTCCTGCCCGGCAGGGTGGGCAGCTCAGCCCAATGAGTCACCGTGTCATCGTCGGCAAGACCGTAGGACAGACGGACATATCCGTCAGAGTCGACGAAGCAGTCCCTGTGTTCCGTTCCGTCCTCACTGAAGTGCCGAGTCGTGAAGTACATCGGCCTTACCAGCCAGAACGCCTCCTTCACCGGGTTCTCGGACTCGGCGCTGTCAGCTGGGTACCGGCCCGTGACCGCCGCTGCCACCGGTACACCGTCCTGCGGTAGCCTTTCACGTGCGTCGATCCAGGTCGTCTGGGTGTTCAGATTCGCCATCCCTCTCCTCAGTCAAGCGTTCGGATGCCTGTTTTTCGCCCATGCGCCCGCACATCGGCAAGACCGTTGTACCGATCTCGGCATCCGGTAGGACTGCCCGGCGCTTGCGCAGGTTGAGTGAGCCGGGACGAACGCGGACCGAACACTTCCGACTTTCTGCCCTCCCTCTCGGATCGCGGCAGATCACCAGCCGACACCGCGACCTCATTTGCAACGATCAGTAAGAACTCCGGCCAGGGCTTCGCCGGTGTCGTCCACCGGAGCACAGCAGCGGGTGGTAGCCGAAGCCGCGCTTGTAGGTCGCCGCTGCCTGCTCCTTTTCGGGTGGGAGGTGACCAGGGTGCAATGCCCGTGCAACCACAGGGACTTGAGGGACCGTACAACCGACCCCCGGAACGCAACCTGAACCCGCCCCGAAGTCGGTCTGAACTCAGACAGTCCCAGGTATCACAAGCCCCGACTCGTACGCCACGATCACCAGTTGCGCCCGGTCCCGCGCCCCCAACTTGCCCATGATCCGGCTGACATGGGTCTTCGCGGTCAGCGGGCTGAGTCCCAACGCGTCGGCGATCTCGGGGTTGTTGAGACCGCGTGCGACCAGCGCGAGCACCTGCCGTTCCCGGTCGGACAGCTCGCTCGGCCCGCCCACCGCGGATGGCGTCCCGGTGTTCGGCGCGCGCAGAAAGCGGGCGATCAGCCGCGAGGTGGGGCCGGGCGAGAGGAGGGATTCCCCCGCGGCCACCGTCCGGATGGCGTCGAGGAGTTCGGCCGGCCTGATGTCCTTCACGAGGAAGCCGGACGCCCCGGCCCGCAGTGCCTCGACGATGTTCTCGTCGGTCTCGTACGTCGTCAGGACGAGCACCTTCACCCCCGCGAGATCCTCGTCGGCGGCGATGAGCCTGGTCGCCTCGATCCCGTCGAGGTCGGGCATGCGGATGTCCATCACGATGAGATCGGCCCGCGCCGACCGGGCCAGCGCCACGGCCTCCCGGCCGGTGCCCGCCTCGCCGACGACCTCCATGTCGCCTGCCGACGAGACGAGCATCGCGAAGGAGGCCCGTACGAGGTTCTGGTCGTCGGCCAGCAGTACGCGGATGGTCATCGAACCTCGTCCTCCCGGGACAGCGGCAGTGTGGCGGTCACCTCGAAGCCCTCGGCGGGCCCCGGGCCGGCGTCCAGTGTGCCGCCCACGCTTCGGGCCCGCTCCCGCATTCCGATGAGCCCGAACCCCGGCGTGCCGTCGGACGGGCCCGCTCCGCCGCCCGGGCCGTCGTCCCCGCTCGTCCCGTCGTCCCTGACACTCACCCGCAGTGCGCCGTCCGCGGTCCACAGACCCACTCGCACGGTGAGGTCCTCGTGGCCGCCGTGACGTACGGCGTTGGTGAGCGCCTCCTGCACGATCCGGTACGCGGCGGCGCCCACGGAGGGCGGGATGTCGTCCGCGCGGACGGACAGTTCGACCTTGGCCCCGGCCACCCGGCCGCTCTCCGCGAGGTCGGTCAGTCCGTCGATCCCGGGCAGCGGCCCCCGCATGTCCTCGGCCCCGGAAACAGAACCGGACACGGGACCGGGCCCCGGATCCGCGCCCACTCCCACGACCGTGTCCTGCGCCCGCAGCACCTCCAGCGTCGTACGCAGTTCCCCCCGGGCGGTCCGGCAGGTCCCCGCGATGTCGTCCAGTGCCTGGGCGACGGCCTTGCGGTCGAGGCGCTCGGGGTCGGCGGTGAGGACGTGGGCCGCCACGGACGTCTGCACGCCGATGAGCGTGATGCTGTGGGCGAGCAGGTCGTGCAGGTCACGGGCGATCCGCAGCCGTTCCTCGGCGACGCGGCGCCTGGCCTCCTCCTCCCGGGTGCGCTCCGCCCGTTCGGCCCGCTCGACGATGGAGGCGGCGTACAAGCGGTAGTAGCGGACGGCGATACCGATGAACAGGACCGCGATGATCCAGCCGGAGATCTCCAGGGACTCCAGCGCCTCGTCCTGGTTCGTGAGGCCGTTGCTGATGGCTGTCGGGCCGAGGACGGCGACACCGGTGAGCAGCGTGCGGCGTACGGTGCCGGTCGCCGCCACGGTGTAGAGCGCCAGGACGATCGCTGGGGCTGGCAGGGCAGGGTTGTAGTCGAAGGCGTAGTACGGAGCCATGCAGGCCACCACCCCGAGCAGGGCCACCAACGGACGGCGGCGCCGCCATACGAGGGGCATGTGCCCGGCGAGCAGCAGCATCCAGCTGAGATGGTCGGGCCGTGTCCCTTCGCCGCCCGTCAGGGTGATGGCCAAGGCGAGCACGGCGACGCCCAGCGCGAGGACCGCGTCGTTGCGGGTGCGGTGCGGTGCGGTCAGCGGTTCGCGGTTGATGGCGGACATGATGCGCTCGACGTGACGGGACCGTCCGCCGCCACCGGCCGCCGTCTCCGCCGCCGACCGGTCGCGTACCTCTGTGGTCGTTCCCCGTTCTTCCACGGCTCCATCTTCCGGTACTCGTGCGGGAACCTGGGCGCCCCTACGGAAGGAGAGGCACCCGGGCGGGCCTGCGGATCAGCGTGCTGGATCAGAGCGTTCGATCAGCGTGCTCAGGGTGCGCCGACGGTTTCCGCCTGCCGCGGCGGCTCGGTCGGTCCGGCCGACCCGGTCCGTTCGGCCGGCCCGGGCTGCCGTGAGAGCACGCCCGGCCACCACACCTTCCGGCCCAGGGCGACGCTGGCACTGGTCACCAGATACGTCCGTACGAGGAAGGTGTCGAGCAGGACGCCGACGGCGATCACGAAGCCGAGCTGGACCAGCTGCACCAGGCCCATGTTCGTCAGCACGGCGAAAGTCGCGGCGAGGACGAGTCCGGCGGAGGCGATGACGCCGCCGGTGGTGCGCAGTGCGGTGAGTGC
The DNA here is from genome assembly GCF_040297125.1 of Streptomyces sp. NPDC001868. Taxonomy (NCBI): domain Bacteria; kingdom Bacillati; phylum Actinomycetota; class Actinomycetes; order Kitasatosporales; family Streptomycetaceae; genus Streptomyces; species Streptomyces sp. NPDC001868. The sequence continues at coordinate 33,537 of NZ_JBEOYO010000070.1, read as the reverse complement.
CGCCGTTGCCGGTTCCGCTCCCGCCAGGGACTCCTCCCTCATCCGGTGCATGAGGAAGATGCCGTAGTCGACGCCGAGTGCGACCAGGAACACGAAGGACAGCAGTCCGAGCCCCGGATCGGTGCCCTTGAGGCCGAGGAGCGGTTCGAAGACCAGTCCGCCGATCCCGAGGGAGGCGCCCCACACCGCGACGACCGCGACCACCAGGAGCAGCGGTGCGACCAGACTCCGCAGCAGTCCGATCAGGATGAGCATCACGAAGACGAGGACGAGTGGTACGACGATCTTCGTGTCCCGGGCGTTGGTGACCTCCAGGTCGATCTGCTGGGCGCTGTCCCCGCCGACGTAGGAGCCCTTCAGTTCGTTCCGCAGGGACTTGATGGTGACGGTCTCCTCCGCCGACTGGGGTGCGCTCTTCGCGAAGACGGAGATCTCGGTCCAGCCGTCTCCCGTACGCCCCTTCTCCGCGCTGCCGACGCCTGGTGTGCCGCGGACGGTCGCGAGGGTCTCGTCGGCGTGCCCCTGCGGGGTGATCACGTCGATGGGCTGGCTGCCCTGCCCGGGATAGGCCTTGGCGAGGGTCTCCATCGCGACGATGGCCTCCGGCTTCTTGACGAAGGAGTCCTCCTGCTTGAGCGGTCCCGGCAGGTTGAGTGAGCCGAGGGCGAGTGCGCCGAGCAGTACGGCACCGCTCGCGAGTACGGTCAGCGGCCTGCGTCCGGCAGAGCTGCCCATCGCCGAGAACAGACTGCGCCGCTGCTTGGGCGTGCTCCCGAAGGCGGGCACGAGCGGCCAGAACACCCGCCGTCCGGCCAGCACGAGGACGGCGGGGAGCAGGGTCATCATCGCGATCAGCGCGCACATCACACCGACGGCGCCGAGCGGGCCCATGCCCTTGCTGCTGTTGAGGTCGGCGGCGAGCAGGCACAGCAGTCCGGCGGCGACGGTGCCGGAGGAGGCGAGCACGGCGGGCCCGCAGCCGCGCAGGGCGGCGACCATGGCCTCGTACGGTCGCTCGATGCGCCGCAGCTCCTCCCGGTAGCGCGAGACGAGCAGCAGCGCGTAGTCCGTGCCCGCCCCGAACACGAGGATCGTCATCACGCCCGAACTCTGCCCCGAGACGGGGGTGCCGAACGCCTGATTGAGGCCGTAGGAGACACCCATCGACATGAAGTCGGCGATCCCGGCGACGACGAGGGGCACGAGCCACAGCACGGGGCTGCGGTAGATCAGGATCAGCAGTATGGCGACGACGGCGACGGTGGTGTAGAGCAGCGGTCCGCCGAGCGAGTCGTAGACCGCGCCGGAGTCGGTGGACAGCGCGCCAGTGCCGCCCACATCGACGCTCAGCCCGCCTTCGTCCTGGGCGACTTTGCGAACGTCGGTTACGAGCTTGTCCTGCTGCTCCTCGTCCGCCCCGGGCTCGTTGCTGGTGACCGGGTACATCAGGGTCGTGCCGTCCTTGGACGGAATCCCCTCGGGAGTACCGCCGATCAGCTTGTGCTGCCGGCTGATCTCCGCGACCTGCCCGGCCGCGGTCTCCCGGTCGGCGGCGCTGAGCCCGCCGTCCCGGTGGTAGACGAGCAACATCTCGGTGGCCTCGCCACCGGGCAACTTCTCCTCGATCTTCGCTACTTGCGTCGAGTCCGCACTCGCCGGCAGGTAGTCGGTGACCTTGTCGTGCTGCACGCTGCCGAGCTTCGCCGCGAACGGCCCAACGAGCGCGATCACGGCAATCCACAGCCCGAGCATTGCCCATGGAACGGCTCGCCCGCGCCCCGTCCTCGTCGTGGTTGTCTCTCCAGCCCTCATCGACCGATCTCCCTCCGGGTGACGTCTACTTCGGTCCCCAGACTTCCGGTGAGAACCACGGCTTTCGTCGGGCGGGAGGGCGAGGTGACGCGTACTGCCGGGGGTGACGGCGGCTGCGGATTACTCCCTCGGGAGTAAGCGGCGGACGGCACGCCGCCCCGGAAGAGACGCGGGGAACCGCGCGACCAGCCCTCACCGACCCGCAGCAGAATCAGCCCCCCGCCGGGAGGGCGCGAGGGGCCCGGGCCCACCCGGGGCTCACGACGGCGTCCGCGCCGCCGTGAGCAATCGCGTCACATCATCCGCACAGATCGTCAGCGCAGCGCCCACTGCAGCGAGGGTCTCCCGTTCGGCAGGCGTGTACGGCCCGTCGGCGAGAGCGATACGAGCGCCCTGGAGAAGGATGGCCTCCCGGCCGGCTGGGGGCCAGATGGGGCGCCAGCGGGTCCAGGGCCTCGTGGAGCTCTATGGCCAGCCTGGGCCCGCAGGGTTCGCCTAAGATCCGGCGCCATGCGGTGAGGGTGGAGGCGACCGGACCGTATACCTCGCGCTGGTCGCGCAGGAGGGCCAGGTCGGCTATTGCCTCGCCGCCGTCGACGAGCAGGTGCCGCACGGCCGCAACCGGTGCAGCGCATTGGCGAAGGAGCCGGTCAGACCGGTGGCGTCGGCGAGATCGGCCAGCAGGCGTGATCCCGCGTGGCTGACCACTCCGTGACCGTCGGCCGAGACGACGAGCTTGGGACGCGGGTAGTGTGCACGCAGAAAGTGCCTTCCTGCTGTGGTGACAGAAGCCTCTAGGCAAGCCTCAACGTCCCAGCTCACAAGGCACTTTCGTGTTTCCGCTCAAGATCCGGACACGACAGCAAGTGAAACGCGCAGGTTAGGGGCCGGACCGCGTGTTCCTGCGGAACCGAGGCTGCGGCATTCGGGTCATGTCTTGTCGGGTTCCTGGAGCCAGCGCTGGGGGCCAACGGAACAGCCAGTATCGGTGACGTTGATCTTGATGTCCGATCGGTGAGCTACGAGGGCGGCGCCGTGTCGCTGACGAGCCGCAGGACGGGAGGCGGTGGGGCGAACTCGCCGAGTTCCAGTGCTGCCTCGCGCCAGTCGGCGGCGAGCTGAAGCAGGCGTTCGCTGTCATGGCGGTAGCCGGGTGGCGGGGTGTTCGGGACTGCTGGCCAGAGGATGGTGGCGGCGAACCGGAGCGCGTGCATGGCCGCGGTCGCGTGGGGGTCGACGCCCCCGCCTTCCAGGCGTCGCAGCATGTCGAGCCGGGCTGCGGCACCGAGAAGTTCGTCGAACACCTTCGCGTACTCCTGCGCGCGTACGGTCGCGAGGTCATCCACGGGGGTCTCCGGCGTTTGGGTGGGGCTGGGTCTGGAGGCGCTGGCGGAGGTCGATCTCTTCGAGGGTGAGCGAGTCCACGGGCCGGCGGATGCGGACGGGCTTAGGCCGGAGCGGCAGGTCGTCGTCCGACCCGGCGTCTTCGGTCTCAGCGAGTGCCCGGTAGAGCGAGGCGACAGAGGGGTGCTTGCCCGCGTTCTTGCCGGTCTTGATGGTGAGCTTCTTCGCGATCTCCGGTACGGGGACGCCCTTGTTCTTAAGCGCGACCGCGAAGGTGAGCATGTCGTCGTCGATGACCTTCGGGCGCCCGCCACGGTTGCCCTTGGACGCGGCGATGACCTGGCCTTCGAGGGTCTTCTCCCGGATGTAGTTGCGCTCGATCTGCCCGGCGACGGCGAGCACGGCGAAGAACATCGCGCCCATGCCGTTGGGGTCGTAGATCCCGGTGAGCGGCCCGGTAAGGAGTTCGAGCTGGATGCCGCGGGCTTGGAGCTCGGCGGACAGGCTCATCAGCTCGGCCGCGTTTCGCGCCAGCCTCTTGAGCTCGTGCACGGTGAAGATGACCGGCGTCTCGGGTGAGGCCTCCTTGAACTGGCGGGCCAGCGCGAGCGCCTTCTCCAGTTCGGGCCGGACCTTCACGCGGGTGCTGATCTGCTCCTTGAAGACCTTGTGGCACTCCGCCCGGTGGAGGGCTTCGAGCTGGCTCGCCAGCTCCTGCCGGGCGGTCGACGTCCTCGCGTACCCGATCCGTACCGGCCGCTCGGTGCGGGGCGCGGGCACGATCGCGAGCGCTGGGCCCTGCTGCCACGCGCGGCCGGGGATCTCCAGCTCTTCGCGGAGCGCGGGGACGAGGACGAAGCGGGGGGTGCGGTACTTCGCGGCGGTCTTTCCGCCGCGGGTGCGGCAGGCGCAGCCGGCGGGCGCGTCACAGTTCGAGCAGTCGTGATGTTCTACCGCAAGTGCTGCCTGACCGGGCGTGAGATCCATCCGAAAAATCTTTCAGAAGAGCTTCGCACAACGTGCGGGTTTCGAGAGGACTTTTGCGAACGGCGACCTGCGGAAACGTGATCACCCGGGGGCCGTTCTCAGAACTCTCACAGATGGTCAATTGTGAGAATCGGGTGGAAGTGCATTCTCGGCGAGCCAGCGACGGACCGCATTCGCCTCTTCCACGCGCCCGAGTCCTTCGAGCAGATCCACCTGCAGGCCCAGCGTTGCATGAAGCAGCGGGATGACCATCGGCAGTGTGTCAGCGTGACGGCGGTACAGTTCATCGGCCTCCTGCGTCGCGCGTAGCGCCTCGGGAAGAGCGCCCTCCCGTGCCAGGAGGAGGGCTGAGGAGGTCAGGGAACGTGCGAGGTCGGGTTCGTAGGCGGCTGGGTTGTCGGCCGCCAGCCGCTGGTAGATGGCCACTGCCTGCTCGGCGGCGGCCAGAGCCTCTTCCCGCCGCCCCGCTTGTGACAGGTACATTCCGAGGTTGGGCAGCGAGTGCGCGAGGTCGGGTTCGTAGGCGGCTGGGTTGTCGGCCGCCAGCCGCTGCCGAATGTCCACTGCCTGCTCGACGGCGGCCAGGGCCTCCTCCTGCCGCCCCACCTGCGACAGGTGCCCGCCGAGGTTGGCCAACGACGTCGCGAGGTCGGGTTCGTAGTCGGCCGGATTGCCGGCCGCCAGCCGCTGCCGGATCTCCAGCGCCTGCTCGGCGGCGGCCAGAGCCTCGTCCCATCGCCCCATGTGCGACAAGTGCACCCCGAGGTCGGACAGCGAGGTGGCGAGACCGGGCGCGTAGGCGAGCGGGTAGTAGGCCGCCAGCCGGTGATACACGGCCACTGCACGTTGCGTAGCGGCTAGTGCCTCTTCCCGCCGTCCCGCTTGCGACAGATGCCCGCCGAGGCTGGACAGCAATGTGGCGAGGTCGGGTTCGTAGTCGGCTGGATTGTCGGCCGCCAGCCGGTGGTAGATGTCCACTGCCTGCTCAGCGGCGGCCAGAGCCTCCTCCCACCGCTCCGTTTCCAACAGCCAGGTGCCGAAGCCGGTCAGCAGTGTGGCGAGGTCGGGTTCATAGACGGCTGGGTTGCCGACTGCCAGCCGCTGGTAGATGGCCACTGCCTGCTCGGTAGCAGCCACGGCTTCGTCCCGCCGACCCGCCTGCGATAGGTACTTCCCGAGGTTGAAGAGGGTTTCGCCAAGCCCCGCTTCGTGGGCGGTCGGGTTGTCGGCCGCCAGCCGCTGCTGGATGTCCAGGGCCTGTCCGATGGCGGCCAAGGCCTCCTCCTGCCGCCCCGCCTGCGACAAGTGCATTCCCAGGGTGGACAGCAATGTGGCCAGCACGGGTTCGTAGTCGGTGGGGTTGTCGGCCGCCAGCCGCTGCTGGATGTCCAGGGCCTGTCCGATGGCGGCCAAGGCCTCCTCCTGCCGCCCCATCTGCGACAAGTGCATTCCCAGGGTGGTCAGAGTGGCGGCGCGCGCGGGTGCGTGGGCGGCGAGGTCTTCGGCTGCCAGCCGACGATAGATGACCATTGCCTGCTCGGCGGCGGCCAGAGCCTCTTCCCGCCGCCCCATTTGTGACAAGTGCATTCCGAGGCCGGACAGTGAGGCGGCAAGCTCGGATTCGTGAGCGGGGTCTTCGGCCGCCAGCGGACGATAGATGGTCACTGCCTGCTCGGCGGCGGCCAGGGCCTCTTCCCACCGCCCCACTGCCCTCAACCGGGCGCCGTGGTGACTCAGAGCGGCGGCGCGTTCGGCCTCGTTGGGCATCACCAGACGAATGCCGAGGTCGCCGGGTTCGGAGACCACCAGGATGCGGTTCGCCTGCCGCCGGTCGGCCTGGGTGAGGGCGGTGGACAGCCGGAGAGCGAGGGGGGCGGTGACCGGGGACGGGAAAGGGAGCACAGACGTGGTGTTCTGGAGGACGGAGCGGGTGAGGGGGGTGGAGTCGAGTGCGGTGTCGAGGGCACGGAGGACGTTTTCGCTGTCGTCGGTGCGATTGGTGTTGTAGTGGGCGATGGCGGCGCGGGCCAGGACAGTGATCGTCTGGGTCTGTTGGGCGGGGGTGCCTGCGGCAAGGAGGGCGGGCAGTGCGATGCCGCTGTCTTCGAGGGTCTGGGAGACGTGGTACTCAGCGACGCGGTCAGGTTGCAGGGACCCCCAGTAGCGGTTCTTCTCGGCGGGGTACAGGGAGGCCAGCCAGGCCGTGACGGACGGGGTCTCGCGTGCGGACAGGCCGGGCAGGGTGGTGATGACGCTCAGGGCTTCGTCCCGACTGTCGGCCCCGCACAGGGCAGCCGCGGCGACGGCGGCACCCAGAGTGGGAACGGGCAGGTCGAGTCTGTACGTGGAGGTCTTCGCGCTGGCTTCCCAGAAGCGTTCCTCGTGTTTGAGGAGTGTGCGTTCCGGCGGTGTGCCGGGGGATTCGCCGACGGGCCTGGGTCCGCGCTGAAGGAGAGCGACCAGGGCGGTCATCTGCAAGGTGAGGATGTTGTCGTAGCGGGGGTCGCTCAGGTCTGTGGGGGGCTGCAGCGAGGTGGCGAGAGTCCGCCAGTCGTGCGTGGGCAGGGTGGGGACCTCGGGCAGCAGGCGGGCGAGGTCGCTGGTGGCCCGTCGGAAGGCGCTCCGCCTGTCCTGAGCAGATTCGCCGGCGGGGACGAGTGGGCCGAGCGGCCTGACCAGGGCTTCTTCGAGCAGGTCGCGGACGTCGGGGACGGCCTGGAAGGATCCAGTGCGCCACTCGCCGTCGGAGCGGGCCAACAGCAACAGCCGTACGCGGTGGCGCGAGCGGTGCAGGTGGGTGATGAGGCGGCGGAGCAGGCGGGGGCGTGTCTCGGCGTAGTCGACGACCAGGAGCAGGGGCAGGGCGGTGTTGAGGGTGGTGAAGTCGGGTGGTGTGCCGTCGATGGCGGGATCGTCGGTGAGGTCGGAGCGCAGGTGTCCGGTGACCCAGCCCGCCCAGCCGAGGGTGTCGGTGAGGCGGCGGGCGAGGCGGGTCTTGCCCTGACCACCAGGCCCGGTCATGACCCGTATCGAAATAGCGTCGGGTTTGTTCTCGCACCAGGCACGCAGGTAGGCGAGTTCGGCGTCGCGACCGTGGAAGGAAACAGCCTCAGTGTCCGCGCGCAGCAGCGCGGCGGGGGAACGAAAGGTGCGGTCGAGTGCGGCGGCGGTGAGCAATGACGCCGGTTCCACGGGTTCCAGAACGGGTGCCCTGCCGGTGTGCTCCGTGATGAGGGAGCGGAAGCCGGGGTCGGCGAGGAGGCCGGCGCTGGTCGTGGCGGTCAGGCGGGTACCACCGTCGGCGCGGCGGTCTCGGCGTACGACGCCACACAGCAGGTCACCGCCGAAGCCGTCGTCGGTCAGGACGGCGGCTCCCGACATGCCCGACCACTGGCTGTCGCCTGATGTTCCTACGCCGGGAGTAGGGCCGGTGCCCATGATTTCGTAGCGGCTGGCCAGGGAGCCCGTGCCCGGCGCGATGTGGCCGGTGAGCTGTTCGTCCAGGCGTCGGCCGTCCTCGGCGTCTTTCTGCAGGCGGGGGAAGCCCGTCGCGGTAACCGGGTGGGGGCGGGTGCCGATGATCAGGCCGTACCGCTGGGGCGGCCGGGTGAGCAGGTCACCGAGGGACTGCGGTACCTGCCAGCCGTGACCGTCCCGGACTTCGATCAGCGCGGCGTCCACAGTGCCGTCCTTGCGCTGCCAGCGCACAGTCGCGGAGAACTCCTGCTCGTCGGCATCGGGCACGCTCACCCGCACCGGATCCCCGGCGGCCGGATCCAGGCCGTCCAGGACATGGGCGGCGGTCAGCACCAAGCGCGGTGCGACCAGGTACCCCGACCCGAACCCCCTCGTCCTCTTCCCCTCCTTCAGCCGGTCCACCCGGATCTGTACCCGGCGGTCGAACTCCACCAGCACTCCCCCACTCCCCGTCGCCCCCTCCCGTACGCACCCGGAAGGGCTACTCCTCGCCGCTGATGTCCACGTCTCCGCCGCCCGGCCGGTGCGGGGCTAGCTTCACCGTCAACTTGTGGGTGTCCTTCGCGCCGCTCTCCTTCTTCCCGCCAAGGCTGATCACGCTCCACCTCAGCCCGCCGTTGACACCCTTGGTTCCAGTCAGCTCCAGCCCGAGCTCCACCGTGATCTCCCCCAGCGTGAACAACACCCCCTTGTCGCCGCCCTCCACGGGGTCCGCGAGTCGGCTCTGGGCCTCGGCGATCTGCTCCCGCAGCAGCGTGACCGCATCCGCCAGGTCCATCCACTGCCCATCCGTACCGTGCGTGTCGGACATCGTCCTCCCCCTTCTTGGCACCCGGGCACCGCCCGGGCACGGATCCACCAGTTCCCTCACCCGTAAACCGACTGGCCAAACAGCGCCAGCACAACCCGCCGGACCCGCCGACGCACCGGCCCGGTGCCCAGGACGGAGGAAGAAGACGGCAAGCCCGTATCGGCCCCGCTCACACCACCCAACGGACCCAAGAATGCGAAGCCGCCCTGTGCCGGGCTCACTCGACGATGCCGTCGTCATCGTCGTCGAGATCGCTGGCGTCCGGATCGCGTAATGGCCGCAAGCCGTTGACTGGCGAGGAGGAGGTGAAGCTGTAGCGGCCCAGGACGTTCAAGTTCTTGTGCTTGAGCGGGGACAACCGGGCCACGTCCTCGTCCTTGATCTCGTGGCCCTTGGCGCGGAGCTGGGCGACGGCCGCGTCGATGTACCGCGTCGTCCAGAGCACCACGGCGTTCAGAACGAGACCCAGCGAGCCCAGCTGATACCCCGGTCTCCGAGGGGGGAGACCAGGGGCCACCTGCCATGACAGGACAGCCCGGAGGGGCCTATGCGGTCCTCAGCCCCAACGTCGGCAGAGCCGAAGATTGCTTGAACACTCCGATGCACGCGTGTCACCGAGACCAACGCAGCACCACCGGACGTGGTTACGCGAGCGTCAACTACCTCCGTCAGCAACGTGGTTGACGACACCGGTGGGGCACGACACGACGGCGGTCACCGTCTTGCCCGTCGCTTGGACCTCGACCCGCACGTCCACCGACAGCTCCTGCACCAGATGCCAGCCGAACCCGACGGGCCTGGTGGCATCCAAGGGATGGATCCGCGGACAAACGGTGCTGGCGTCGTGGACCGCCACGGTCACCGTTCCCGGCCCAGCCTCCAGCCGGAACCCGGTCACCCCGCCGGCATGCCGCACCGCGTTGGTGAACAGCTCCGACACCACCAGCAATACCGCGTCCACCGCGTCCTCGCCCTCCGGCGCGGCCACGGCCAAGAACCCGCGGGACACTTCCGAAGGAGTCGGTGTGTGGTGGTCAACGCGTCATGACGCAAAGTGGTTGGCAGGGTTGCCGCAGAGCTGTTGGCATGCCGACGTCACGGTGAGTGGCCATCGCGGGGTAACCCGCCCTGGCTTTGTGCCCAGCCCTGCCCGATCTTCGTCGCCGACTTGCTTAGGCACTGCCCCGAGGCTGAACCGGTACTCCAGTAGCCCGCTGGCGCCCGCCGCACCCACTCGCTCCGCCCCCAGCACCATACGTCGCGCCTCGACGGCGGAATCACGAGCAGCCGGGAGAGGCCACAGCGGACTTGATGGTTGCCGCGCGAACCGACGTGACCTCGCCATTGGGGCGCTTGATACGCAGCTCGGTGGGTGTCTTGGTGTCAATGAGGGTGCCGCAGACTCCCGAACCGTCGACCCGGGTGATCTGGACGGCAACTCCTCGTGGCCAGAGGGCGTTACACCCCACCACCACCATCAGGGCCGCCAGGGACACCAGCGCGCAGCGGACTGCAGTGCGCAGCCGCCCAGCGGCTTCTTCGACGAGGGTGCGCTGGTTGACGTACCAGCGTTCCAGCGCCTCGTCGTTGCTGACGTCGACCACCGTGGGCCACCCGTACGCTGCGCGGTTGGCCAGCACGATGGCGCAGGCCGCAGCGACTACCGCCGCGAGCGCCGCGAGGGCCGCAACCCACAGTACTCCCTTGGGCAGGCCCACGAAGCTGTCCTTGCCGGCTACCAGTCCCGCCAGGCCGAAGAGCCCCAGGAGGGCGGTGATGGCCGCGATCCACTTCTCCGCTGCGGAGCGAATGGTGCTTTCGTCGTTCGCCATGGCCTTGCGCGCCGCCTGGGCGGCTTCGAGCATCGAATCGTCTGTGGCAGCACGCACGGCTTGGCCTTCACCATCGGCAGCGAGTCTGACCGTGGCCAGCCACCATCGTCCACAGCTCTGCCAATGACTCGGCGGGGTGGCCCCATCGGGGTGGCCGATCCCGCACGTGCATTCACACGCCACCGTCAGCCGGTCCTTCTTCAAAAGGGCCTCGGGTGCTCCTGCCGCGCCTCTTCCCAGACTCGTTCGCTCCACCCTCTGGCCCGTGTGGTGGCCGCAGACCGGGCACGGCCCTGAGACTCTGGTGACGACGTCCGGAGCGACGCGCTCGACCGTCCAGCCAGCGAGTTCAGCGTCGGTTACCGCATGTCTGCCCTGCAGGTACGTCACCGTCGGGGGCGTCGCCTTGGACCATGTGCTCGGCTTCCAAATACTCCGCTCTGCCATGGTTCGAGAGTCGGGGCCGGTACGCCCTTCGGCTACCGCAGCTCGTCCGGCTGGCCGACGCCCACGCGCCCCGCATGCCGGTGTGCTCCTACCGTGACGTTCAGGAGGTACCGATGTGTGATGCCAGCGCGGCGTATTCCACGGTGGTGGGCCCACGGCGGGCGATGTGGCAGTTGATGGAGATCTGGGAGCGGCTGGAGACGCCGCGCCGGTTCGACCTAAGCCGCCCCGACCCGGTCCAGTTCTGGCAGATCAGCCGTGACGCCGAACGCCAATTCGACAATGAGAAAATCCCGAACATCTCCGTTGTCCACCATCAGGAGCGGATGGGAATCCACATCACAGCGGCCTTGCAGGCCGAACTGACGGCAGGAAATTCAAGGCAGGAAATTCCCGCGCTCCCGCAGCTCATGTGGGAGTCCGGATACAAGTTCACGGCAGCGGCCAAAGGGTCTCACCTTCCAGGAGAAGACCCCCCTCCCGCCGAGCCGGACGGCTATGATGCCGTCCTGAACACGTGGCGCAGCCTTATCGGCAAGCGGCGGGATGTGTTCGAGCCGGGCAGACTCAGACAACTCGTTGAGAGCGTCCCGGACATCCCTGCCGACAGCAAAGCGGCGGGATCCCGGGTCGCGGTACTGGACACCGGCCTGCTCCATGACACCGCCACCATGGTCGACTTCGTCGGATGCGACAAACAGGATCCCCAGACAACGGCCGCGGACGATCGGCACGGACACGGTACTGCGGTGGCCCACGCCATCCGAGCGGTCAACGGGAATGCCGAAATCCACCCCATCCGGGTGCTGAACGAGAACTGCGAAGGGCATTCCTACGAAGTGCTCGCCGGGATGATCTGGGCAATCTTCTCCGGAAAGTACGATCTGATCAACGGCAGTCTGTCGAGTCCGATCTCAGGAGCCTGCGACTCCGCGTTCGGTAGGAGCATCGACTACCTGCTGGCGTACGGCCGCAGTATGTGGGAAAAGGTCCCAGTTCTCGTCGCGGCCGCCGGCAATGAGAAGGGCGTACCGAGCGGCTATCCGGCTCGACTTCACGGCGCCGTCGTCGCCCTTGCCCTGGACAAGAATTCGCAGCACGCAACGTACAATTCCACGCCGCCGCCGAATTCGTTGACCGCAGCGGCCTATGGAGGCACAAAGTCCGACCCGCTGGGTGATTACACGCGCCTGCGGATCAAGAACAGGCGCACTGGATCGGGGGCGAAGATCTGGGGAACATCGTTCGCAGCTGCTGCCATCTCAGGCGCATACCTCCCATAAGCCCCCGTGGCACGGGACCAGACGGAAGCAGTGGACCCCACGAGCCGATCGCGTCGCCACGGGGCGGTGGGGCCAGGCGCCCGCCGCGCTCGGGTTCACCGAGCCGCCCTGCTCCGGCTCTCGCGCGGGGCCGCCGGTCGGCCCGCAGGCTGGTCGGCGTCCCCCAGATCGTTGAGTAGGGCACGGCGCAGCGTTCGCGGGCGTTCGCCTGGCGCAGCTGGCCGTTCAGCCGTTCCAGATCACGTGAGCGGGCATAGACCTGGGCCGCGATTCCTGTCGCCTCGTTGCTCAGCGGCTGGGTGATCTCGTGGATGACGGGGGAACGCATGAACTCGGTGACGTCGTCGGCCCGCGCGATGATCCATTGCACCGTGCCGTCCGGCCCAAGAACGGGGCTGGACATACCGCACCACCATCGCTCCTCGACCTCGCCGGGCCGGCCGGCGAGGGGAATGTCGAAGCGCCTCGGTGCCACCACATCGGGCTCGCAGGTCTCCAGCACGCGCTGGAGCGAGGTCCCGAAGTCACGCGCCGCGGCCGGGCGAACGCCGCTGAAGCATCGGCGCTGCTGGCGAAAGTGGCGATCAGCCGACCAAGATCGTCGTCCTTGCCGGCGCGCACGGCAGAGAGGATGGCCGCGATCAGATGAGGCGTGGTGGCGCGTGGGCGAAGACATGGCGCGCATCCTCACCCGCGACCACCGGCCGGGATCAAGATGTGCGTCGGCCAATCCACCCATCAGGGTGACCGCGCACCAGCCCCCGAACATCCCGCATGACGAGCCGCGTACGGGCCTCATCCAGGCTCCCGTACGGCGACACTGGTCTGCACCGCCAGCGGCGGCGGCAGCACCACGATGCTGCGCTCCCTGACCGCCCAGTTCCTCCACCAGGGCGCCCACGCCCTGGTCCTCGACCCCAAGCGGATCTCCCACCTGTGGGCGAAGGCCCTGCCGACGGTGACCCGCCGCGGCAACATCGCCGGCATCCACGACGCCCTGGTCCACCTCGCCGCCGAACTGGAGCGCCGCGTCGACCTCGACGGCGACCTGGACGACGTACCGCGCCTGATCGTCGCGATCGACGCGGCCAACACCACGCTGCGCCAGCTCGCCCGCTACTGGGAGACCTTCCGGCAGAAGGACGACCCGAAGACGTCCCCGGCCATCGCCGCGCTCGAGGAAGCCCTCTGGGCAGGACGCGCTGCACGCGTCCACGTCATCTTCGACGGACGGCCCCACACCACCGCCCTCGCAAGGACGTCCGCGGCCCACGAGCTGTTCGCCACGGTCATCCTGTCTCGGTTCACGGCCAATACCTGGCGGTGCCTCGCCCCGATGGCCGGCCCCGCCCCGAAGAAGCAGAACCCGCACCCGGGCCGCTTCCACGTCGTCCAGCAAGACAGCACCCACGAGACACAGGCGGTCCTGATGACCGACGCCGACGTCGTCAACTGGCTCACCGACCCGGAGGACCCCGAGAGCTAACCCCGAGCAGGGCCCCGGCCCCCGACGAAGGGGCGCCCGCCAGCACGGCGGGCCCCCTCGGAGGCCCGATAAACGGAAGGCCCGTTGTCGGACCCCCTCCGTACCCTTGGCTGAGGTACCTGAGACAGGAGGGCAACGTGGCCCGCAGCGGCATCAACAAGCGTGAGATCGACAAGTGGGCAAAGAACCTTGTCAAGGAGACCAACAAGAGCCTGGAACGGGCTCAACGACGGAACCCTCCTCGCGTCTCCGCACAGATCGAAGCCACCTCCAGCCCGGTGCCCGGTGAGGTGACCGGCTACCTAGCCCGCCTGCTGCTGTGGCTGGACGATCGCGAGAAGCAGAACCCGGGCGGGTACATCAACGTCGCCGCCTTCCCCGAAGAGCTCCGGCTGAAGGACGAGGACCCGGCCATCCTGGCTCTCCAGCTCGACCAGCACGACCTGGTGCAGATCCTCCGCAACATGGGGCCCCAGAACCATGTCCGTCTCACCGACGCCGGCCGCGTCGCGGTGCACGAACTGAAGGACCTGCAGAAGGACCGCGCCGCCCGGATCCGCCACACGATCGACGCCCTGCTGCGGTGGCTCTTCGACACCGCCAGCGACCAGACACCCGTCAACCCGGCCCTGTTCCTCGCGACACCCGGCTCCTACTTCGCCGGAACCGAGATCAGCGGGACCGATCTGCACCAGGCGCTCGCCTACCTCGCAGAGCACAACCTCATCGAACACATCGACACCGACCCGGCCACGGTCGCCATCACACCCCAGGGCACCCGCTGCGCCCTGGCAGGAGGAAGCGTGCAGGACCACGTCAACCAGCCCCGCCCCGGCACCACGTACAACACCTATCTGCCGAACGCCAAGGGCGTCATCATCGGCGAGCAGCAGAACTTCACGCAGAACAACACCGACGGCGTCGACCCGACGCTGTTCGTCCAGCTCGCCGGGTACGTCGGTCAGGTCAGCCCCATCCTGGGTCTGTCCGACGAGGACCGCGTGGAACTGGAGCGCGTCGCCCAGGACCTCCACACCGAGGCGACCTCCGGCAACCCCGAGCCGGGCCGCCTGCGCCAGTTCGCCACCCAGCTCAAGGACAAGCTCCTGGAGAGCGCCACCACCATGGCGGCAACGCAGGGCATCCAGATGGCTGAGCAGGCACTCGCCGCGCTGATGTAGTAATCGCCCAGCACCACCACGGGCCCCGGGGGGACAAGCACCCCGGGGCCCGACGTTATGGAGTCGCGCTGTCCAACGACGGCGCGGCCCCCGGCGTTACGTCGTGGCCAGCTCCGGCACTTCGAGAGCTTCGGCCACCTTGCGGGCCAACTGCGCCACCTGTGGACGCAGGTAGCTGTCCAGCGCGTCGACGTCGTCACACAGTTTCGCCTTCAGCCCGTGCAGGCACGCCTCGGTGAACAGCTTCTGTGGGTCGCCCTCGGGCCGCTGCGCCTGCTCTGCCTGGCGCTGGCCATGGCCGTGCAGCATCCGGTTCTGCGGGGCCCGCCCCATCCCGTACGGCAGTGTCTCGCCCAGCAGGCCCGCCAGGTGCGCTCGGTCGTCGTCCTGCGGGGCCGGCGGTCCGGATCTCCTGCTGCTCGACCTGGAGGTAGCTCTGCAGCGTATCGGGGGCCATGCCGGTGCGCTCGCAGTACGCGGCGATCAGCATGGTCACCATGTTCATGGTGTCCGCCGTGTCAGTGGATCGGTACAGCGTCATCCGCTTCCATGTGTGCGCCTGGTCGGGCTCGGTGTACCGCAGCACCTCCTGGCAGTTCTGGACCGACTCGGAGACCAGGTGGTGGATCGCCAGCCTCAGCGGTTCGGGCATAGGGGTGGATTCCATGGCCCGCACGCTAACTAAGTGCCCCAGCAGGACGCCCCGGCCGTCGTCGCCGAGGCACGCGTTCCCGCCGGTAGCCGTTAGGGCACGCGTTCCCCACCGAAATTCGCGGCCCCGCGCGTAGAATCGAACTCCCCTCGTCCACGGCCCTGGAGTCGCGATGAACGAGCGCCGGACACGCGGCCTCATGGCGGGCGGCTCGACGCTCTGCGGCGCGACGGTCGGTCTGCTCACCAACATCCTCACCGGGCGCTGGAGCCTGACGGTCGCGGGCGGCCTGGCCGTCGCGCTCGGCTGCTGGATCGGGCTGGAGGTCTGGCGGGCGGCGCGGGAGACGGCCGCTCCGGCGGGCGACGTCTCGGTGTCCCAGCGGGTGCGCGAGGTCCTCGGCCGCGTCGTCGGCGTGCGCGGCGCGCCCCCGTCCGGCGGTGGCGCGCACGTCGACCAGCGGATCGACACCGTCCGAGAGGGCGGCGAGGCGGTCGGCTACGAGGACGGCTCGGGCAGGAGCGGCTGATGCGGCTGGAGGAACTCCCCTGGGCTCCGCTGCGGTCCGGCGCAGAGGACCTGGCGGCGCTGGCCCAGGCCGTGGTGACGGCCGAGGGCGACGAGATCACCGTGCCGGGCGGCGCGGCGCTGGGGCTGGCGGCGGCCTCCGTCCGGTCTCCGCGCGCTGACATCGACGCCGTCCGCGAACCCGTCCGCGTGCTGCGGGAGGGCATCCTGCCCCTGCTCGACGACCGGGCGCAGGACGCGCACGATCTGCGGCTGCTCTTTGGGGCGTTGCGGGACATCCTCGAAGCGCTGCTGCGCGAACCGCTCCGCGCCCCCGGCGAGGACCGCGCCGGTGCCGTCACCGAGGCGAAGGTCGAGCAGACGGTGCGGCGGGTGCGCGGGCGGCTCACCGGCGTCCGCGCCCCCCGCGCGGCGAGCCTGGTCGCCACCATCAGGCAGGACGTCACGGTGGTGGAGTCCGGCGGGAGCGTGACCGGGCTGGAGCTGTTCGGGGACCGGCCGTGACCGACCCCTACATCGGGCGGCGCTGGCTACGCGAGCGGCTGGCCGCCTGGTGGGAGGACGGCACCTCGATGTTCACCGTGACCGGGTCGCCCGGCACCGGCAAGACCGCGTTCGTGGACGACCTGGCCGCGCGGTCCGGCGCGCTGCCGCCGGACGTGCGGCTCATCGCCCACCACTGCAGGGCCGAACGGCGCGCGACCTGTGACCCCGTCCGGTTCGTGGAGAGGCTGTCGGAGGCGCTCGCCGCCTGGTCGCCGGAGTTCCTCCACGCCCTCACCCGCATCCACGCCCAGCTCACCGGCACGCCGGTCGAGGTCCAGATCGTGCGCGGCGAGGTCACCGCCCAGGTGGTGGAGCCGGGGGCCGAGGTCAGCCTGGTGCGGATCACCATCCAGAAGAGCAGCGCCGACGAGGCGCTGGACCTGCTGGTGCGCCGCCCGCTGGAGCAGGTGACGCTGCCCGGCGAGCCGCTGGTCGTCGTGGACGCCCTGGACGAGGCGGTCGCCTACGACAGCGCCACCACGATCCCCCGGCTGATCCTCGGCCACCTGCCGGACCTGCCGCTGCGGTTCCTGGTCACCACCCGGCCCGACCCACGCATCCCGCGCCAGCCGCTGGCCGGTCACGGCCCAGTGGTGGACCTGGTCGAGGACGAGCCGCCCGACCAGGACGACGTGCGGAAGTACGCGTTCGAGCGGTTGTCGGCGCTGGCCGGGCAGGACCGCGCCGGGCTCGCGCGGCGCATCTCCGAGGCTAGCGGGGCGAACTTCCTCTACGCGCGGCACGTCACCGAGGAGCTTCGCCAGGGCCGCCGGTCCGCCGACGACGTCCTGGCGGGGCAGGACCTGCCATCCGGCCTTATCGGCCTGTACCGGCAGTTCATGAGCAGGGAGGTCCGGCCGCCCGGCCAGGCGGGAGGCGAAAGGTACTGGCGCGACCGGGTCCGGCCCTGCCTGGCGGTCGTCACTGCCGCCCAGGAGAACGGCCTGGCACCGGCGCAGCTCGCCGACATCCTCGACCTGCCACGTACCGAGATCCACGACTTCTTCCGGCTGATGGGCCAGTACCTGGCGGTCGGCCCGGACGGCCTGTGGCGGCTGTTCCACCCCTCGTTCGGCGACTTCCTCGTCCACGGCAACGACCCCTATCTGGACTGCGCGGAAGGGCACCGGCGCATCGTCCGCTACGCCGTGGACGCCTGGGGCGACAACTGGGCCAGGTGCGAGGACGAGTACTTCCTGCGTAATGTCGCCCACCACCTCGCGCTCGCGCTGCGCTGCCCGTCCCTGACGCGCGGGGAGCGGGAGGCGCTGACGGCGGAGGTGTACCGGCTGGCGCTGTCGGGGAGCTTCCTCGCGGCGCAGTCCGGGCTGGTCTCGGCCGGTGACGGGCATGCGCTCGCCCTCTCCACGATCGTGTTCGGCGTGCGGACGGCGATCGAGCGGCGCGACCACGGCAGGCTCGCGGTGCTGGCGCTGCGGCTGAGCGAGGAGCGGGCGCGGGCCGACACCGTGACGCCGACAGAACTGGCGGCCACGCGCGGGGTGGAGGCCGGCCTCGCGAGGGCCCGCACCTACACGCGCGACGACTCGTTGATGTGGCTCCTGCTCATCGCGTTCGGCGCGGCGGTGCGCGGCGATGCAGACGGCCTTCGGCAGGGTCTGGACGAGCTGGCCCGGGTGGAGGACGGCAAGTTCTCCGAAGGCTGGTCCGAGCTGGCCGGGCTGCTGCTCGCACGGATCGGACCGGCGGCCGACCGCACGGAGGCGGCCCGGCTGTGCCGGCTCGCCGACCACTCGATGCTCGGCTGGATCGCCCTGCACCAAGCCATGGGGCCCGTGCCGTACGCGGCGGTGCTGACGGCGCTGTGGATCGACGACGAGTACCGCCGGGCCCGCGCGGTGTCGGAGCTGCTGTCGTGGCTGACGCGGGAACGGTTGGTAAGCCTCGGCGACGTCCGGCTGCTGGCCGACCTAGTACTGCGAGTGTTCGAACGGGACTGGGCGGCAGCCGACCGGGCGCTCGGCCGGGAGCCTGGCGAGCGCGACACCTTCAACGTCTCCTTCCTCCTGCCGGACGTCCCGGAGGCGTACCTGATCGCCAAGGCGCTGCTCGGCGACCTCGCAGCGGCCAAGCAACTGCTGACGACCGGACCCCACTCGATACGGACCACCTCGGCCGCGCTCCTGCACGCGCACACCCTGGCGGCGATCGCCCACCCGGACCGGTTCGCCCGCTCGCTGGGCGACCACGTGGTCCGGGCGCTGTGGCAGGACGACCCGGACATGTGGGTGTGCCTGCACTACGCGAACTACCTGGCCTACCAGGGGGACTGCGACCAGGCCCTGGAGATCGTCGAACCGCTCATCATCAGGCTGGGCAACAGCCTGGAGGACGAGTTCGACTACGTCGGCGAGCACATCGACGCCTTCCACGGAAGCTGCGGGATCGGCCTGGCGCTGGCGCTGGTCCGCACCTGCTGCCAGCTGGCCCAGGTCGACCTAGCGCTGTCGGTGTGCGACCTGCTGCAAAGGGTGTCGCCGATGGAGACGGTCCGGGCCTACTCCGAGATCGCCGCCTGGCAGGACGGGGACGAGCGCGCCCGCACCCTGGCGACCGGTGCGGCGCTCGCCGAACGGCTGGAGGACCCGTTCTTCCGGGTCACCGGCAAGACGATCATCGCGTTGGACACTGGCGACCCGGCGGTGCTGAAGCACACGATCGCCCCTGCACTCAGCCGCCAGGAGACGGCCCGGGACCTGCACGAGCCGGTCATCAGGGCGGTGCTGGCGCGAGGGGCGGCCAGACGCGGCGATGGCGAACAGGCGCGGGCCCATGCCGCCGCCGTGGTGAAGGCGCTCGGCGGCGACCCACCGCCCGACCAGTCCGACAAGTGGCCGTCCAAGATTCGCCAGCGGGCCGCCCGTCACCTGCTCTTCGCGGGCCTCCCGGACGAGGCTGCCGTCGTCATCCGAGACCCGGACCTGTTCTTCGAGGTCGCCGCCGGAGGACGCTGCGATCTGGCCATGGCGCTGGCCGAGCGCACCTGGCCCTCGCTCGCCGAGGCCGTGGCGCACTGGGGCGAGCAGCGGCGGCGGGGGCGCAGGGCGGTGCCCCTCACCGTGCAGACGCTGCGGCGCTGGCGGTCCGAGCCGATCGGACACCTGCTGCCCGCGCTCGCCCACCTGGCGCGCGAAACGGGTGACGAGGCCGGGCTCAGGGCGTTGCGCGCGGTGGCCGGGCGAAGGATCAACGTTGAGATCGAAACAGAAGTTGAGTCGCTGCAGGGCCGGAACCGCTCGATGAGGCCAAGAGCGGTGTACTCGTTCCACGAGGCAGGCAGGGAGCGGGCGGCGCTGCTCGCCGTCGCGAGCGCGGAGTTCGGCGACGTACCGGCGTTCGAGAAGGCAGTGCAACTTCACCGCTACCGCGAGTTCATGGAGGGTGAGGCCAGCATGGGCTGGGACGCGTTCCGCGGCTACATGCGGTCGCGCGAGGAGATGGCTTTCGAGCGGTACAAGGTGGACGCCCGCCTGGCGGGACTGGTTGGCCAGGCCGCCGCGGCCTTCCGGCGAGCGGGCGACACGACCCAGGCAGCCGCGCGACTGGCGGAGGCCGAAGACCTTATCGAGGAGATTAAGCACACCGACCTCCACGCGTCCGCCTCGATCACGCTCGCCGCTGCCGCCTCGCGCTGCCGCGACTTCGCACTGACGCGCCGCTGCCGCCGGGACGCGATGGTCTCGCGGAACGTCGACTTCGGGCCGCTGTGGGACGTGCTGCTGGACCTGGCGACCCATCCCACGACGCCCGAGCACGAGGCGGCCGGGGTGCTGCTCGAAGTCTTCACCGGTGCCGAGTTCACCAGCGCCGACCACCTGGAACTCGTCAGCATGCTCACCGTCCTGACGCCGGAGGTGGGCGACGAGGTGGCGGAGGTGGTGGCAGATTCGCTGGCCGGTTGACGCCGCCGCGTTGCTGGCGTCGGTGCCCGATCTTGGCTGGACGGAGAACACGCTAGCACCGGGAGCGCCGCCAGTGGAGTGGTCGTTCGACACGCAGGCCCCGCGCACACTGCGGGTCGCGATGGAGGGATACGACCGAAATTGCCCGCCTGTCGAACGCCTGGCGCGCAGCCTGACGGACGCCGAACGGCTGGCGAAACGGTGCCTCCCCAGTGCGACGGCAGAGGAGTTCACGCGCGTACTCCTCCGTTGGGGCGGCTGCCACATGCAGGGACCACGCCGCTTCGGGGCCTTCCTGGGCCTGGCGGCCGATGACGAAGGACTGTCGCAGGTCAAGGTGTACCCGGAGGTGGACGCGGCGGACCCGATCCGGGCGCGGGACTGGTTGCCGGACTCCTTCTGCGCGGCCTACGGCGACGCGCTCGTGCCCGTCTTCGCGGGGCTGGTATGCGGCAGAAAGTCGGTGGAGCGGCGGATGTACTTCGCAGTGCGGGCGGACACCTGCCTGAGGACGGTGACTGAGTGCGCCGGGGAACGGTTCGACTCCCTGACGCGACTGCTGGGGAGGCCCTCGCTGCCTGCGGGAAGCCTTCTCCTGACGGGGAACCACGCTGCGCCGCACGCCGTCAAGGTGGAGATTTCGCTGCGACGGCTGGGAGTGGGCTTCGCCGAAGTCGCGGCGCACTTGGGGTCGTTCCTCAACAGCCAAGAGACGCTGTCCGCTTTTCGGGCCTGGACAGGGGAACGGATGACGTCCGGCGTCCTGCCGAGGGCAAACGTGCTCAGCCAGCGATGCGGAAAGCCAGGGTTGACGTTGTACGTTTCCCCGGCCGAAAACCGCTGAGGTACCCGCCGAACGTGGTCTCCTTTGCCGGACACGACGTAAGGACGATCCATTCAGCTCGTTACGGATCGCGGTGGATTGGATGTCGTAGGCGTCGATTAACTCGGCGGTCGGGCGCTGCCCGTAGCGGACCGCGTCCTTGAGGGTGTGCTCGGAGCGGATGATGCCGATCCCGCGCAGCATGAGGGACGCCAGGCCCGCATCCACGTCCTGTACAACGGCCGGGCCGACGGAGGCGGCCTTACCCCTTCCGCCCGCGAGCAGTTCGCCACCGTGATCCTCGCGCGGGTCACAGCCAATACCTGGCAGCGGCTCGCCCCGATAGACGGCCCCGCCCCGAAGCCCAGCACGCACCCGGGCCGCGTCCACGTCGTCCAGGACTGCACCGCCCACCAGACGCAGGCGCTCCTCCTGACCGACGCCGAAGCCGCTGGCTGGCTCGCCGCCACGGCGGCCGAAGAGAACTAGTCCGCGCCCGGAGACGCTCAGGGCCCCGTGGATCACTCATGACGTCCTCGGGGCCCGACTGGGGGCCGCACCGTGGGGGCCGGCCGCGTGCCGGGCAGTGGAGCGCTGCTTTGTGTTGGGGGCCCGTTGTCAGTGCCCGGGAGCACAATGGGGAGGTTCACTCACCTGGAGCAACAGGAGCACGATGGACAGGCGCCTCATCCGTACCGCCGTCTTCGGCACGCCGGGGGTCGTGTCGGGAGCCATGCGGTGGGGTCCTCAGCGTGGTGAGTGACGGACACACAGGCTGCCAGTATTCGGACGATATGTCTGTCTATGTCTCACGAGGTGGCCGGGGTTTTTCTCGCCTGGTGGGATTCGGCGCGGCCGGGACCCGGTGTGTTCGAGTGGTGGGGGCAGGCGTCTTGAATGCGACCTGCCAGGGACTCTGTCCCCGGGCTGGCCGCAGTAGGGAGTGGTCTTCGTGAACTGGCCCACCCCGACCGGCATCCGCCCCGTCATCAACGCGTGCTGCCCCTCCCAGGGAACCCGTCGACGGGTGACACTCACCGACGAGTCCCGTGCAGTCCTACGCTCCGCAGCCCCGCATATTCCGCGACCTCGACCAGACGGCCGGTTTCCCGCGCCCGACGAAGAAAGCCCCGCACCAACCCCCGCGAGTACGAACCCACCCACACACCGGACCGGCCCAGCTACGCCGGCACCCACGTCGCACCCCTGATTCCCGCCCAGCCGCCCGCACCAGCGGCCGAAACGGTCGAGCCCGGCTCAGCAGACGTGCCAGCGCCCGACCCCGGGGCCAGCACAAGCCGAACCGGCCTGCCCGCATCCCTGATTGCCCTGCAGCGGGCCGCCGACCTCGAACGCCGGAAACTGCAACTGCTCGACCGCCACGACGAACGCACTCATCAGCGCCGGGTCTGGTGCGACGCGGCAGCCGCAGCCCAGGACGCCGTCACTCGCTACGCCCGAGCCAAGGGCCTGAACCGTTTCGAGGTCGCGCAAGAGCTACGGCGTACCGTGGGGGAATTCCGCAGCGCCAGCAGCCCGTAGGACCCACCGTGTGAGGGGTTTGGCTGGGCTGGCCGACGGCGGTGCGTTTCAACGAACGACTCCGACTCCACCGTCCGTGGCTCACGGCCGACCGCGCGCCCTGACCCGCAGCCGCGACACCACGGACCCCGGGGGAATCAGCCATGACATCCCCGGGGCCCGGTCGCACCGTCCAACGACGCCGCGACCCCGTTCGTCACACCGGTGCCGGCTGCGGCACCTCCAGTACCCCAGCGACCTTCCGCGCCAGCTCCGCGACGTGCGGCGGCAGATAGCCGTCCAGTGCGTCGACGTCATCACACAGCCGGGCCCGCAGCCCGTGCAGACACGCCTCGGTGAACAGTCGCTGCTCATCGGCCTCAGCCATCAGCCCGCCTTCCGCATACCCCTGGCCGCACGAGAACCGCCTCCGCGCGTCCTGGTCGTCTTCGGGGGGAAGCGGCGTGCCGAGCATCCCGGCGACTTCATGCCGGTCCGCATCCCTTGGGCCGGCCGCCCGGCTGCGCTGCTGCCGGGTCTGGAGGTACGACGCGAGGGTGTCCACGGCCATGCCGGTGCGCTGGCAGTATGCGGCGATCAGCATGGAGGCCATGTCCATCGTTCGCCGACCGGAGCCTGATACCCCCAGGTCAGCGGGTGTTGCGCTGATGCGCAACACCCGGTGTAATCACCTGGCCGCGCCGACGCGCCCCTTCGTCGTTGCGCGGGAGCCGCTGCCTGGTACGGGGGTCAGTCCGTGCTGGTAGTGGAGGTCGGTGGCTTCCAAGCTGGTGGGATCTCGCGGTTGGCTTTGGCTTCTTCGCACTCCAAGATGCGGGCTTGCACAGAGGGGTGATTGGCGATGTCTGCGGGCAGTTTGGTGCTGCTGTAGATGTAGGCCTCGCATACCTGTTCGAGTGTTGCGCCGATGGCTGAGGTGAGGTCGGCATTCCACAGGTGGGCTGCTCTCAGGCGTGCCTCGGTGAGCGTTGCGAAGCGGAACGTTGCTCCTTTCAGCGAAGCGCGACGGAGGCAGGCGTCCGTGAGGTCAGCGCGTTCGAAATCTGCTTCGTCCGCCTGGGCGCCATCAAGGTTGGCATCGACGAGTGTCGCGCCGACTAGCCGGGCCTTATGAAGGTTGCTCTCTGACAGGGTGGCCTCATCGAGGCGGGTGCCGGAGAGGTCTGCTTTCATCAGCTTGGTCCTGAACAGCATCGCGCCTTGAAGGGCAGCATCGTTGAGTGAAGCGGCTTCTAGCTGCGCACCGGAGAGTTCGGCGCCCGGCATGTGGGCTCCTCTTAGCTGCGCTTCGCTGGCGTCCCAGTGGGCGAAGTCGAGACTGCGCAGGTCTGGGCGAGGAACCGTCTTTGTCCAGTTGCGGCTGAGGACACTGAGTGCTGCTCGAACGTCTTCCGGGAGCGGCACTAGGGGTAGGGGTGGTTGGTCGGGGTCGATGACCTCGTCTCGTTCCTCTGCGGCCGCAGCATCCTCGGCCATGAGCCGGATGGAGTTACTCTCGGGCGCAGTTCCGTCCAGCCGCTGTCGGATGTAGGCGGCCAGTACCTCAACGATGGTGCCTCGGTCTTTCTCCGAGTCGTTCATGATCCGTTCGAGGCTGTAGATGCCGCCCAGCTTTTCGTGGGTTCCTTCAGCCGCCAGCAGCTTGATCGCCTCGACGTAGCGTCCGGTGACTTGTCCTTCTCGCGTCAATTCGGCCTGCCGCTGATCACGCTCCTGGGCCTCTCGCAGCGTCGTCTCGAACTGCTCCTGGTTCTCAGCAAACTGCTTCTGTGCTTGCTCGAACTGCTGTTGTTCGAGCTGGTGTTTCTTATGGGTGTAGTAGAGGGTGACGCTGGCGATGAGTCCGGCGGCGAGTGCTACGAGTCCTGTGCGAAAGCCGGTGATGACTACGCCGTCGGCGGGTTGGAGGTCGACCTTGCGGATGTGCAGGCCATCGAACCACCAGGGTCCTTGCCAGAAGAGGAGGACGAAGATGGTGGCGCCGGCAACGCCGCCGAGTGCTGCGCGTGCGGTTTGTCGGCGGTCTGACTTGACGCGGCCATAGAGGGTGGACCAGATGACGCCGGCGAGCACGAGGGCTGCGAGGACGAGTCCGGCGGCGGGGAGGTGCCGCGTCTGGGTCCAGTCGACGGCGAGTGCGGGGTTCATGTCGGCATGATGTCCATGGTGTGGGTGGGGCACGCGGTGAACGGGGCAGTTCAGAGGGAGAGTTGAGGTCTTGCCTCGATCACACCGTCACCGGGCCCATCGGTTGGCTGACGGACCCCGCCCGGTGGGCAAGGCGATCACGGCGTCATCCCGCTCCTCGACTCGGGGCGTGCGGGACAACACGGATCACCGATGTCAGCGGGGGCTGAGACTATAGAATCGGGGCGAAACCGTACTCACGGGACAGCAGTTGACGATGGAGACAACGCGCACCATGAGACTGGTACTGAATGAGGAATGGGCCGTCGGCGCCCGCATCGGGGATGGCGGCTTCGGCGCCGTGTTCGAGGCGGAGAACACCGCCGGCGACAAGGCAGCGGTGAAGCTCGTGCCCAAGGCGCCGGGTACCGAGCGCGAGATGCTGTTCACCAACCTGGACGGCGTCCGCAACGTGGTGCCGGCCATCGACAGCGGTGAGCACGAAGATCAGTGGGTGCTGGTGATGCCCCGCGCCGAGAAGTCCCTGCGCGCCCACCTCCAGGAGTACGGCCAGCTGCCCCTCAACGAGGCGGTCGCCGTCCTGTCCGACGTCGCCGAAGCACTCGCCGACCTCAAGGACCGCGAGGTCGTCCACCGCGACCTCAAGCCGGAGAACATCCTGCTGCTCGGTGGCCGCTGGTGCCTGGCCGACTTCGGCATCGCCCGCTACGCCGAAGCGACCACCGCCCAGCACACCTACAAGGGCGCGGGAAGCCTGCCGTACATGGCACCCGAGGTCTGGAAGTTCCAACGGGCCACCGGTGCGACCGACATCTACGCCTTGGGCGTTCTGGCCTACGAGCTCTTGGAGGGCACGAGACCCTTCACCGGACCGGCCGAGCATGACTACCAGGAGCAGCACCTGCACGGAACCCCGCCACCGCTCACTACCGCACCCCCGCTCCTGGCCGCGCTGATCACGGAATGCCTCTACAAGGCGCCCGAGGCGCGCCCTGCGGCCGGCAACGTGCTCGCCCGGTTGGGCCAGATCCCCGCCGCCGCACTCTCCGGCGGGCTGGCCGCGCTCGCGGAGGCCAACCAGGGCGCGGTCGCACGCCAAGCCGAAACCGACCGCCGGGCTTCGGCCCATGCCACCGAGGCCGACCGCCGCAAGGCCCTGGTCGAGGCCGCCACGACCTCCTTCGCCTTCATTGCCGACAGCTTCCTCACGACGCTCACGAACGCTGCCCCGAGCGCGGAGGTCCGCAAGGGCGAGCAGGGAGGGTGGACCGTCCGTATCAACGACGCCCAGCTGACCCTGTCCGGACCGAGGGAGACCGCCCCTGAGGTCTGGCGTACTACTGAGACGCCAGTGCCGTTCGACGTCATCGCCTCCGCGACCCTCTCGCTGAAGGTCCCCGCCAACCATCACGGGTACGGCGGACGGAGCCACTCCCTCTGGTACGCCGACGCGCAGACGGAGGACCAGTACCAGTGGTTCGAGACGGCCTTCATGAGCACGCCGTTCCGCCCCGTCGCGGAGACCACGAAGCCTTTCGCACTCGATCCCCACCACGAGTCACGTACCGCTATCAGCCCCACTCTTGGCATGCACCAGGTGGCCTGGCCGTTCACTCCCCTCGTCATCGGGGACCTGGACGAGTTCATCGACCGATGGGCCACCTGGCTCGCCCAAGCAGCGAACAGCCGACTCGCTCACCCTAGCCACATGCCCGAGCGCAACCCCCAAGGCTCCTGGAGGAAATGACCGGTCGGACGCCCCCGAGATCCCAGGGCCTTCACACACTCCAGTGCGATGCCGCCGACCCGGGACAGCGTGAGGCCGCGCCGGAGGGCCGTGAGGCATGCGAGGCGGCCCGCTGGGAGCAGTTCAGCGCCATGCTGACGACCGCCAGCTTCCCGGTGCCCACCACCGTGCGGGGCCTGTCCGAGCTGTACCTGACGTGGGGCCTGGCCCGCCGTGAGGAGATGCCGGACGGCACCCGGTGGTCGATACCCGCTGCGCTGCCGCTGCCCGGCGACCTGCTGCCCCTGGACCCAGAACTCACCGAGCGCCTCGATGGGATCCGCTGGACGATGCGCACCGGCCCGCTCCTTGACACCCTCATCGACCTCATGGTCGGCGATCTGGGTGAACCGGCAGAGACCCTCACCTCCCTGGACCGGTTTGCGGCAGCCACAAGCCAGGACGTCGACGACGTCCGGCTCGCTGTCGCGGAACTCGTGAAGTCCGGCGACGCCGGTGTCCAGCGCGGCGAGGAGCCGGCCGACGCGGAGCGCCTGGAGGCCCACCGCCGCTTCCGCCTGGTCATGGACTGGGAGCACTTCCACGAGAACCGCATCCAGGTGAGCCGCGGGTGACTGAGACCGCGCACGGCACCGTGGGGATTAGCGACACGCGCCTGATCGTGCTCCGAGGCAACAGCGCCTCGGGCAAGTCGTCCGTCGCGGCGGGCCTGCGCGAGAAGTTCGGCCGTAACCTCGCCATCGTCGCCCAGGACAACCTCCGCCGGATCGTGCTGCGCGAACGCGACCGGCCCGGCGGCGCCAACATCGGCCTGATCGACCTCACCGCCCGCTACGCCCTGAACCACGGCTTCCACGTCGTCCTGGAGGGCATCCTGTACGCCGACCGCTACGGCACGATGCTCCAGGACCTGGTCCGCGCCCACCAGGGCGTCACACGGTGCTACTACCTCCACGTGCCCTTCGAGGAGACAGTGCTCCGGCACGCGACGAAATCCGATGCCGAGTACCTCCAGCACGTCACCGAGGACCATCTGTGCGCCTGGTACCGGGAGATGGACCTGCTGCCCGACGCCGTGGAGACCGTGATCGGCGCGGCCAGCACTCTGGATGACACCGTCCGGCAGATCATGCGCGAGAGCGGCCTGGACCAGATGAGTTCGATCGACCGTTGACGGACAGCGTGCGGACCCCTGAGCAGGCAGTCCGCTACATCGCTCGCCAGCCGCCGGAGGTGATCCGATGCTGAGCGTGAATCAAGGACGAACCTGGCGTCGCGCGGTTGCCGACTACGGCTGTCGGGCGATCACGCGCTGAGGGCAGACGGAAAATGCGTCTCGCCTGTCGGACCTGATTGCCACACTGGGCGTATGAACGAGGGATCATCCAATCCGTGGCTGGTGGCGGCGCAGCAGATCGATGCCCGGATCGAGGAACTCCGGCCCGAGGCCGATCGCCATGTGGTTGGTCAGCACGTGATCTCCAAAGTGCTACTCAAGCGCTTCGCCACTCCCTTTGGCAGTCATGGGCTCAAGCTCGTGCCCTTCAACCTTGACCACCCCGACCGTTTGCACAAGATGGCGAGCCCGCGCGAGTGCGGCAAGGTCAAGTACTTCGCACGCTTCGCTTCCGCCTCTCTGGAACAGGTGTGGGGCAAGCTCGAGACACAGATACCCGACGCCGCGCGCGCGGTTGAACGGGGCGACGTCTTCCAGCATGAGCAGCATGTGCAGACTCTGAAGGACCTGATCGCCCTGCACCTGGTCCGCTCGCTGAACTACCGCTACGTCCATGAGCGCACCTTCGCCAAGGTCTACACCGAGCACCGCACCGCCCTGCTTACAGACAAGTCCGACCTGCTGCGCCTTGCGGTACTGCAACGCAGCGGACTTCACCTTTCCGGACCGCAGGGCCTGGCCGCGGCGGCGGACCAGATCTTGAGCCCGCACCTGGAGAACTTTGAGAACGGTGCGGACTTCCGGGCGCGTATCGAGGTCACCTTCGACAAGGCGAAGGAGATGATCAGCAGCGCAGGGTTGGAGATCCTGGTGCCCGCCGCCGGGGAGTTCCTCCTGGGCGACACCCCGGCCCTGGCGATTCAGCAAAGTGAAACCAGAACCACCTTTAACGTTGCGATTGGCGACTCAACCGCGATCGTGTTGCCTTTCGGCCCCAAGCATCTCTTGGTCGGCAGGACGCCCCGAACCGGTATAAGTATTGCCACCGAGGAGACGGTTGGCTTCCTCAACCGGCTTCAGATCGAGGCAGCGGAGCAGCGCGTCTACCTCCGACCTCGCAGCGGCCAGGAGGCCATCGTCCGCGGTTACCTCAAACAGGGCAGCCGGAGTGCCAGGAGATAGAAGGCGGTGGACAAGGGACTCCGTCACCACCGAGTCCCGCACCCATGATCGCAGTCCCGGTTCCAGGTGCTCGGGAACTCCTTCATGGACTGTTCGGTCGACGGGAAGCCCGGCCTCGCGGTCGGAGAGCGGGCTGCCAGCGTGTGGTCGTTATTTCTGGACCGTAGCGCCAGATACCGTCACCGCGCGGCTCGATTTCTCAGTCTGCGCCGACCCAACTGGACCGCCTCACCGAACCCGCCCCGGCCACCACGTAGTTCACCGGGGGAGCGCCCCAAGATCCCAGGCCCTACACGCACATGCCGCATGCTCAGAACCCCGGGCATCGCACCTCAGTGCGTGTAGGGCCTGGGTCCGGTGCTTCCATCGCGCCCTCATGACCGTCGGGCAAGACGCAGATCTGTCCTCAGCGGCCGTGCTTGCCCTGGCAGATCCCGGCGAACCGGGCCGCGTCGCCGTCGCGCATTGCCTGGTCGTAGCGGTTCTGGAACGGCTGGAGGTGAGCCCGAGCCCGCGCTGACTGCCCGCGATGCGCGTCCTCCCGTCGGCCGACGGGGAGCAGTGCCCGTCCGTCATGAGGCTCCTGTTGTCAGTGGGTGCTTCTACGCTTATGGGCTCTGCAGCACCGAGCAAGGAGCGGGTCCATGGCGATCGACTTTGTTGCCCTACATGAGCCGCTTGTGGAGTGGGTCCACGAACAGACGGCCGCGAATTCGACGGAGTACGTGACGATCACCGCCTTCGGCGAACAGCATGGTCTCGACGAGCAACAGACCTTCCGCCTCCTGCTGACATGCAAGGACTGGGGCCTGCTGAGCGATCGTTGGGCCACGATGGGTGATCCAGCAGCCAACCTGACGCCACGGGGAATGCAATGGGTACAAGAACGCCAACGCCGGCGCGCTGATCCCCGAGCGCGCAGTGTCACTGCTCGCAAGGGCCTGCTGACCTGGTTGTGGGAGCAGAAGAATGATGGCGCGGGCTATCCCGTCGTGGAGAACGTCCTTCAGTCCCCGCACTCGCTCCACGAGGGAGGGCGACTGACGCCGGAGGAGATCGACCGTGCCAGCGACTATCTCCATGCCAAGGCACTGATCACAGGAATCAAGACGGGTCAGACCGCAGGGCCCGTACGGGCTGAAATCACGGCAGAAGGGCAGGACTGCGTGGAGCACTTCGATGGCGACGTGAGCGCGTACGAGCGTCGAAACAGCATCGGCAACACGACGTTCAACATCGGGGAGAACACGGGCAACATCGCCGCGAACAGCCGTGACTTCACCATGAACGCCACGACCAACAAGGACGGGATCGACCCCGCCGCGGTCGTCATGCTCGCCCGCGCACTGCGCCAGGCTGCGCCTGCTCTGGAACTGCCGGAAGACGACGCTCTCGAATTCACTCAGCTCGCCACGCGTCTCGAAACCGAGGCCGCCAACGGCTCTCCTGACCCCAGCAGGCTTCAGCGCTGGGGCGGATCCATCGTCGGCATCCTCAACTCTCCCGTCGTCAGTGGAGCCCTAGGAAGCGTGCTCGCCGCGTACACCGGCACGGTGCTTCCAGGCCTGCCTCCCGCGTAAGACCGCAACCCAGCTTGACCACGGGGTGGGCCGCAAGAGTTTCCTCTTGCGGCCCACCCCGTGGCACTACGCCGCTGCCCATTCGAGTCCGAGTGCGGCGAGCGCCTGCAGTTTGTCGGCGGTCAGTTTGGCTCGGCGTCCTTTCTGGTTCATGATCCACACTCCGAGCTTGACCTCCGCTCCATCCTCCATCCGCTCTACGTGGCCCCTGGGGACCTTCACGGAGCCCTCGCGGGCCTTGTACTGCGCCAGGGCCGCAACGCCCCTCTCGAAGGCGCTCACGGGTGTCATGGACGGCTCCGCGGACACCTCCGGCTCCACCAGGGCCGGAGCGGCGAGCGGGGTGACGCCGACGGCCTCCAGGCGCTCGCGCTGCCCGTCGGCCAGGGCCGCCCACGCCTCGGGCTTCCGCTGCCGGGCCAGCCACTTCCCTACGTCCATGCCGTGCACGGTGAAGCCGGGCAGGACCTCCGCCGGGCCTTCCTCGTCACGCAGCAGCTCGCGCAGCGCGGCATAGTGGCGCTGCCATTCAGCTGGCCACGACGGGTTCCAGTCCTCGTCGATCGCCTTCAACGCGGCCTCCCACTCCGGGTGTTCGGCCAGCGCGCCGGGACGACGCAGGTTGGACAGCCACTGCCCCACCGGCTTGTCCAGCGCCGCCGCCGACCGGGGAGCGCACAGCGTCCAGTGCTCCTGGTAGTACACGCGGGCCGCCGCCAGGTTCTCCTGGAACCGTGCATCGGTCGCGGACCAGGCCATGCCCAGCTTCTCCAGCCGGGCCGCGCGCCGGCCGTTCATCTGCCCGGCCCCGTACGCGCGGCGCTGCTCCGCGACCCAGGTCCCCAGCGGGAACGCGCCCTCCTTGTGCTCGTACGGCACCCGCGCGTGGCCCTCACGCTCCGTGAACTCCTTGAGCTTCGCCCAGCCCCTCGCCCAGTCCTGCCGCTCCGTATCGATCACGTTGAAGCTGACCCAGTTCGCGACCATCACCGGATCACGCGGAGCCGCAAAACGGAGCAGCAGACGGGTTTCTTCCTCGTTACCACCGGGCGCTGCACCGATGTATTCGGAGGGCTGCGCGACGTCCTTCTGAGGCTCCTGCGGGATCGCCAGCAATTCCACGGCCTCTTCATCGTGAGCCCGCAGACCTTCCAATACCTTCACCAAAGGCCGGTACGAACCCGAGGTGAACATATCCTCCGGCGATTCATCGGGCTGGAGGAATACCGGCACGATCAGAGAGGCGAGCTTTCCCTCTCCGGGCTTCTGACGCAGCGCACGGCCGATCGCCTGCACGATGTCGTGCGGCGCGCCCTTGGGGGCCAGCAGGGCCACCGAGTCCACGGCCCGGATGTCCACGCCCTCCCCCAGGACGCGGCAGTTCGAGAGCACGGCCCGCCGGGCGGTGGAGCCGAACTTGCCCAGCACGTCCCGCCGGCGCTCCGGGACGTGCTCGCCGCACAGCCAGTCCGCCCAGATCTCCGCCGGGTACTTCTCCGGCTGGTCAGCGTGCAGCCGCTTGGCCACACGCTCCAGGCCCTCCGCGTACGCCGCGGCCTCTATGGTCCGGTGGTGGAAGGTGATGCAGGTCTGGAGGTTGTGCTGCTCCATCGTGTGCAGCAACGCGGCCTGGAGGGCGCCCAGGCGCTGCCCGCGGACCTCCTCGGTGTGCCGCTCCTCGCCCATCAGCCGCTCGGGCGTCACGACCGGGTCCTGGAGCTCCAGGACGATGATCTGATACCGCGCCAGCAACTTGCGCGACACGGCCGACGCGAGCGAGAGCTTGTACAGGACAGGCCCGAAGACCTTCTCGTCGTCCATGGAGGCCGCCATCTCACGCGGCAGCGGGTCGCGCACCCCCTCGGCGACCTCGCGGTTCAGCCGCTCCTCCCAGATCCGCGGCGTCGCCGTCAGGTACAGCCGGCGGTGCGCCGGGATCTTCGTCTGGTCGTGGATATCCGCCCACGCCTTACCCATCGAGCCGGACGTCCGGTGCGCCTCATCGACCACCGCCAGGTCCACCGGGGCGAGCTTCTGGCCGTAGGCGCCCTCGAACGCCTCCGTGAGCACGCCCAGCGACGCGTAGGTGGCGTAGATGGTGACCGGCCCTGTCGAGTGCCACAGCGCCAGCTGCACGGGGTTGGTGGTGCTCCGGACGCCCAGGTGCCACAGCTCCGGATCGTCCAGCGGCGAGCACACCATGACCGCCGGCCCCTTGTGCCCGGCGCCGCTCCACGCCTTCACGGTCTGCGCCAGGAGATCCAGGGTCGGCACCACTACGAGAATGCGGCCCTTGAGCACGATCCTTTTCGCGGAGGCCGCCGCGATGATGGTCTTTCCCGTTCCGCACGCGGCGTGCACCTGCCCGCGCAGACCATTCCAGGGAATGCCGCCCGGCGGGATATCGAGGCCGCGCACAATGGCGGCTACGGCCTCAATCTGGTGTTCACGCAGTTTCACGGCCATTCCCGTGTTCTCCTTTTCGCGGAATGCGGCGCGTAATAGGAATGAGAGTCCGGCGCGGTGAGTGGCGAGCCGGGTGGTGGTGTCTGATCCCAGACTCTACACAGTCAACACCAGTGATGCATCATCCATACGATAGCTTCCCCCTGTAGGCTGACACTTGGCTGAATCTCGCCCCGCGCGCACGGTTCATAGGGTATGTTGGCGGGGTATTGGTGAACGTGAGTGGACGATTTCGAGGATGGGGGAGGGGTTCGGGTGGAGCGCAGCGGAGCCCGTCACTGCGGCGGGCCGGCACCCTGTCAGGCCGACGATCCGTCACCTCCGTTGCGGGGGTGCTGGCTGGGAATCCCAAGCCCTACACAGGCGCGAGCGCGATGCACCTCCCCTTACTGCCAGCCCCGGCGACCGCGCTTGCGCGGGTGCCCCCAATTCGCGCTTGCGCGAATTTAATTCCTTTCAGAATTCCGTTTACGGAATTCTATTCCGGCGCTTGCGCCGGAATTTGAATTGCGCTTGCGCAATTCGTGCTCTATGCCCCGGCTTGCCGGGGCATATCCCGCTCC
>NZ_JBEOYO010000069.1:0-44391 GCF_040297125.1 Streptomyces sp. NPDC001868 | reverse complement strand
TTTCCCTTTCCGGCGGTTCCGACTCTATCAGATCCTTTCGGGCCTGATTCCCAGTCAGCGGGGCTTGTCTTTGCGGCTGTTGGGCCGTTCCGACGAGTGAGACTTTAGCGGATTCCCGGCTCCCGAGCTAATCGGGGGCCGTGTCCTTTCGAACGCGGATTCCTCATTCGCAAATACACATGCCAAGGGCACGACGACAGGTCGTCGATTGTTGGTGGTTACCTGCGGAATGGCTGTCCGGGGACCGACCGGAGTCGGCGCTCACGTCGGACAACCCGGAGAACACTACGTACGGGCTCGGGGTGTGTCAACTCGCTGTCGGCCGACCCCCTGGAGTCGTAGCCTGACCCCCATGACTACGCGTACGTGTCACCAGCAGTGGTGGGCCGCCTGAAGGCGGCCGTACTCACGTATGTACACAACGGCCGCCGCCTCGGCGGCCGTTCTCGTTTCTCCCTCCTGAGGGTCGGCCGGCCGGTGGCGGCGGCTCTGATCAGGAGGTGGAGAGATGACACGGGTCTTCAGCGGGGTCAAGCCGACCGGGCATCTGACGCTGGGGAACTACCTGGGAGCCGTGCGCCGGTGGGCCGAGGTCGACCAGCACCGGACCGATGCGTTGTTCTGCGTCGTGGATCTGCACGCGCTGACCGTGGACCACGATCCCGCGCGGGTGCGCAGGCTCACTCGGCAGGCGGCGAGCCTGTTGCTGGCGTCGGGGCTCGATCCGGAGCTGTGCACGCTCTTCGTACAGAGTCATGTGGATGAGCACGCGCGGTTGTCGTACCTGCTGGAGTGCGTGGCCACGGACGGCGAGATGCGGCGGATGATCCAGTACAAGGAGAAGGCGGCGCGGGAGCGGGAGCGGGGTGGGAGCGTCCGGCTGTCGCTGCTGACGTATCCCGTGCTGATGGCGGCGGACATCCTGGCCTACGGGACCGACGAGGTTCCGGTGGGGGACGACCAGACGCAGCATGTGGAGCTGACCCGGGATCTGGCGGTGCGGTTCAACCAGCGGTACGGGCACACGTTCGTGGTGCCTCGGGCCACCTCTGCGAAGGTCGGGGCCCGGGTGATGAACCTGCAGGAGCCGACTTCGAAGATGGGGAAGACGGACGACGTCGGGCCGGGGATCGTCTATCTGCTGGACGAACCGGATGTGGTGCGGAAGAAGGTCATGCGGGCCGTGACCGACAGCGGGCGGGACGTCGTCTACGACCGGGACGAGCGGCCGGGGCTCGCGAATCTGCTGGAGATCCTCGCGGCGTGTGAGGGTGGGAACCCCGAGGACCTGAGCGGTGTATATGAATCGTACGGAGCACTGAAGAAGGACACCGCAGAGGCCGTGGTCGAGCTCCTCAGGCCCGTACAGGAGAGGCACAAGGAGTTGTGCGCGGATCCTGCGTATGTGGAGGGGGTGCTGCGGTTGGGTGCGGAGAAGGCCAGACGGATGGCTCGGCCGAGGGTGGATGAGGCGTATCGGGCAATCGGCCTGCTGGCCGGCTGACCGCGAGCTGCGTCGGTAACGGCGTCAGTAGCGGTGTCCTAGCGGCGTCAGCTGTTGCCTGACGCCAGGGCGCGGCTGCGGTCGCGGGCGGCCTCCAGTGCGGCGATCAGTGCGGCGCGTACTCCGTGGTTCTCAAGTTCGCGGATGGCGCTGATCGTCGTGCCGGCGGGCGAGGTGACGTTCTCGCGGAGCTTGACGGGGTGTTCGCCGCTGTCGCGGAGCATCGTGGCCGCGCCGATGGCGGACTGGACGATCAGGTCGTGGGCCTTGTCCCGGGGCAGGCCGAGGAGGATGCCCGCGTCGGTCATGGCTTCGACCAGGTAGAAGAAGTACGCCGGGCCGGAGCCGGAGAGGGCGGTGCAGGCGTCCTGCTGGGACTCGGGGACGCGGAGTGTCTTGCCGACGGCGCCGAAGATCTCCTCGGCGTGCGCGAGGTCGGCCTCGCTCGCGTGGCTGCCGGCGGAGATGACGGACATGGCCTCGTCGACGAGGGCGGGGGTGTTCGTCATGACACGGACGACGGGGGTGCCTGCGGCCAGGCGCTCCTCGAAGAAGGAGGTGGGGATGCCCGCCGCGCCGCTGACGACCAGGCGGTCGGCGGGGGTGTGCGGGGCGAGTTCGTCGAGGAGGGTGGCCATGTCCTGAGGCTTGACCGTGAGGATGAGCGTGTCGGCGGTCTTCGCGGCCTCGGCGTTGGTGACCGGGGTGACGCCGTAACGGGTGCGGAGCTCTTCGGCGCGTTCGGGGCGGCGGGCGGTGACCAGGAGGTCCGCGGGCTCCCAGCCGGCTCGGATCATGCCGCTGAGCAGGGCCTCGCCGATCTTGCCGGTGCCGAGGACTGCGACTTTCTGGCTCATGGTGCGGGTGCCTCCGGGGGGTGCGTCGTCCTGGGGTCATCCTCGCACCGGGGGTGGGGGTTCGGCTGGCGTGTCCGGTGGGCGGGACGTCCGGTGGACGGGTATCGGAGGGGGACGGGCGCCCGGGGGGGCGGGTGCCAGGTGGGTGGCTGTCCGGTGGGCGTTATGTGGTCCGGCGCCTCAGGGTGGCCGCTCCCAGGGTCAGGACCAGGAGGGCGCAGCCGGCGACGACCGCGATGTCGCGTACGAAGTCGGCGGTCATATCGGTGTGGAGGAGGACCTCGTTCATGCCGTCGACCGCGTAGGACATGGGGAGGACGTTGGAGATGGCTTCCAGGGCGGGGTGCATGTCGGGGCGCGGGGTGAACAGACCGCAGAGGAGGAGCTGGGGGAAGATCACGGCCGGCATGAACTGGACGGCCTGGTACTCGGAGGAGGCGAAGGCCGAGACGAAGAGGCCGAGGGCGGTGCCCAGCAGGGCGTCGAGGAGGGCGACGATCAGCAGGAGCCAGGGGGAGCCGGTGACATCCAGGTCGAGGAACCAGACGGCCAGACCCGTGGCGAGGGCGGACTGGATGATCGCCAGGGTGCCGAAGGCCAGGGCGTAGCCGGCGATGAGGTCCCCCTTGCCGAGGGGCATGGAGAGCAGGCGTTCCAGGGTGCCGGAGGTGCGCTCGCGCAGGGTCGCGATCGAGGTCACCAGGAACATCGTGATCAGCGGGAAGATGCCGAGGAGTGAGGCGCCGATGGAGTCGAAGACGCGTGGGTTGCCGTCGAAGACATAGCGCAGCAGGAACAGCATCACGCACGGGATGAGGAGCAGCAGGGCGATCGTGCGGGGGTCGTGGCCGAGTTGGCGGAGGACTCGGGCGGCTGTGGCGGTCGTACGGGAGTAGTTGAGTGCCCTGGGGCGGGCGGCCGTGGGGGCGGTGCGGGCAGCGGGCGCGGTCGTGTTCGTGTTCGTCTTCGCGTCGGTGTTCGTGGTGGTCATCGCGCCGGCTCCTTCTGGTGTGCGTCGGCTCCGGTCGGGGCTGCGGTCGTGGTCGCGGTGGCTTCGTCGACCAGGCGGAGGAAGGCGGCTTCGACGGTGTCCGAGTGGGTGCTGGTGCGGAGGGCCTCGGGGGTGTCGTCGGCGAGGATCTCGCCCGCGCGCATGAGGAGGAGGCGGTGGCAGCGCTCGGCCTCGTCCATGACATGGGAGGAGATGAGGAGGGTGGCCCTGCGCTCGGCGGCGATGGTGTGGAAGAGGGTCCAGAGTTCGCGGCGGAGGACGGGGTCCAGGCCGACGGTGGGTTCGTCGAGGACCAGGAGTTCGGGGGTGCCGAGGAGGGCCACGGCCAGGGAGACGCGGCTGCGCTGGCCGCCGGAGAGGTTGCCGGCGAGGGCGTCGGCGTGGGTGGTGAGGTCGACGTCGGCGATGGCCCGGGTGACGTTCTCGTGGCGGCGGTCGGCTGCGGCGCGGCCGGGGTCGAGGATCGCGGCGAAGTAGGCGAGGTTCTGGCGGACCGTCAGGTCGTCGTAGACGGAGGGGGCCTGGGTCACGTAGCCGATGCGGGAGCGGAGGCTCGCGTCGCCTGCGGGGTGGCCGAGGACGTTCAGGGTGCCGGTGACCTTGGCCTGGGTTCCGACGATCGCTCGCATCAGGGTGGATTTTCCGCAGCCGGAGGGGCCGAGGAGACCGGTGATCTGGCCCTGGGGGACGGCGAAGCCCAGGTCGCGGAGGACCGTGCGGGGGCCTCGGGTGACGGTGAGGTCCTGGGCGTGGACGGCGGGGAGCGGCGTGGCGGCCACGGGGGTGGGGGGTTGGGGTGGGGACCCGCTCGGAGAATAATTCATCATGTGATGAATATTGCGCAGGGTGGGTGGGACGTCAAGGGAGGGGGGCCGCGCGGGTTCGGTGCGGTTCCGCGTTGCGGGTTCGGCGCGGGGCGGTGTCTTGGGTTCGGTGCGGGGAGGCGCGAGGGGCGCGTGAAGGGCGGGAGTGGAGTGCGAAAGAGCGGGGGCGGAGCGTGAAGGGGCGCGGGCGCTCGGTGGGGTGATCGGAGGTGGGGATTCCGGGGGTGTGCGCTTCTGCTGCGGGCGGTGATCACCGGGAGGGGGTGTGGCGGTTGCTCGCTTTGGGTGACAATTGGTTGCGGAGCGTGGTCACTCGAAAGGTCTTGGGCCGCGCTATGTCGCCCGGGTGATGTGTGCGGTCTCCCCGTTGTGAGTTCTCGTGATCACCGTCGGGTTCGTCCCCTGGCCCGGGACCGCGCCTCTCCGGGACCGCGCATCTTCCGTCGGGCACTCCTGTTGAACGTCGACTGCCGGAGGTCTGTCTCTCGTGCGTAATGGCTCAGAACCATGTCGAACTCGATCTCGCTCCCTCCTTCGAGGGCCGGGGGCCGCTGTGTGGCGGGGGGAGTTGGCTGCCTCGGTCGTGGTGTTCCTGGCGGCGCTGCCTCTGTGTGTCGGGGTCGCGGTGGCCTCGGGGGTGCCGGCGGAGCTGGGGCTGGTCACCGGGATCGTCGGTGGGCTGGTGGTCGGGTTCCTGCCGGGGAGCCGTCTGCGGGTGAGCGGGCCGGCGGCGGGGCTGACCGTGTTGGTGTACGAGGCCGTGCGGGCGTACGGGTTATCGGCGCTGGGGGTGCTGGTGGTCGGGGCCGGAGTGGTGCAGCTGGGGTTGGGGGCGTTGCGGCTGGGGCGGTGGTTCCGGGCCGTGTCGGTGGCCGTGGTGCAGGGGATGCTCGCCGGGATCGGGCTGGTGCTGGTGGCGGGGCAGGTGTACGCCATGGGGGATGTGACGGCGCCCGATGGTGGGGGGATCGGGAAGCTTTCGGGGCTGGGGGCGTTGCCCGGCGCCGTCGATCCGGTGGCGCTCGCGATCGGGGGTGCCACCGTCGTCGTCCTGGTGGTGTGGCCTCGGTGGCGGTGGGGGGCACGTTGGGTGCCGGCGCCCTTGGTGGCCGTGGGGGGTGCGGCTCTGGTGACCGGGGTGTTCGACCTGGGGGTGCGGCGGGTCGAGGTGCGGGGGCTGGTGGAGGCCGTGCGGGTGCCGTCGGTCGATGACCTGGGGGAGCTCACGGAGGCGGGGGTGG
This sequence comes from Streptomyces sp. NPDC001868, assembly GCF_040297125.1. Classification (NCBI taxonomy): domain Bacteria; kingdom Bacillati; phylum Actinomycetota; class Actinomycetes; order Kitasatosporales; family Streptomycetaceae; genus Streptomyces; species Streptomyces sp. NPDC001868. The sequence goes on along the minus strand of NZ_JBEOYO010000069.1, from coordinate 38,953 downwards.
TCGGGACCGTTCTCGCCTTCGCGCTGATCGCTTCCGCCCAGTCGTTGTGCGGTGCGACGGCCGTGGACCGGCTGCGGAACGGACCGAGGATCGACTACGACCGGGAGCTGGTCGCCCAGGGGGCCGGGAACGTGGTGTGCGGGGCGCTCGGGGCACTGCCCATGACGGCGGTGTTCGGGCGGGGCGCGGCCGGGGGTGCCTTCTGCGGGGGAAGGCGGGCCGGAGGACGGACCAAGGTCTCGCCGGTGCTGTACGGGGTGTGGCTGCTGGGGTTCGCCGCCCTGCTGCCCTGGGTGCTCGGTGCGATTCCCGTCGCGGCGCTGGCCGGGCTGCTGGTGCACGCGGGGTGCGGGCTCGTCCCCGTACGGGAGTTGGGGGTGCTGTGGCGGGGGCGGGATCGCGGGGAGGCGGTGGTGCTGGGGGTGACGGCGCTGGCGATCGTGGCCTGGGATCTGTTCGAGGGCGTGTTGGTGGGGCTCGCGCTGGCCGTGGCCAAGTCGGCGTGGGACATCAGCCACGTGCGGGTGGAGGTCGAGGACCTGGGGGACGCGGGGGTTGTGGTGCGGGTGTGCGGGAACGCCACGTTCTTGCGGTTGCCGAAGTTGCTGGACGCGTTGGAGAAGGTGCCTCGGGAGCGGGGTGTGCGGCTGGAGTTGAGCGGGCTGTGGCATGTGGACCATGCCTGTGCGGTGGCTTTGGAGGCCTGGGAGGCAGGGGCGAGGGTGGTTGTGGGGCGGGAGGACGAGCGGGAGGGGCGGGGCGGGAGACAGGAGGGGGTGGCTCCAGAGGGGCTGGATCAGGAGGGGGCACCTCCGGAGGGGGCGGCTCCGGAGGGGGCGACTCAGGGGCGGGCGGCTCAGGGGCGGATGGCCAGTAGTAGGTCTACGTCGTAGGTCTCTTCGATGGTTTCGGTGGGGAAGAGCTTGCGGAGGTGGGCTCGTTCCTCGGTGAGGAACTCGGTGGTGGCGTCTTCGCCGAGGACCAGGAACGCGGAGTGGCTGGCGATGTTGGCCAGGTGGGTGTCGAGGGAGACCTTGCGGCTCCAGCGGATCTGGCGGCGGGTGAAGTCCAGGTGGCCTGCGGTGTCGGTGAGCGCGGCGGAGGCGCCGGAGGCGCTCTTCTCGATCGGGGTGTGGGGGTCGACGCCGAGGAAGTGGTGGATGCGGGTGATGGCGTCGGCGATCCAGGGGACGTCGACGGCGTCGGTGTTCCACCAGAGGGCCAGTGCGCCGCCGGGGCGGAGTACCCGGAGGGCCTCCGGGACCGAGCGGGTGGGGTCGGTCCAGTGCCAGGACTGGGCGTAGGTCAGGAAGTCGGTGGAGGCGGTGGCCAGGGGGAGGGCGTTGCCGTCGCCGCGGATCAGGGGGATGTGGGGGTGGGTGCGGCGGAACTGGGTGGCCATGCCTGCGCCGGGTTCCACGGCGAGGACGTGGGCGCCGCGGGTGTGGAGGAGTGTGGTGGATATGCCGGTGCCGGCGCCTACGTCGACGGTGCGTGCGCCGGGGAGGGGGTGGGGGGCTAAGGCTTCGATGGTGTCGAAGAGGGTGGGTGGGTAGGAGGGGCGGTTTGCGGCGTACTGGGCTGCGGCGGTGTTGAAGGAGTGGGCTCGGGTGGTGTGGGAGGGGTCCGGGTGTGAAGTGGTCATGGGGCCATGGTGGCTGGGTGGGGGGTCGGTGGGGAGGGGTTTGTTCGCCCCCGCCGCCCCTACCCGTCCCATCCTCAAGGGGCTGCGCCCCTTTGACCCCCTGGGAGGGAGGGGTGGGTCGTTCGTCTGCGGGTGAGTGGGGGTTCTCGCGCCGTTCCCCGCGCCCCTTGAGGGCAGGGGCTGCGCCCCTGCGATCCGGCTCGAAGGCTAGGGGCGGGGGCGCCGCTTCGCTGGGTTTCTTGTGCGCTTGGCTGTGCGGCGGTCGTACTGGTGGCGGGCCGTGGTGTATTCCTCGCGGTGGAGGGACTCGCCCGGGGCTTCCTTCAGGGAGCGGAGGAAGTAGGCGGCCAGGGAGCCCAGGAAGCCGATGGTCAGCAGGCCTCGCAGGGAGGACTGGCGGGCCGGGTCGGGGCGTTTGGTGTAGGCACCCCATGTGTGGCCGAAGGCCAGGGCGCTGCAGACGGCGAACATGACGACGACCAGGATGCTGACGAAACCGCCCACCGCGGCCAGTTGCAGGCCCTCGTAGGCCAGGCGCAGCAGCAGGCAGGAGGCGACCAGGGCGGCGAGCGAGCCGGCGGTGACGGCCGCGCGGCGTGTCGTGTAACTGCCGTCGTGGTTCAGCCAGGTCGTCCCGAAGAAGCGGATGGGTTCGGGCTGAGGGCCCGTGGGGGTCACCTGGGGTGCCTGGGATGGCGGTGACGTTTGGGGCGCTTGGTGCACCTGGGGCTCCTGCGGTGCTTGCGGCTTCTGCCCCCGCCCCTGGTCCTGCCCTTGACCCCGCCCCTGGTCGGGCTGGGTGTTCTTCGGTTCGTCGCTCACGGGTCGATTATGGCTCCGGCGCGGGAGCGGCTTCGCGGCGGCACCGGGGGTCCGGCGGCGACATCAGGGCGACGTCAGACAGTCTCCGGCGAGACCTGGCGGCACCCCCGGCGGCCTCTCGCGGTGCCGCCCAACGCGACGACGTCAGGCGGCCTCGCGGCGTGACCCTACGCCGACGCCCGACGCCCGACGTACGGGACTAAGGCGGTGGCTTCCGTCTCCCTCGCCGCGGTACCCGTGCGGTACCGCGGCGCGTCGCTCGGGTCAGCCGCAGCGGCCGGCCACGTAGCCGTCGCTGCCGGTGTAGACGTAGGCGTCGGAGATGTACTGGCCGTCGTCGATGTTGTCCCAGACGTTGGTGGTGCCGTAAGGGCCGGAGATGGTCTGGCCCGGGGTCTGGCAGTAGATCGGCACTCGGGCGCCCTCGGGGAGGACGCGGACGACGCCGTAGCTGGTGCTCGGGCCGCTGCGGACGTTGAGGCGGATGCCCGGCGCGACCGAGTAGTAGCGGACGGCTGCCGTGACCGCCGCCGCGGTGGCGATCTGGTCCCCCTCGCCGTCCCCCGCGATCTCTTCGACATGGTCGACAGACATGGCTGAACTCCCCCCGTTTGAAACCCCGTTTAGTCCCCACGCAAGCCATGGGGACCCTTTGATACCCCTGAATCAGGACACACACACCTGTGCGTTTTTCGCACGTGGAGGCCAGCAAGCCGCCTCTGTCCCGTACGTGTCATCGACTAGGCTCCGAGCGTCGCGCGAGCGGCCGAAACAGCACGGGGGTGGACCCATGGCACCGTATCGGGGCACCGGGTCGGGAGCGGAAGCGGAACTTCCCGAGTACGCCGGTCAGTACCGTCTGGAGTCGTGTCTGGGTTCCGGTGGCATGGGCGTCGTCCATCTCGCCACCTCGACCTCGGGGCTACGGCTCGCGGTGAAGGTCGTGCACGCCGAGTTCGCCAAGGACCCCGAGTTCAGAGGACGGTTCCGGCAGGAGGTCGCGGCCGCCCGGCAGGTCAGCGGTGCCTTCACCGCGCCGGTCGTCGACGCCGACACCGACAGCCCCCGGCCCTGGATGGCCACCCTTTTCATCCCCGGCCCGACCCTCGCCGAGTACGTCAAGCGGAACGGGCCCATGCCCCCGGGGCAGTTGCGGCGGCTCATGGCCGGGCTCGCGGAGGCCCTGCGCGACATCCATCGCGCCGGTGTGGTGCACCGGGATCTCAAGCCCAGCAACGTCCTCCTCGCCGAGGACGGGCCCAAGGTCATCGACTTCGGTATCTCCCGGCCGAAGGACAGTGAACTGCGCACCGAGACAGGGAAGTTGATCGGCACGCCGCCGTTCATGGCGCCCGAGCAGTTCCGGCGGCCCCGGGAGGTCGGGCCCGCCGCCGACATCTTCGCCCTCGGCTCGGTGACCGTACACGCGGCCACCGGGCGCGGGCCCTTCGACTCCGACAGCCCCTACGTCGTCGCCTACCAGGTCGTCCACGACGAGCCGGACCTCACCGCCGTACCCGAGAACCTCGCGCCGCTCGTCCGCGCCTGCCTCGCCAAGGAGCCCGAGGACCGGCCCACGGCGGACGAGCTGATGCGCGAACTCCGGTCCGTGGCCGCCTCGTACGACACCCAGAGCTTCATACCGACCCAGCGGGAGGGGGAGAGAGCGGGGTGGGCGGTCTCCGCCGGCCGAGCCTCCGACAAGGGCACGGGCGAGGACACGGGCGGGGGCAAGAGCCCCGGTGCGAGTACGGGTGCGGGTCCGAATACGGATACGGGTGCGGGTACAGAAGCGGGCGGCGGCACGGGAGCGGGCCAGGACACAGGCACGGGCACGGGCGCCGGCGCCGGCGCCGGCGGGCGGAGTGACACCGAGCGTGCGGGCCGGTACGGCGGCCGGGCCGGGAAGCGGGCCGTGCTGGTCGCCGCCTCGTTGGTGCTCGTCGCCGGGGGTGGGTTCGCCTCGGTGCGGGCGCTCGGGGGCGACGGTGCGTCGGGGGACGGGGGTACGGCCACGCCGCGGGCCAGTGGTGCCGCGGCCGCCGCGCCTGCCCTTGAAGCCTGGGCGACGAAGCCGGCGGCGAAGAACAAGAGCGCGCCGCAGTGCTCGTACGGGGCGGGGAAGCTGTTGTGTCTGCAGCCGGGGCTGGTCTCCGCGCTGGATCCGGCGGACGGCAAGGTGCTGTGGCGGCACACCGTCGACGGGGTGGGTGCGATCGGCGCGGGTGATCCGCCCGTCGAGTCGGGCGGGCTGGTGCACGTGCTGACGGACCAGAACCGGCGGGTGCAGGCGCTCGACGCGGACACCGGCGAGGTGCGGTGGGAGCGGGACGTCTCGTCGTACAGCGGCAGGCGGTATGTGGGCGGCATGCTGCTGCTGACCGCCGCCGACGGGACGGTGACGGGCCTGGACAGTGCCACCGGTGACACGAAGTGGAGCCGTCGGATCCCGGGGCAGCCGGAGGCGTATTTCACGGCGTTCGACGGCGACCGGTCGGCGTACGTGGCGAGCGTCACGGGCCAGGGCGCGGGGGCGCGGACGCGGATCACCGCGGTGGACCCGGACACGGGCGACGTGCGGTGGGACGCCCGGCTCGACGGGCAGCTGAAGCCGGTGGGGGCCCAGGGCGGCGCCCTCTACCTCGCCGAGATCGGCGGCACCTATCCCGACACGGTCGGCGTGGTCCGGTACGACCCCGAGAGCGGGAAGACGGTCCGGGTCGCGCTGCCCGTGCGGCTCGAACAGGCCCGCGCGGTCGTGCGGGGTGAGGTCGTGTACCTGACGAGCAGCTCGGGGGGTTCGCTCGCGGCCGTCGACATGGCGGCCCGCAAGCAGTTGTGGCGGACCGAGACGGGGGTCGCACGGAGTTCGGCGCCGGTGGCCGACGACCGGCATGTGTACTTCACCTCGTCCGACGGGCGGCTGCTCGCGGTGGACGTACGGAAGGGCCGGATCAGCGGGGACACGCCGTCGCGGCTCGGGGACTCGGACGTGATCACCGCCTCACTGCCCGAGCCCGTGGTCATCGACGGCCGCGTCTGCGCGGGCGCGCTCGACGGGACCGTGCTCGGGCTGGACGGGAGCGATCCGGCGAGCTGGTGACATGGCGCGCGCGACCACGGCACGCGATCGGCCGACCGCACCGCGCAGCACCGCACGACTGAGGGCCGCGCCCAGGGGAACGGCCCTCTACGATCGTCGGCCCTCCGGCCTCGGCCCTCGACCCTTAGACGCCTCAGCGCCCCTTAGACGCCTCAGCCCAGCTTGCTGACGTCGCGCACCGCGCCCTTGTCGGCGCTGGTGGCCATCGCGGCGTAGGCGCGCAGCGCGGCGGACACCTTGCGTTCCCGGTTCTTCGGGGCGTAGACGCCGTTGAGGGCGGCCTCGCGGCGGGCCAGTTCGGCGTCGTCGACCAGCAGCTCGATCGAACGGTTCGGGATGTCGATACGGATGCGGTCGCCGTCCTCGACGAGGGCGATCGTGCCGCCGGCGGCCGCCTCGGGCGAGGCGTGGCCGATGGACAGGCCGGAGGTGCCGCCGGAGAAGCGGCCGTCGGTGATCAGCGCGCAGGTCTTGCCCAGGCCACGGCCCTTGAGGTACGAGGTCGGGTAGAGCATCTCCTGCATACCGGGGCCGCCCTTGGGGCCCTCGTAGCGGATGACGACGACGTCGCCGTCGGTGATCTCCTTCATGAGGATCTTCTGGACGGCCTCCTCCTGCGACTCGCAGACGACCGCCGGGCCCTCGAACGTCCAGATCGACTCGTCGACACCGGCCGTCTTCACCACACAGCCGTCGACCGCGAGATTGCCCTTCAGCACCGCGAGGCCGCCGTCCTTGGAGTAGGCGTGCTCGGCGGAGCGGATGCAGCCGCCCTCGGCGTCCTCGTCCAGGGCCTCCCAGCGCTCGGAGGTGGAGAAGGCCTCGGCGGAGCGGACGCAGCCGGGCGCCGCGTGCCACAGCTCGACGGCCTTCGGGGACGGGGAGCCGCCGCGCACGTCCCAGGTCTTCAGCCAGTCGGCGAGGGACGGGCTGTGGACGGAGTACACGTCCTCGTTCAGCAGACCCGCACGGTGCAGCTCGCCCAGCAGGGCCGGGATACCGCCCGCGCGGTGCACGTCCTCCATGTAGTACGTGCGGTCCTTGGCGACGTTCGGCGCGACCTTCGCCAGGCACGGCACCCGGCGCGAGACCGCGTTGATCTCGTCGAGGCCGAAGGGGACGCCCGCCTCCTGGGCCGCGGCCAGCAGGTGCAGGATCGTGTTGGTGGAACCGCCCATGGCGATGTCCAGGGCCATGGCGTTCTCGAACGCCGCGAACGAGGCGACGGCACGCGGCAGGACCGTCTCGTCGTCCTGCTCGTAGTAACGGCGGGTGATGTCCATGACCGTGCGGGCCGCGTCCTCGTACAGCGCCTTGCGGGCGGTGTGGGTGGCGAGGGTCGAGCCGTTGCCCGGCAGGGACAGGCCGATCGCCTCGGTCAGACAGTTCATCGAGTTGGCGGTGAACATCCCCGAACAGGAACCGCAGGTCGGACAGGCGTTCTCCTCGATCCGGAGGATGTCCTCGTCCGAGATCTTGTCGTTCACCGCGTCGGAGATCGCGTCGACCAGGTCGAGCGTGCGGACCGTGCCGTCGACCAGCGTGGCCCGGCCGGACTCCATCGGGCCACCGGAGACGAACACCGTCGGGATGTTCAGCCGCAGGGCCGCGTTCAGCATGCCCGGAGTGATCTTGTCGCAGTTGGAGATACAGATCAGGGCGTCCGCGCAGTGCGCCTCGACCATGTACTCCACACTGTCCGCGATCAGGTCGCGGGACGGCAGGCTGTACAGCATGCCGCCATGGCCCATCGCGATGCCGTCGTCGACGGCGATCGTGTTGAACTCACGCGGGATGCCGCCGGCCTCACGGATCGCCTCACTGACGATCCGGCCCACCGGCTGGAGGTGGGTGTGACCCGGCACGAACTCGGTGAAGCTGTTCGCCACCGCGATGATCGGCTTGCGGCCGATGTCCGCGCCCGGTACACCGGAGGCCCGCATAAGGGCGCGGGCGCCCGCCATGTTGCGGCCGTGGGTGACTGTGCGGGACCTCAGCTCGGGCATCGCGGGCGCTCCTTCAGAGACTGCGATCAGAGACTTGTGACTGAGTCGAGCGTACGCCCGTTGCGCCAAGGGTTGGACAGGTTGTCCGGAATGCGGGATGACTGTCTCGGTTTTCGGCTGCGGGTCGGTGGGGCTTGTCGCGCAGTTCCCCGCCCCTAAAGACCAGGCCCGGTGAGGTGGGCCTGCACCACGGGGGCCACCCTCTCGATGATTCGCTCCGGGTCCGCCGACGCCAACGGCTCGACCTTGATGACGTACCGCAGCATCGCGATGCCCACCAGTTGCGCCGCCGCCAGCTCGGCGCGCAGCTCCGCGTCCGGGACCTCCAGGCGGTCGGCGATGCGGCGGAGGACCTGGGTGGCGATGATGCGGCGGAAGACGGCGGCGGCGGCCTCGTTGTTCACGGCGGAGCGGACGATCGCGAGCAGGGGCGTACGGGTCGCCGGGTTCTCCCAGATGCCGAAGACGAACCGGGTGAGCCGCTCCCCGACGCCGTCGAGGGGGCCTTCCTCGACCGTCCGGGGAGCCTCCATGGCCGGGGCGAAGGAGAGGGTGACGGCCGCTTCGAACACCTGCTCCTTCGTCCCGAAGTAGTGGTGCACGAGCGCCGAGTCCACTCCGGCGGCCTTGGCGATGCCGCGTACGGACGTCTTGTCGTAGCCCCGCTCGGAGAACTCCTCGCGGGCCGCGGTGAGGATGCGGTCGCGGGTGGCGGGGGTGTCGGCCGATTCCGTACGGGAGGGCCGGCCCCGGCGGCGGGGGGTGGCCGAGGTCACGGCCGGGGGACCCGCACGGGGGAGGCGAGGTGCAGCCGGGTGAAGGCGAGGGCCTCCGCCAGGTCGGCCTCGCGCTCGGCGGCGGACATGGCGCGGCGGGTGTTGACCTCGATCACGACGTGGCCGTCGAAACCGGTCCGGGCGAGACGTTCCAGCAGTTCGGCGCAGGGCTGGCTGCCGCGGCCCGGGACGAGGTGCTCGTCCTTGGCGGAGCCCTTGCCGTCCGCCATGTGCACATGCCCGAGGCGGTCGCCCATGCGGTCGACCATCTCCAGGGCGTCGGTGCGGGAGGTCGCGGAGTGGCTGAGGTCGATCGTGAAGTGCCGGTAGTCGTCCTTCGTCACGTCCCAGTCGGGGGCGTAGGCGAGCATCTCGCGGTCGCGGTAGCGCCAGGGGTACATGTTCTCGACGGCGAACCGGACGTCCGTCTCGTTCGCCATCCGCCAGATCCCGGTGACGAAGTCGCGCGCGTACTGGCGCTGCCAGCGGAACGGGGGGTGGACGACGACCGTGCTCGCGCCGAGCTTCTCGGCGGCGGCCTGGGCGCGCTGGAGCTTGACCCAGGGGTCGGTGGACCACACCCGCTGGGTGATCAGCAGGCAGGGGGCGTGTACGGCGAGGATCGGGATCTGGTGGTAGTCGGAGAGGCGGCGCAGGGCCTCCAGGTCCTGACTGACCGGGTCGGTCCAGACCATGACCTCCACACCGTCGTAGCCCAGGCGCGCGGCGATCTCGAAGGCCGTGGCCGTCGACTCCGGGTACACGGAGGCCGTGGACAGGGCGACCTTCGCATCCGGGATCCGCACGACGTCTGCCACGCGGGACAGCCTAACGGGGTGGGCCGGGTGGGGTGGGCCGGGGGGCGGGAGTCGGCCGGGGGTGGGGGGCGGATTGCCCAGGCGCCGTCGGGGTGCCTGTGCGTCGGCGGGCGCGGGTGCGTGGGGGCTGGTCGCGCAGTTCCCCGCGCCCCTGAAAAGCAAAGCAGGGCCTGCGGCCCGCTTCGCTTTTCGGCCCGAAAGGGCCGTAGGCCCTTAGGGGCGCGGGGAACTGCGCGAGAAGCCCCACCGGAGCCGCGCCCGACAACACACCCCTCCCGGCCTACGCCCTACGCCGTCCCCATGTGATCCAGCCGCCGCAGGATCACGCCCTCCCGAAGGGCCCAGGGGCAGATCTCCAGCGTCTCCACCTGGAACAGATCCATCGCCGCCTCGGCGACCAACGCCCCGGCGAGAAGCTGGTTGGCGCGGCCCTCGGAGACGCCGGGGAGCGCGGCACGCTGGGCCGTGGTCATGCCGGCGAGCTTGGGGACCCACGTTTCGAGCGCGCCGCGCTTGAGGTCGCGCTGGACGTAGAGCCCCTCCGCGGAGCGGGCGGCGCCGCCGATACGGGCGAGCTGCCGGAAGGTCTTGGAGGTGGCGACGACATGGTCGGGCGCCCCGAACCGGCTGAACTCCCCGACCGTACGGGCGATCTGGGCCCGGACATGGCGGCGCAGGGCTCGGATGTCGTCGGGGGTGGGCGGATCGCCGGGGAGCCAGCCGGCGGTGAGGCGCCCGGCGCCCAGCGGCAGCGAGGCGGCGGCGTCGGGCTCCTCGTCTATGCCGTAGGCGATCTCCAGGGAGCCGCCGCCGATGTCGAGGACGAGGAGCTTGCCGGCGGACCAGCCGAACCAGCGGCGGACGGCGAGGAAGGTCAGCCGGGCCTCCTCCGCGCCGGTGAGGACCTGCAGCTCGACGCCGGTCTCGTCCTTGACACGCGCGAGGACGTCGTCGGCGTTGCTGGCCTCGCGCACTGCGGAGGTGGCGAACGGGAGCAGTTCCTCGACGCCCTTGTCCTCGGCGGCCTGGAGCGCCTCGTGGACGACGGCTATGAGTTTGTCGACCCCTTCGGAGTCGATGGCCCCGGCCTCGTCGAGGAGTTGGGCAAGGCGTAGTTCCACCTTGTGCGAGTGCGCGGGCAGGGGGCGCGCGCCCGGGTGTGCGTCCACCACCAGCAGATGCACCGTGTTCGATCCCACGTCGAGGACACCGAGTCTCATGGGCGGAACGCTACTGCCAGCGGAGCCGTGCACCGTCCTCGATGTCGTCTCGGGCGCCGTACCCTGGACGGGTGCCCAAGACGAAAAAGGCAAAGGCTGACAAGTCGGCAGCGGGAGCGGCCCCGGCCGGCGGCTCTTCGCGTGTGAAGGCGGCGGCCAAGCCGCCCAAGTCGACGAAGAATGAATCGGCGAAGTCCACCGCGCCGGACGAGAAAGGTCTCGATTTCGCGCGCGCGTGGGTGGAGTTCCCTGATCCGGCGGACGACGAGCAGGTCTTCCGCTGCGATCTGACCTGGCTGACCTCGCGCTGGAACTGCGTCTTCGGCAGCGGCTGCCAGGGCATCCAGGCGGGCCGCGCGGCCGACGGGTGCTGCAGTCTGGGCGCCCACTTCTCCGACGAGGACGACGAGAAGCGCGTCGCCGGACATGTGGCGAGGCTCACGCCGGAAATCTGGCAGTTCCACGATGTGGGCACTCAGACCGGCTGGGTCTCCAAGGACGAGGACGGCGACCGCCAGACCCGCCCCTACCAGGGCTCGTGCATCTTCCAGAACCGTCCGGGCTTCTCGGGCGGCGCGGGCTGCTCGCTGCACATCCTGGCGCTCCAGGAGGGCCGCGAGCCGCTGGAGACGAAGCCGGACGTCTGCTGGCAGCTGCCGATCCGGCGCACGTACGACTGGATCGACCGGCCCGACGACACTCGGGTGCTCCAGGTGTCGATCGGTGAGTACGACCGCCGCGGCTGGGGTCCGGGCGGCCACGACCTGCACTGGTGGTGCACCTCGGCGACCTCGGCGCACGGCGCGGGCGACCCGGTGTACGTCTCGTACCGGCCGGAGCTGATCGAGCTGATGGGCAAGGCGGGGTACGACCGGCTGGTCGAGGTGTGCGAGCAGCGGCTGGCGTCCCGGCTGCCGCTGGTGGCTCCGCATCCGGCGGATCCGGTGGATCCGGCCGAGCAGGTGCGCCCGTAGAGGTGCGCCCGTAGACGAACCGAAGGTTTCCCGGTTTTCCCGATTCCCTCCCCGCCGTGTCTACGAGGCCGGCGGGGGGTCTCCTCCGCCGTCGCTCGGTGGTGGGGTCGGGCCGCCGGGTGGGTCCGTGGGGGCCTGGTCGGTGGGGGTCGGGGTCGGCTCGGGCTGGGCCGGGCCGGTGGGTGTGGGGTCCGGGTCGGGTGCCGGGGGCGGGGCGGTGGGTCTCGGCGGTCCCGGGTCCGGGGCCGGTGGGGTCGGCCCTGAGTCGACCGGGGGCGCCGGCACCGGTCCGTGGCCCTCGATGGTCACCACGGCGCCCGAGGGGGCGAGCGACACCTGTGCCGTCCAGTACCCGGCGGGTTCGCTCAGCTGGTCGACGTACACCTTGATCGTCAGGGACTCGCCGGGTTCCAGGGTGCCCGAGGACTGGCTGAGGTAGAGCCAGTCGGCGCCGGTTCGGGCGGTCCAGCGGACGGGTGAGTCGCCGGTGGCCCTCAGGGTGATGAGGGTGGTGTCGCCGTCGTTCGCGGCCGAGACGGAGAGCGCGTCCCGCCCCTTGCCCTGGGTGACCTCCACGGACACGTCGTCCGCCGCGTGCTTGCCCCGGCCGGGGCGTGCGCCGGGCCTGGTCCGGGCGTTGCCCGCGTTCTCGTACGCGTCGCCACTGCCGACGCCCACGGTCCCGTCGCCGTCGCCCTGTTCCTCGCCCGCGCTGACCGAACGGCCGTCGCCGCCTTCGCCGATGAGGGGGGCGCCACGGTAGGCGGCCCAGAGGGCGAAGACGGGCGCGGCGACCACGGTGGCCACGACGGTCGTCGTGACGGCACGCGCGCGCAGCCGGTCCCGGCGGGCCGCGCGGTCCCTCGGGTCCATGGGGAAGCCCCGCCGGTCGAAGCGCGGGGCGCGGCCACGCGCGCGTGTGAGGTGCGCCATCGCCGGCCCCAGGGCGGCGCGCGGGGCTTCGAGTACCGGGAGCGCGGCGGGGGTGACGGTGGTGCCGGGCCAGCGGCCGGGGACGGCGCGCTCGGCGGCGCGGCGGCAGACGGGGCAGTCGTCCACGTGCCGGACGAGTTCGCGGCGGAGGGTGGCGCTCAGGACGAACTGATGATCACCGGCGAGCAGGGCGACGCTCGGACAGGCGCCGGTCTCGACGACGGCGAGGGCCGCCCGGGTGCGCTCCACCTCGCAGGCGGCGGAGGCGAGCAACTCCCGCGCGGCGGCCGGGTCCAGCCCCAGGACGTCGGCGACCTCGTGGGCGGTGAGCTGGTGGCGCACGGCCAGCTCCAGCGCCTCGCGCTGCTCGGGCGTGGTGCCGGCGGCCTCCGGCCAGGCGAGCAGGGCGAGTTCGTGGCCGCGCCGCCGCTCCTCGTCCTCGGGGAGGGCGGTGGATCTGACTGTGGTCTTCGCGGCGCGCGGTTTGTCGGTCCCCCCGCCGTGCGCGGGCGGGCGCCCGGGGGCGTGCGTGCCCGGCCGTTTCTCCGGACGCTTCTGCCGGACCTCGGCGAGCTTGCGCAGACAGGACCACCGCGCCAGCGCGTACAGCCAGGCCCGGCGGTCGTCGGCGGCGTCCGGTCCCCGGCGACGCTCGGCGAGCGCGAGTACGTCGGCGAGCGCGGCGGTGGCCGCGTCGTGGTCGCACAGCACGGACATGCAGTAGGTGAACAGGCCGTCCAGGTAGGGCTCGTAGCGAGCCGGCGGGCGCTGCGCCACCGCGCGCGCCGCCGCCCGATCGCGCGCCTCGCGGTGCGCCCGGTGTGCGCCGGTGGTGCGGGTCGAGGTTTCCGGACTGATGCTCATCATTCATGGACGGTAGGCGCCCGGAAGCGGCACCTTCTCGCCCCTTCGGCACATTTACTCCGTACGGGTGAAACGATCCCTCATAAGGGGACAGGAATCCCGGCCTCCGGCGCCTCTCGGCCAATGTTGTGCACTTTATTGACCACGGCCACGGATCCGCCTACATTCCCAGGAGTCCAAGTTACCTTCAGGTACGCCGAGTCAGGAGCCCCACTCTCATGACCGCACGCACCCGCCGCCCGTCCCCCGCCCGCGCGCTCTCCGCCCTGGCCGCCGCCGTCGTCCTCTCGCTGACCGGCGCCTCCGTCCCGACGGCCACCGCGCAGACGGCCGCGCCCTCCGTCGAACGCCTCACCGGCATCCTCCCGGACGGGGCCGCCTGGATCGCGGACGTCCCGGAGAACTGGAACGGCACCCTGATCGTCTTCAGCCACGGCTTCGGCGGCACCGCACCCCAGAACGCCCCCCGCGAGGCCGTACGCCTGCGGCTCCTCGAAGAGGGCTACGCGCTCACCGGCTCCTCCTACGACGTGAGCGAGACCCTCTGGGCCCTGGAGAGCGCCGCGCGCGACCAGGTCGCCACCATCGCGGCGGTCACCGAGAAGATCGGCGAACCCACCCGCACCCTCGCCATGGGCCAGTCCATGGGCGGGCTCGTCAACGCTCAGCTCGCCCGCTCCGGCGCCGGCGGGATCGACGGCGCCCTGGGCCTGTGCGGTCTCGTGGCCGGCGCCAACGACCTGCACACCTACCAGCTCGACGCCGAATACACGATCGCCCGGCTCCTGCTCCCGGACACGCCGGTGAAGCTGGTGGACTTCGCCTCCGAGGCCGAGGGCGCCGCGACCGGCCGGCAGCTCACCGACGCCGTCGTCGCCGCGCAGCAGACCCCCGAGGGCCGCGCCCGTATCGCCCTCGCCGCCGCCTACCTCAACCTGCCCACCTGGGCACCCGGCAAGGACCGCCCCGCCGACGGGGACTGGGAGGCGCAGCAGGCCCAGCAGTACGCGTGGCTCGCGCAGGGTGTCCTCAACCGCGTCGAGCCCGCCCGCTACCACGTCGAGAAGGCCCTCGGCGGCAACAACTCCGGGAACAAGGGCGTCGACTACGCGCGCGTGCTCGCGAACTCGCAGCACGCGCCCGTGGTCAAGGCTTTGTACAAGAAGGCCGGCCTGAACCTGCGCGCCGATCTGCGGAACCTGACCTCCCACGCCGACATCGCCGCCGACCCGGCCGCCGTCGCGGCCGGCGAGCGCACCTCCTCCGCCGGACAGGGCCTCGCGGTCCCGCTCCTGGACATCCACACCGTCGCCGACGACCTCGTCCCCGTCGAACAGGAGTCCCGCTTCGCCGCCCGCGTGCGCGCCTCCGGCGACGCCGCCCTCCTGCGCCAGGCCTACGTCGAACGCCAGGGCCACTGCACCTTCACCACCGCCGAGACGGTCGCCGCCCTCCACGCCGTGGAGTCCCGCCTCGACACGGGCCACTGGGGCGCCTCCGCGACCCCGGGCGCCCTCCAGACCGCCGCCGTCGCCCTCGGCCTCGACGGCGCGGCGTACATCCCGTACCGCCCGGCGGAACTGACGATCGGGCGCCGACTGTAGGGCACCGTCCGCCGGGGGCGGGGCCGGGTTCCGCGGCTCGGCGGTTGCGATGCCGCCCCTAGTGGCACGACCGCCCGCAGTCGGGGAGGCGGGGGCAGGGCGCGACCGCGCCCCGTCAGGGGCGCGGGGAACTGCGCGATCAGCCACAGCGGACAGGACCCCGCCCACGTCACAGCACCCCCACGGTGAACAGGCGCCCACCTCCCCCGAAGCCCCGGTCGCGCACTCGAACCCGGCCAACCGCCGGAGGCTGTCGGTGGGCTCCGTTACGGTTCGTGCATGGCCACCCGTACGAAGACCGCGAAGGACCGCCCGTCCTACCGCTGCACAGAGTGCGGCTGGCAGACGGCCAAGTGGCTCGGCCGCTGCCCCGAATGCCAGGCATGGGGCACGGTCGAGGAGTACGGCACGCCCGCCGTCCGTACGACGGCCCCGGGCCGGGTCACCACCAGCGCCGTCCCCATCGGCCAGGTCGACGGCCGCCAGGCCACCGCCCGCACCACCGGCGTCCCGGAGCTCGACCGGGTCCTCGGCGGCGGCCTGGTCCCCGGCGCCGTGGTCCTCCTCGCGGGCGAGCCGGGCGTCGGCAAGTCCACCCTCCTCCTCGACGCCGCCGCCAAGTCCGCGAGCGCCGAGCACCCGACCCTCTACGTCACGGGTGAGGAGTCCGCCAGCCAGGTCCGGCTGCGCGCCGACCGCATCAACGCCCTCCACGACCACCTCTACCTGGCCGCCGAGACCGACCTCGCCGCCGTCCTCGGCCACTTGGACGCGGTCAAGCCGGGCCTCCTGATCCTCGACTCGGTCCAGACCGTCGCCTCCCCCGAGATCGACGGTGCCCCCGGCGGCATGGCCCAGGTCCGCGAGGTCGCCGGCGCCCTGATCCGCGCGTCCAAGGAACGCGGCATGTCGACCCTCCTCGTGGGACATGTCACCAAGGACGGCGCCATCGCGGGCCCCCGCCTCCTCGAACACCTCGTCGACGTGGTGCTGCACTTCGAGGGCGACCGCCACGCCCGCCTCCGCCTGGTCCGGGGCGTCAAGAACCGCTACGGCGCCACGGACGAGGTCGGCTGCTTCGAGCTGCACGACGAGGGCATCACCGGCCTCACGGACCCCAGCGGCCTCTTCCTCACCCGCCGCGACGAACCGGTCCCCGGCACCTGCCTGACCGTGACCCTGGAGGGCCGCCGCCCCCTGGTCGCGGAAGTGCAGTCGCTCACAGTCGACTCGCAGCTCCCCTCCCCCCGCCGCACCACGTCCGGCCTGGAGACCTCCCGGGTCTCGATGATGCTCGCGGTCCTGGAGCAGCGCGGCCGGATCAGCGCCCTCGGCAAGCGGGACATCTACTCGGCGACGGTCGGCGGGGTAAAGCTCTCGGAACCCGCCGCGGACCTCGCGATCGCCCTGGCCCTGGCCTCCGCGGCGACCGACACCCCCCTGCCCAAGAACCTCGTGGCGATCGGCGAAGTGGGCCTCGCGGGCGAGGTCAGAAGGGTCACCGGAGTCCAGCGCCGGCTGTCCGAAGCACACCGTCTGGGCTTCACGCACGCGCTCGTTCCGTCCGACCCCGGCAAGGTTCCGCCCGGTATGAAGGTCCTGGAAGTGGCCGATATGGGAGACGCCCTCCGGGTACTGCCGCGATCCCGTCGGCGAGAGGCCCCACGGGACGAGGAGGACCGCCGGTAGACTTTGCCCAGGTCTCGCCCGTCCGTACGAACCACGTGTGCGAAACGGGAGCGCCCCAGATCCTGCGACCCGAGGAGTGCAGTGGCAGCCAACGACCGGGCAGCAGCTCCCGGAAAGTCCGGCGGGAGCTCCGGTGCCGATGGCCTGATGCGCGCCTCACTGAGCGCCGTGGCCCCAGGCACGGCCCTGCGCGACGGGCTTGAACGGATTCTCCGCGGCAACACCGGCGGACTCATCGTGCTGGGCTCCGACAAAACCGTCGAAGCCATGTGTACGGGCGGTTTCGTCCTGGATGTCGAGTTCACGGACACGCGCCTGCGTGAACTGTGCAAGCTGGACGGCGGCATCGTGCTGTCCTCGGACCTGTCCAAGATCCTCCGGGCGGGCGTCCAGCTGGTCCCCGACCCGACGATCCCCACCGAGGAGACGGGCACCCGCCACCGCACCGCCGACCGCGTCAGCAAACAGGTCGGCTTCCCGGTCGTCTCCGTCTCCCAGTCGATGCGCCTGATCGCGCTGTACGTCGACGGACAGCGGCGCGTCCTGGAGGACTCGGCGGCGATCCTGTCCCGCGCGAACCAGGCCCTGGCGACCCTGGAGCGGTACAAGCTCCGCCTGGACGAGGTCGCGGGCACGCTCTCCGCGCTGGAGATCGAGGACCTGGTGACGGTCCGGGACGTCTCGGCGGTCGCCCAGCGACTGGAGATGGTCCGGCGCATCGCCACCGAAATCGCCGAATACGTGGTCGAACTGGGCACGGACGGCCGTCTACTGGCCCTCCAGCTCGACGAGCTGATCGCCGGCGTCGAACCGGAACGCGAGCTGGTGGTCAGGGACTACGTCCCGGAACCCACGGCCAAGCGCTCCCGGACGGTCGACCAAGCCCTCCACGAACTCGACGCCCTCACCCACGCCGAGCTCCTCGAACTCCCCACGGTCGCCCGCGCCCTCGGCTACACCGGCTCCCCCGAAGGCATGGACTCCGCGGTCTCCCCCCGCGGCTTCCGCCTCCTCGCCAAGGTCCCCCGTCTCCCCGGCGCCATCATCGACCGCCTCGTCGAACACTTCGGCGGCCTCCAGAAACTCCTCGCCGCCAGCGTCGACGACCTCCAGACGGTCGACGGAGTCGGCGAGGCCCGCGCCCGAAGCGTCCGCGAGGGCCTGTCCCGCTTGGCGGAGTCGTCGATCCTGGAGCGCTACGTCTAGCTCCGCTCCGGCATTCTCAGCCCGTCCGGCGTTCGAGGTCGACCTCAGGCACTTTCAGCCCGTCCGGCGTTTGAGGACGAGGCCGTTCAGGCCGAAGGGAGTCTGGGGGCGCAGCCCCCAGAAACGGGCCCCAGGGCCGACCGGGGCCGACCGGGGTCGAAGGGGCAGCGCCCCTGGGGATGGGACGGGTAGGGGCGGCGGGGGCGAAGAACCCCCCGATCGAACCCCGCCCGTCAGTCCTTCTCCAGCACGAACGACGTCCGCGCCGTGGCCAGCCCCGGCGCCTCCGCCTCCACGAGATACGTCCCAGCAACGGCCGAACCCGCCGACGGCGTCGCACAGTTGGGCGCACTGGGATCCCGGTTCCACTCCACGGTGTAGGTGACCCGATCCCCCGCCGGCACCTTGAACACCAGGCTGCCCGCGGTCTCATGGCAGTCCTCGGACGACCAGAACGCGTCATCCGCATCGGCCGCCGTGATCGTCACCACCGTGTTGTCCGGCCCGAGATCGAGCTTGCAGTCCCCACCGGAGGAGTTGCGCGCGATGAGTTCGAACGTGGGGTTCACCCCGGGCTCGTAGGCGTTACGGACACTGCGCACGGTCAACTTCACGGCCCCGGCGGTGCAGTTGGGCAGGCTGGACCCGGCCGGAACCTGCTCACCGGAACTGCTCCCGTTCTTGCCGCCGTCGTCCGACGTACCGCCTCCCGCGGCACCGGCCCCGCCACCGGCGGCCCCGGACTCGGCGTCAGAGCCGGAACCCGAACCAGAACCCGAGCTGGAACCGGATCCCGAACCGTCGCCCCCGGCGCTCGACTCGTCGCCCGACTCGTCCCGCCCGCCCGGCGCTTCACTGATCGCGGGACCCGAACCGGACGGCCCGGGCGTGATCGAGGTCGCGGGGTTCTTTCCGTCGGGCTCGCCCGCGTTGTTCCCGCTGTTCCCGCCCCCGCCGGTGACGACCCATACGACCAGGACCGCGAGCAGACCGACGACGGTCAGCAGAATGGCCCTCCGTCGCCAGTAGATGGTGGAGGGAAGCGGCCCGATCGGATTGCGCAGAGATCCCACGGCGCAAACTGTACGAGAGATCCGGCACTTCGCTGGCCCCACCCGCCGCCCGAAACCTCAACTTTTCCGGATCATCATCCCGGTCGTTCCCACCACGGCCCCGACCGGGCGACTCATGATCGCGGTACGTGAGCGTAGGCGCCGGACGAACACGATCCGTGACCGGAGCGAGGCCACGCGAGCGAACCGAACTCTCAGGCTCCATATGTCCGTTCACGAAATCTACGCAGGAGCTCAGCCCGCATCCGCACCGCCCGACTCCGCTCGCCGTCTCCCCGCCCCCACCTGCCACAATTTCCCCACCACCGAAGCACGTCGGAGGACTTGGAGAAGACGATGGACGGATCCGTGGAAACCGGCACCACCGCAGCCGCGTCGAGGCCGTTGCGGAAGCTGGGGTTTCTGACCATCGGGCTGTTCGACGAGGCCGATCCGCGCCAGGGCCACGAGTCGACGTTGGAGATCATCGAGCTGGGTGAGCGGCTCGGCTTCGACAGCGCGTGGCTCCGCCACCGTCATCTGCAGTACGGCATCTCCTCCCCCGTGGCGGTCCTGGCGGCGGCCTCGCAGCGCACGCGCCGTATCGAACTGGGCACCGCCGTCATCCCGTTGGGCTGGGAGAACCCGCTGCGGCTGGCCGAGGACCTGGCCACGGTCGACCTGCTCTCCGGCGGCCGGCTCAACCCGGGGATCAGCGTCGGCCCGCCTATGCACTACGACACCGTCAAGGCCGCGCTCTACCCCGACACGGCCGACGCGGAGGACTTCAGCTTCGAACGGGTCCGGCGGCTCCTCGGCTTCGTACGGGGCGAGGCGGCCACGGACTTCAGCGGCACCGAGGGTTTCGAGGTCTTCTCCGACCGGGTGCAGCCGTACTCCCCCGGGCTGGGCGGCCGTATGTGGTACGGCGGCGGCAGCCTCCGGTCGGCGCGGTGGGCCGGTGAGAACGGCATGAACTTCCTGACGAGCAGCGTGGTGAAGGCGGAGGGGGCGGAGGAGACGGACTTCGCCCGGGTCCAGCTCTCCCACATCCGGGAGTTCCGGGCGCATCACCCCGACCGGGAGCGGGCCCGGGTCTCGCAGGGGCTCGTCGTCATCCCCACGGACTCGGCGACCTCGGAGCAGCGCGCCAAGTACGAGGCGTACGCGGCGGCGCGGCTGCCCCGGACGGGTGCGCCGCAGGGGCCGGCCCGGCTGCTGTTCGCGCCGGACCTGGTGGGTACGGCCGCGGAGATCGCCGAACAGTTGCACGCGCACGTCGCGTTCCGCGAGGTCGACGAGGTGGCCTTCGCGCTGCCCTTCACTTTCGACCACGGGGATTACGTCCAGATCCTCACGGACGTCGCGACGAAGCTGGGGCCGGAACTCGGGTGGCGCCCGGCTGTGGCCTGAGCCTGTACGCGGGAGAGCTCGGGGGTGCGGGTTCATTGGCGGGTGCGGCTCCGGTGGGGCTTCTCGCGCAGTTCCCCGCGCCCCTAAAAGATCAGGCCCCTGCGGGCCTGAAAGACCACGGGGCTGCGGGCCTGAAAAGCACGGGGCGCAGCCCCTGCTTTTCAGGGGCGCGGGGAACTGTGCGACCGGCCACGACGGACCCGCACCCGACAACCCACCCCAGACACCCCCCACCAGAACCGGCCCCCACCCACCCCCGCATGGCAGGATCGACCGTGCCATGACTGCACCCACGAAGCCCCAGAACAGCCCTGCCGACGCAACCCCCACCGCACTGCACACCCCGGTGATCGCCTGGTTCGAGACGCACGCCCGTGATCTGCCCTGGCGGCGGGCCGAGGCCGGCCCGTGGGGGGTGATGGTCAGCGAGTTCATGCTCCAGCAGACCCCGGTCAACCGCGTACTGCCCGTCTACGAACAGTGGTTGGCCCGCTGGCCCCGCCCCGCGGACCTCGCCAAGGAGCCCCCCGGCGAGGCGGTGCGCGCATGGGGCCGGCTCGGCTATCCACGCCGCGCGCTACGGCTGCACGGCGCGGCGGTGGCCATAACGGAACGGCACGGCGGGGACGTACCCCGGGATCACGCGCAGTTGCTCGCGCTGCCGGGCATCGGCGAGTACACGGCCGCGGCGGTGGCGTCGTTCGCCTACGGGCAACGGCACGCCGTGCTCGACACGAACGTGCGGCGGGTCTTCGCCCGCGCGGTCAGCGGCACGCAGTACCCGCCGAACGCGACCACGGCCGCCGAACGCAAACTGGCCCGCGCCCTGCTGCCCGAGGACGACGGGACGGCGTCCCGCTGGGCCGCCGCGTCGATGGAGCTGGGCGCGCTGGTGTGCACGGCGAAGAACGAGACGTGCGGGCGGTGCCCGATCGCCGGGCAGTGCGCCTGGCGGCTGGCCGGGAAGCCCGCGCACGAGGGTCCGGCGCGGCGCGGTCAGACGTACGCCGGGACCGACCGGCAGGTCCGCGGCAAGCTCCTCGCCGTCCTGCGGGAGGCGATCGCGCCCGTGCCGCAGGCGGTGCTCGACCGGGTGTGGGACGAGCCGGTGCAGCGTGCCCGCGCCCTCGACGGACTGGTCTCCGACGGTCTGGTGGAACCCCTCCCGGGCGGCCTCTACCGCCTCCCTCTCACCTGACGTCACACAGCCCGCGCATCGCCGAGGCATCACCGCAACAC
The DNA here is from genome assembly GCF_040297125.1 of Streptomyces sp. NPDC001868. Taxonomy (NCBI): domain Bacteria; kingdom Bacillati; phylum Actinomycetota; class Actinomycetes; order Kitasatosporales; family Streptomycetaceae; genus Streptomyces; species Streptomyces sp. NPDC001868. The sequence continues at coordinate 17,589 of NZ_JBEOYO010000069.1, read as the reverse complement.
AGACCCCGACGCCGTCCGGCTGGGTGAACCACCCCATCTCCACCCCAAAGCACGCCCGGCTTTACCCCGTTCCTACTTCCGTTACACAACCGACGGACAGCCGAGCGTTCTCCGCAGGCTGCTTCGGACGTCCCCGTGACAACCCCTCCGTAGCTTCATTGGCGTACCGCAGGAACCCGCGAAACGAACCAGCGGATCCGGTGGGACGAGCGACTGAAGCGGCGGACAACCGACGGAGCGCGTGGGGCGCGGGCGTCGGAAACGGGGAACGGAGGCGGTTGATCATGGCGCACGGCGAGGTGCTCGAATTCGAGGAGTACGTCCGCACTCGGCAGGACGCGCTGCTGCGCAGTGCCCGCCGGCTCGTCCCGGACCCGGTGGACGCCCAGGACCTGCTGCAGACGGCACTGGCGCGGACGTACGGCCGCTGGGACGGCATCGCGGACAAGCGGCTGGCGGACGCCTATCTGCGCCGGGTCATGATCAACACGCGGACGGAGTGGTGGCGGGCCCGGAAGCTGGAGGAGGTCCCGACCGAGCAGCTGCCGGACGCCTGCATCGACGACTCCACCGAGCAGCACGCGGACCGCGCCCTCCTCATGGACATCATGAAGGTGTTGGCTCCCAAGCAGCGCAGTGTCGTGGTGCTGCGACACTGGGAGCAGATGTCCACGGAGGAGACGGCCGCCGCCCTCGGCATGTCGGCCGGCACGGTCAAGAGCACGCTGCACCGCGCGCTGGCCCGGCTCCGCGAGGAGCTGGAGTCGCGGGACATCGAAGAGCGTGCCGCCCGCGCGCTCGAAGCGAGCGAGGAGCAGGAGCGTTGCGCGGCCTGAGCACAGCGGCCGGCCCGGGTCCAGGGATCCGGCGGGCCTCGAAGGCGGTGATCACGGCGGTGGCCGTGCTCGCCGCCCTCGGTCTTTCCCTGACCGCCTGCGGCACGGGCGGCACCGGCGCCCGTGACGAGGGACCGGCCGACAACGACTCCCTCGCGGCGGGCGCGGCCTCACCGTCCGTCTCCGCGTCGGTCGACGGCGAGGAAGACAGAGACAGCGACGGGGGCGGCGCCGGGGATCATCCGAGTGTCGACGAGGTCGTCCGTATGGTCCGCGCGGACCCCGAGGTCAGCAAGACCGTGAAGAGCGATCTGAAGCCCTGCGTGGCCGACGAGTACCCGGTGGACGTGACCTACGGGAATCTGACCGGGGGTTCGGGCGACGACCTCGTGGTCAATGTGATGACCTGCACGGACGCCGTCGGTGTGGCCTCGTACGTGTACCGCTCGGAGAAGGGGCGCTACCGGAGCGTCTTCCTCTCCGAACAGCCCCCCGTCTACGCGGAGATCGACCGGGGCGACCTCCTGGTCACCCGGCAGCTGTACGAGAATGGCGATCCGTCGTCGTACCCGTCCAGCGAGGAAGTGACCACGTATCGCTGGATCAAGGACGGCTTCGTCGAGCGTTCCAGTACGCGCACCGAGTACAGCACCGCGGTGGGTGGCGCGGAATCGGCCACCCCCGAACCGAGCTGACGACCACGTCCACCGACGCACCCCGAGCGAGAGCGAGCGAGATCACCGGATGGCAGAGCAGACCCATGTCCTGTTCGTCGAGGACGACGACGTCATCCGCGAGGCCACCCAGCTCGCCCTGGAGCGGGACGGCTTCGCGGTCACGGCCATGCCCGACGGGCTGTCGGGGCTGGAGGCGTTCCGCGCGGACCGTCCCGACATCGCGCTTCTCGACGTCATGGTCCCGGGCCTGGACGGGGTCTCCCTGTGCCGCCGTATCCGTGACGAGTCGACCGTCCCCGTGATCATGCTCTCCGCGCGCGCCGACTCCATCGACGTGGTGCTGGGCCTGGAGGCGGGCGCCGACGACTATGTGACCAAGCCGTTCGACGGTGCCGTCCTGGTCGCCCGGATCCGCGCGGTGCTGCGCCGCTTCGGACACGCGAGCGGCGGCGACGCCAAGGCCGAGGAGGCAGGGGCGGCGAACACCGGCGGAGTGCTCACCTTCGGCGAACTGGTGATCGACACCGAGGGCATGGAGGTACGGAAGTCGGGGGCGCCGGTGGCCCTGACGCCGACCGAGATGCGGCTGCTGCTGGAGTTCTCGTCCGCCCCCGGCACGGTGCTCTCCCGCGACAAGCTGCTCGAACGCGTGTGGGACTACGGCTGGGGCGGCGACACCCGGGTCGTCGACGTCCATGTCCAGCGGCTGCGCGCGAAGATCGGCCAGGACCGGATCGAGACGGTCCGCGGCTTCGGCTACAAGCTCAAGGCCTGAGCGGGGCGGGGCGACATGAACCTCAGGGGGATACGAAGAGGGCGGCAGCCGGAGCCGTCCGTCACCGTCGGCCTCGGTACGACCGGCACGCGCACCGCCGTGGACCGCCGGTCCGGTACGCGAACCGCCGCCGGGCGCCGGTCCGGTACGGGGCTCGCCTCGGGCATCCGCACCGGTCTGCGATGGCAGCTGAGCGCGGCGATCGCGCTGGTCGGCGCGCTGGTGGCGGTCGCGCTGAGCCTGGTCGTGCACAACGCGGCGCGCGTGTCGATGCTCGACAACTCCCGCGACCTCGCCGACGAGCGCATCCAGGTCGCCCAGCGCATGTACGAGTCGGGCCGCCCGCTGAAGTCCGGCGCCTTCGGGGTGAAGCTCGACGACCCCGACATCCCGAAGGACCTGCTGGCCAAGGTCGGGGAGGGCCGCCGGGCCACCTACGTCTCGGAGGGCGAGAACGGGGTGCCCGACATCTGGGCGGCGGTCCCGCTGAAGGACAAGCGCGTCCTCTCCCTGCACACCGACTTCACCGACCACAGCTCCGCGGTGCTGCGGGACCTCGACCAGGCCCTGCTCATCGGCTCGATCGCGGTCGTCTTCGGCGGCTCGGCCCTCGGTGTGCTCATCGGCGGCCAGATGTCCCGCCGGCTGCGCAAGGCGGCGGCGGCCGCGCACGAGGTGGCCAAGGGCGAGTCGGACGTACGGGTGCAGGACGCGATCGGCGGTGTCGTACGCGACGAGACCGCCGAGCTGGCACGGGCCGTGGACGCCATGGCCGACACGCTGCGGCAGCGCATCGAGGCGGAGCGCCGGGTGACGGCGGACATCGCGCACGAACTGCGTACGCCGGTCACCGGTCTGCTGACGGCGGCGGAGCTGCTGCCGCCGGGCCGCCCCTCCGAACTGGTCCGCGACCGGGCCCAGGCGATGCGCACGCTCGTCGAGGACGTCCTGGAGGTGGCCCGCCTCGACGGGGCCTCCGAGCGGGCCGAGTTGCAGGACATCATGCTGGGCGAGTTCGTGGCCCGGCGGGTGGCGGCGAAGGACGCGGGGGTGCGGGTACAGGTCGTGCACGAGTCGGCGGTGACGACGGATCCCCGCCGCCTCGAACGCGTTCTGCTGAACCTGCTGGCCAACGCGGCGAAGCACGGCAAGCCGCCGATCGAGGTCTCCGTGGAGGGCCGCGTCATCCGGGTGCGCGACCATGGTCCCGGGTTCCCCGAGGACCTGCTCGCCGACGGGCCGCGCCGCTTCCGCACCGGCGCGTCCGACCGGGCCGGCCAGGGGCACGGCCTCGGCCTCACCATCGCCGCCGGCCAGGCCCGTGTCCTGGGCGCCCGCCTCACCTTCCGCAACGTCCGCCCGCCCGGAGCCCCGGACGACGTACCGGCCGAGGGCGCGGTCGCCGTCCTCTGGCTCCCGGAACACGCCCCGACGAACACGGGCAGCTATCCGATGCTGCCGATGTGACGCCGGGGGCGGGGGATGCGTGGGGTCGTGGGGGCCGTGGGATGCGTGGGGTCGTGGGGGCCGTGGGATGCGTGGGGTCGTGGGGGTCGTGGGTCATCTGCGGGTGAGTGGGGGCTGGTCGCGCAGTTCCCCGCGCCCCTAAAGGATTCAGGCCCCTGCGGGCCTGAAAGGCGACGGGGCTGGGGCCTGAAAGCCGACGGGCCTGCGGGCCTGAAAAGCACGGGGCGCAGCCCCTGCATTTAAGGGGCGCGGGGAACTGCGCGAGAAGCCCCACGCACCCGCACCCGCCGACGCACCCGCACCCCCACCCCCTCAGGCGCGCGCCACCGCCCCCTCGGCCCCGGCCTCCCCGGCGGAGCCATCCGCCACAGACCCCCCGGCCCCCCGCAACGGCACCTCCCTCACAAACACCGCAGCCACCAACGCCACCACAGAAACCACCGCCCCCAGCAAAAACGCCGAATGCGTCCCGGAGGACACCGCGTACTGATACGCCTCCCGCGCCGCCACCGGCAACTTCGCCAGACTCGCCGCATCCAGCTGCGCCGACCGCTCGGTCACCTGCGACCCCAGCTCCCCGGCCCGCTCGGCCATCACATCCTGCACGCGGCTGTTGAAGAGCGCCCCCATGACGGCGACCCCGAAGGACGACCCGAGCGTCCGGGCCAGCGTGGTCGTGGACGACGCGACCCCCATGTCCTTCATCTCGACGCTGTTCTGCGCGACCAGCATGGTGATCTGCATGAGACACCCCATACCGGCACCCAGCACCGCCATGAACACCCCGGACGTCACCCGGCTCGTACCGGTGTCCATCTGCGCCAGCAGAAACAGCCCCACGATCATCAGAACGCTCCCGACGACCGGGAAGACCTTGTAACGACCGCTCCCCGTGGTCACCCGCCCGGCCACCATCGACACCGCGAGCATCGCCCCCAGCATCGGCAGCAGAAGCAGCCCGGAGTTCGTCGCGGACGCGCCCTGCACGGACTGCTGGTACAGCGGCAGGAACAGCACCGCGCCGAACATCACGAACCCGGTGAAGAACCCGATCACGGACATCAGCGTGAAGTTCCGGCTGCGGAAGATGTGCAGCGGTATCACCGGCTCCGCCACCCGCTTCTGCACGAACAGGAACCCGACCAGCGAGGCCACCCCGAGCGCGATCAGCTCCATGACGACGGCCGACCCCCAGGCGTACTCGGTCCCGCCCCACGTCGTGACCAGCACGATCGCCGTGATGCCGACGGTCAGCAGCGCCGCGCCCAGATAGTCGATGTCCCGCGCCGACCGCCCGTCCCGCGACGGCTTCGGCAGATGCAGTACGGCACTGACGGCGATCAGCGCCACGACCCCGAGCGGCAGGTTGATGTAGAAGGACCAGCGCCAGCCCCAGTGGTCGGTGATGGACCCGCCCACCAGCGGCCCGGCGATCATGGCGAGGGCCATGACACCGGCCATCATCCCCTGGTACTTGCCCCGCTCCCGCGGCGGTATCAGATCGCCGATGATCGCCATGACGCCGACCATCAGTCCACCGGCGCCGAGTCCCTGCACCGCGCGGAACCCGATCAGCTGGCCCATGTCCTGGGCCATCCCGCTCAGCGCCGACCCGATCAGGAAGATCACGATCGAGGTCATGAAGACCCGCTTGCGGCCGTAGAGGTCGCCCAGCTTGCCCCAGATCGGAGTGGAGGCGGCGGTCGCGAGCGTGTACGCGGTGACGACCCACGACAGATGTTCGAGCCCGCCCAGCTCACCCACGATCGTCGGCATCGCGGTACCGATGATCATGTTGTCGAGCATCGCCAGCAGCATGGCGATCATGAGCGCGAGCAGCACCACCCGCACACTGCGCGGCTGCGCCCCGTCCACCCCGGCGCCACCGCCCACAGTCTCCTTCTCCGTTCCCTCCTCCACTGCCTTCTTCATTTCCTTCTTCGTCTCCGCACCCATCGCGGTCCTCCACTCCCCCCGGAGCTCCGTGCACTTACTTGCCGACCGGCTAGTTGTCTACACTTAGGGAAGCTAGGTCTCTAACTAGCCGGGCGTCAAGTAAGTTCAGCGGGCTTGGCCGAGCCTTGACCGGCCCCGGCCATCCGTGACGGCGAGGAGTACGAGGATGAGCGGCACGACAGAGGACGCGGCGGACGCGGCCGGGGCGACGGACTCGGCGGGCGCGACACCGAAGCGGCAGCGTCGCGGCGACACCCGCCAGCGCATCCAGGACGTCGCCCTCGAACTCTTCGCCGAACAGGGATACGAGAAGACCTCGCTGCGGGAGATCGCCGAACGCCTCGACGTCACGAAGGCGGCGCTCTACTACCACTTCAAGACCAAGGAAGACATCCTCATCGGCCTCTTCCAGGACCTGCGGCGCCCGATCGACGAGCTGATCGAATGGGCCGGCACCCAGCCGCGCACCCTCGACACCAAGCGGGAGATCCTGCGCCGCTACAGCGTGGCCCTGGCCGACGTCGCCCCCCTGTTCCGCTTCATGCAGGAGAACCAGGCGACGGTACGCGAGCTGAGCGTCGGCGAGACGTTCAAGGACCGCATGATCCAGCTGATCGACACCATCAAGGAACCGGACGCCGCCCTGACCGACCAGGTCCGCTGCATGAGCGCCCTGTTCACCATGCACGCCGGCATGTTCGTGCTCCGGGACGTCGAAGGCGACCCCGAGGAGAAGCGCGAGGCGGTCCTGGAGATCGCGATCGACCTGGTGACACAGGCGCACGCGGGCACCCAAGGCACCTGAAAGCCCCCCGACGCCCCCCGAGCCCTCCGAAGCCCTTCACGAACTCGTCGGAAGCTCTTCCACTGCCCTTCCGCAACCCCCGAAGCCCCCGAAATCACCCGCAAAGCTCTTGAAAGCCTCCGTATCCGGGTAAACCCTCAGAGCTTTCGGGAACCTCCCGGGCACCCGCACGAGGAGGCTCCCGTGGACGCCGACGAATACGCCCGTATGACCGAGGAGGAACGCGCCGAGTTCGCCCGCGACCGCCACGTCGTCGCCCTCGCCGTCACGGCGGCCGTGACGGTGGTGATGTTCCTGGTCATGCTCGTCCTCATCGACCACTACAGCGACACCCCGATGTGCGGCACGGGCCAGGACCACGGCCCGTGCTGACCTCGACGGGTGTGACTCAGATGGTGATGCCCTTGGTCCGGAGGAAGGCGACCGGGTCGACGGCGGAGCCGTAGTTGGCGGTCGTACGGATCTCGAAGTGCAGGTGCGGCCCGCTGGAGTTACCGGTGTTGCCGGAGAAGGCGATGCGCTGCCCGGTCTTCACGACCTGACCGATCTTGACGCCGACCTTCGAGAGGTGCGCGTACTGCGAGAAGGTGCCGTTGCCGTGCTTGATGACGACGGCGTTGCCGTACGCGGGGCCGTCACCGGCGCCGTTGCCGCCGGCCTTCACGACGGTACCGCCGTGCGTGGCGACGACCGCCGTACCGCTCTTGACGGCGAAGTCCTGCCCGCTGTGCTTGGCGGACCACATGTTGCCGGCCTGCGCGAAGCTGGCGCTCAGCTTGTAGCCCTTGACCGGGCTGATCCAGGAGGCCGCCTTCTTGGCGGCGGCCTCCTTGGCGGCGGCCTGGACGGTGGCGGTGCCGGTGCTCGCGGCCTCGGCCCCACCGGCGGCGGCCGCGACCCCGGCGCCCAGCACACCCGAGACCCCCATCCCGACGGCCATCACGGCGGCGCGGACACGGAGCTGGGACGTACGGGTGCGGGGAGTGCGAACACGCTGCGACATGGGGTACCTCACGGGGGACGGAGACAAGGACTGTGCCCTCGACGGACACGAATCCCACCCGGCGCATCTCTGCGACCCGCCGAATGGGACACCCCTTGGTACCCCCCGGTCCCGAACCACCTCAAATGTGTGACCTACGACGAAACCTCGTACTCCACCCGAAACAATCCCCCTCCTTGACACTCACCCCCAAACCCTCCCCCACCTGCGCAACACCCCCTCAATCCCTCACCCACAGCCCTAAAAGTCCGTTTTGCCCGCCAACCGCAACCCACTATTCCTCCTAGTACCGGACAAATGACCTGTGCGGCACGTCACCGCCCCCTTGAAGAGAAGCCCCACGAATGTGACGCCGACTACGAGGCGCGCATCACTCGGAACACGCTGGAAAGGCTCCCCTCCCGACCACCACGCCCCGGGGGAGAGCAGTGGAAGCATCAGCGATAGGCATCCGCCTGGCATCGAGCGCGGTGACACCGCTGATCAAGAAGCTGTTCGTGAACGAGGGAGCGGGAGCGGGACTGGTCGACAGGCCGGTGCGGATAGCCGGGCTCGTGTCGTTCAAGGGCGAGAAGCGGACGCTCGACGGGCGGGACGTCGACAAGATCGCCGCCGAGCTGGTGCGACGCGCCCTGCGGACCGGCGAGCGTCCCTTCCCCGCGCACGAGGAACAGGCGGTCGTCACCTCCCTCACCCAGACGCTGTACGCCCTCGGCGACCTCACCATGACCGACGTGCAGGCGGTGGAACTCGGCCACGAGGCGCTCGCGCTCCAGCTCCGCTCGCACAGCCGGACCGTGACGCACCACCTGTCGTTCGACACGACCCTCTTCTACGAGCGCATGCTCACCACCGCCTGCCTCCACATCCTGCACTTCTTCACCCAGCGCTCCACCTTCGTGGCCCGCACCCTCGTCGCACAGTCCCGCCGCCAGGCCGAGCTGATCGCCAAGGTCGACCAGCTGATCGCCCGCACCCCCATGACCGGCGGCACCGACCCCGCCTTCGAACACCGCTACCTCGCCCACATCGCCACCAGGCACAGCCACCTCACGATCTACGGCATCGACCTGGTCGACTCCCCGGAACGCTGGCCCCTGGACGCCGCCTACCTCAGCCTCCAGGCGCTGCGCCCCGCCGAGGACGACGAGACGAACGGCCCGGACGGCGCACGCGTCGCGTCGGCCGGCGGCGCGCTCCCCGCCGAGCGAGCCCTCGCCGACCACGACCGGGTGCTGCTGCGCGGCGTCGCCGGCTCCGGCAAGACAACCCTCGTGCAGTGGCTGGCGGTGACGGCGGCCCGGGGCGAACGCGAGGACCGCATCCCCTTCGTCCTCCCCCTGCGTACGCTGATCCGCCACCCCGGCGGTCTCCCCGCCCCCGACGCCTTCCTGGCCGCCGTACGCGTCCCCTTCCACGCCACGCAGCCCACCGCCTGGGCCGACCGCGTGCTCACCGCCCGCCGGGGTCTGCTCCTCGTCGACGGCGTCGACGAGATCCCAGAACGGGAGCGGGAACGCACCCGCCGCTGGCTGCGGGACCTGCTGGAGGTGTATCCCGGCAACCAGTGGCTGGTGACCTCCCGCCCCTCCGCCGTACGGGAGAACTGGCTCGCCGGCGAAGGCTTCGCCGAACTCGCCCTCGCCCCGATGAGCCGGGACGACGTGGCCGCGTTCGTCGCCCGCTGGCACACGGCGGCCCGTCTCGACGCGCGGGACACGGAACAGGACCGGCTCACCGCCTACGAGCGCTCCCTCCTCGACGCCGTCCGCACCAAACCCGACCTCGGCCGCCTCGCCACCAATCCGCTGATGTGCGGCCTGATCTGCGCTCTCCACCGCGACCGGCGCGGCTACCTCCCGCACGGCGGAGGGGCGGGAGGTCACCAGCCACTGGTTGCCGGGATACACCTCCAGCAGGTCCAGCTGCTGCAACGCCTCGCGTACTGGCTCATCCGCAACAGCCAGTCCGAGATGGACCGCGACCGCGCGGTCCGTATCGTCGCCGATGTTCTCCCCTCCCTCCCGGCCGCCGCCGGACAGGGCGACGCCGAGCGCATCCTCCGGCATCTCCTCGTCCGCAGCGGCCTCCTGCGCGAACCCACCGTCGGCACCGTGGAGTTCGTCCACCGCACCTTCCAGGACTACCTGGGCGCCAAGGCCGCCGTGGAGGACGGCGACTTCGGCCTGCTCGTCCGTAACGCGGTGGACGAGCAGTGGGCCGACGTCATCCGCATGGCCGTGGCCCACGCCCGGCCACGCGAGCGGGCCGACCTGTTACGGGACCTGACCGACTCGGCGGACCGGCTCCCCGACACCGCCCACGCCACCCGCGTACGGCTCCTCGCGCTGGCCTGTCTGGAACACGCCACGCAGCTCGACCCCGCCGTCCGGGCCGCCGTGGAGCGGAACGCGGCCCCGCTGATCCCGCCGCACACCACGGAGGAGTCCCGCCGGCTCGCCTCGTGCGGCCCCCTCGCCCTGGAGCTCCTCCCCGGCCCGGACGGCCTCACGGACGCCGAGGCCAGAGCCGTCGTCCTCACCGCCTCCCTGATCGGCACCGACGCCGCCGTCCCGGTCCTCGCCCGCTTCCGCGCCCACCCGGCCCTGGGGGTCCGCGCCCAGCTCGCCTGGTCCTGGCACCGGTTCGGCACCCGGCGGTACGCCGAGGAGGTCATCGGCCACCTCCGGGAAGAGGGCCTGTACTTCACCGCCCACTCGACCGAGCAGCTGCGTGTGCTGCGGGAGCTGGGCGGCAGGGCGAAACTCCAGATCGTCGGCGATCTCGGTGCCGCCGAACTCGGCGCGGCGCTCCAGCCGGGCGGGCTGCGGAATCTCGTCATTCGCGGCAACCGGGTTCTCGGCGGTCTGGACTTCCTCTCGGGGCAGGACAGGCTCACGCATCTGGACATCAGCGGTGGCACCCCGCATCTGAAGGACCTGTCCCCGCTCGTCGAAGTCCCGCTCACCTGGCTGGCATTGGACTCCCTGCCCGGTCTGGAGAATCCGGGCGCCCTGCATTCGCTCGCGGCTTCCACCACCTTGGAGGCGCTCGACCTGGGTTTCCCGCTGCACGCCGATTCCCTCGACGAAGCCCTTCCCCGGGGTCTGCCACTGGACTATCTGCGATTCACCAAGGGGGCGTTGCGGTTCACCGGACTACGGGGACTCGGCCGTATGGACTCGGTGAAGCAGCTCAGCCTCGCCAAGCTCCCGGAAAGGCTCACCCCCGAGGACTTCGCGGAGATCTCCCGGATGCCCTCGCTCACGGAATTACGTGTCAACTGGGGCGCGACCGGTTGGGAAGCCGCACCGGTACTGCCGGGTATCACCGGTTTCCGGCTCAACAACTTCTCCGGCACCGAAGACATCGCGAAACTCCCCGACCTCCTTCCGGACCTGCGCCGGCTCACCATTCATCTCGCCCCCGAGGTCACCGCCATACCCGAACACGTCCTCGAACTCCTCCCGATGACTCCTGTCATCGAGAAGACCGACACCGTTCTCTGAACCCGGCCCGAACCACAAAAGGGGCTGCCCCGGGACCGAAGTCCCGGGGCAGCCCCTTTCGCTCAAGCCGAGCGCGGCGGTTACGCGTCCTTGCTCAGGTTCGGCCCCGCACCGCCGGCCGCCTGCTCGATCGGCGGGACGTCCGGCAGCGCCGACTTCTCCTCACCCCGGAAGGTGAAGGTGGCCGTCTCGCCCTCGCCCTCGGTGTCCACGACCACGATGTGGCCGGGGCGCAGCTCGCCGAAGAGGATCTTCTCGGAGAGGGTGTCCTCGATCTCGCGCTGGATGGTGCGACGCAGCGGACGCGCGCCCAGCACGGGGTCGTAGCCCTTCTTGGAGAGCAGTTCCTTGGCGGACGAGGAGAGCTCGATGCCCATGTCCCGGTCCTTCAGGCGCTCGTCGACCTTGCCGACCATCAGGTCGACGATCCGCAGGATGTCCTCCTGCGTGAGCTGCGGGAAGACGACGACGTCGTCGACACGGTTGAGGAACTCGGGCCGGAAGTGCTGCTTGAGCTCGTCCGAGACCTTGTTCTTCATGCGCTCGTAGTTGGTCTTCTTGTCGCCCGAGGCCGCGAAGCCCAGGTTGAAGCCCTTGGAGATGTCCCGGGTGCCGAGGTTGGTCGTCATGATGATGACCGTGTTCTTGAAGTCCACGACCCGGCCCTGGGAGTCGGTCAGGCGACCGTCCTCCAGGATCTGCAGCAGCGAGTTGAAGATGTCCGGGTGGGCCTTCTCGACCTCGTCGAAGAGGACGACGGAGAACGGCTTGCGGCGGACCTTCTCGGTCAGCTGACCGCCCTCTTCGTAGCCCACGTAACCGGGGGGCGAACCGAAGAGACGCGAGACCGTGTGCTTCTCGCTGAACTCCGACATGTCGAGGGAGATCAGCGCGTCCTCGTCACCGAAGAGGAACTCGGCGAGCGCCTTGGACAGCTCGGTCTTACCGACACCGGACGGGCCGGCGAAGATGAACGAACCACCGGGACGCTTCGGGTCCTTCAGACCGGCACGCGTACGACGGATCGCCTTCGACAGCGCCTTGACGGCGTCGACCTGGCCGATGACCCGCTTGTGGAGCTCGTCCTCCATGCGCAGCAGACGCGAGGACTCCTCCTCGGTCAGCTTGAAGACCGGGATGCCGGTGGCGGTCGCGAGGACCTCGGCGATCAGCTCGCCGTCGACCTCGGCGACGACGTCCATGTCGCCGGCCTTCCACTCCTTCTCCCGCTTGGCCTTCGCGGCGAGGAGCTGCTTCTCCTTGTCACGCAGGGAGGCGGCCTTCTCGAAGTCCTGCGAGTCGATCGCGGACTCCTTGTCCCGGCGGACACCGGCGATCTTCTCGTCGAACTCGCGGAGGTCCGGCGGCGCGGTCATCCGGCGGATGCGCATCCTCGATCCGGCCTCGTCGATCAGGTCGATCGCCTTGTCGGGGAGGAAGCGGTCCGAGATGTACCGGTCGGCGAGCGTCGCCGCCTGCACCAGGGCCTCGTCCGTGATCGAGACGCGGTGGTGCGCCTCGTACCGGTCACGGAGACCCTTGAGGATCTCGATGGTGTGCGGGAGCGAGGGCTCGGCGACCTGGATGGGCTGGAAGCGGCGCTCCAGGGCCGCGTCCTTCTCCAGGTGCTTGCGGTACTCGTCCAGCGTGGTGGCACCGATGGTCTGCAGCTCACCGCGGGCCAGCATCGGCTTCAGGATCGAAGCGGCGTCGATGGCGCCCTCGGCGGCACCCGCACCGACCAGCGTGTGCAGCTCGTCGATGAACAGGATGATGTCGCCGCGGGTGCGGATCTCCTTGAGGACCTTCTTCAGGCGCTCCTCGAAGTCACCGCGGTAGCGGGAGCCGGCGACCAGCGCGCCGAGGTCGAGGGTGTAGAGGTGCTTGTCCTTGAGGGTCTCGGGCACCTCGCCCTTGACGATGGCCTGGGCGAGACCCTCGACGACGGCGGTCTTGCCGACGCCGGGCTCACCGATCAAGACCGGGTTGTTCTTGGTACGGCGGGACAGCACCTGCATGACCCGCTCGATCTCCTTCTCGCGCCCGATGACCGGGTCGAGCTTGGACTCACGAGCGGCCTGGGTGAGGTTCCGGCCGAACTGGTCGAGGACCAGGGACGTCGAGGGGGTGCCCTCGGCGGGGCCGCCGGCGGTGGCGGTCTCCTTGCCCTGGTAACCGGAGAGCAGCTGGATGACCTGCTGCCGCACCCGGTTGAGATCTGCGCCCAGCTTGACCAGGACCTGGGCGGCGACGCCCTCGCCCTCACGGATCAGGCCGAGCAGGATGTGCTCCGTGCCGATGTAGTTGTGGCCCAGCTGAAGGGCCTCGCGGAGCGACAGCTCCAGGACCTTCTTGGCACGGGGGGTGAAGGGGATGTGCCCGGACGGGGCCTGCTGCCCCTGCCCGATGATCTCCTCCACCTGCTGACGGACCGCCTCGAGCGAAATCCCGAGGCTCTCCAGGGCCTTAGCGGCGACACCCTCACCCTCGTGGATCAGGCCCAGGAGGATGTGCTCGGTGCCGATGTAGTTGTGGTTGAGCATCCGGGCTTCTTCCTGAGCCAGGACGACAACCCGCCGCGCGCGGTCGGTGAACCTCTCGAACATCGTTAATCGCTCCTCAGAGCGGTCAGGCAGTGAGGGGACGCTCCCCTCGCTGTCCTTCCGCAGCTTAGTCCCGCAAGCGGGGACCGCTCATTCCAACTGCCGACACCGTCCTTGGCCTCCTGACCCCGAACGCCGACATCTGCTCCAACCCGATGGTGCGAGACGATGTTCCCGCAGGCCAGGCAGTTACCCCCACCATCAGTACGCCGATGGCGAACGTGAGACGGCCTTTCCTGCGTGTCGCCCCCTCCCACTAGGGATGTCTTACCCGTAGGCACTGACACTCCATGCCGGATGCACCGGTTCCCTCCGCTAAGGGCGAACATCCTTGCGTCCTCCCGCATCACGGAACGCCCCCTTTCCCGGCACCCTTCGCATCCGCTCCGATACCCAGCGTAACTCCGGGGTCCTTCGCACGGTTGCTCCTGACATGGCCATCGTCCCCCTTCCCCGCCGACCGCTCGACCCGAGCGTCATCCCGGGCGCCGTACCTGGTGAGATTCCGGGCGACGACGCGTGGGACGGCTCGTGCGAAGCGGTGCGCCAGTGGTACGAGAACGATCTGGGCTGGGCGACCGTGCCCGGGACGCCCGTACATCTCCTTACGGGTCTGCGCTTCGATGTGCTCGACGTACCGGCGGAAGCGGGGGTCGCGGCGCTCAGGCATCTGGGTCCGGTGCCCGGTCCGGGCTCGCCGGTGGCGCTGCGCGGCGGGCGGATGCTGCTGCTGGTCGCGGCGGGCGGCGCGGAGGAACTGCCGGGTCTGCTGGAGTGGCTGGACTGGGGCGGCCTCGACCTGGACCTCACTGCCGTCGGAACGGGCGGTCACATGGTGGCGCCGACGCCTCCGGGAGCGGCCGGAAGGCTCGGGGGCGTACGCCGGGGGGCCGGTTCACAGGGGGCCGCCGACTGGCTGCGGCCCCCCGAGCCGGGGTGCGAGGTGGAAGCCTCGCTGCCGAGCATGTCGGCGTTGGGGGGCGTTGGGGGCGCCCCCGACCTCGTGCGAGTGGTGGACACGGTGGCGACGCACTGCCACCGCGTCCGGCTGCGGCGCGTGAGCACCGGGCCGTCGGAATCTCAGCCGTTGGCCTTCTCGTAGGCCTCGCGGATGGAGGCGGGGACGCGACCGCGGTCGTTGACCTCGTAGCCGTTCTCCTTCGCCCAGGCGCGGATGGCCGCGGTGTCCTGGCTGCCGCCGGAAGCGGCACGGGCCTTGCCACGCCCGCCCGCGGCACGGCCTCCGGTACGCCGGCCACCCTTGACGTAAGGGTCGAGAAGGCCGCGAAGCTTGTCCGCGTTGGCGGTCGTGAGGTCGATCTCGTACGTCTTGCCGTCCAGCGCGAACGTCACGGTCTCGTCCGCCTCGCCGCCGTCGAGGTCGTCGACAAGAAGGACCTGAACCTTCTGTGCCACCGGATTTCCTTTCATCGATAACTTCAGGGCCGAGGACCTGCGGCGAGCGCCGCTGTTTCAACGTCCCCTGTTATATGCAGTACTGCAGTACGTCGGAAAGCAAACCGCTTTTCCAGGAAAAACACAAACCCCTGGGAGAGACCGGGGAGAGGCTGCGGAGAGGACGAGGAGCCCGGGGAAGACCGGAAACGTGCGCGTTTCGGACATAGGGCACCCGGGCAAGGCGACCCTCGCCGGAAGAGAGCGCACCCGGAATACGTCTCCGCCGGCGATCACAGATGCAGAAGCATCCGGCTGTTGCCCAAGGTGTTCGGTTTCACCCGTTCGAGACCGAGGAACTCCGCGACGCCCTCGTCATAGGAACGCAGCAGCTCCGCGTAGACATCGGTGTCGACGGGAGTCTCACCGATCTCCACGAAGCCGTGCTTCGCGAAGAACTCCACTTCGAAGGTCAGACAGAAAACCCGGCGAACACCCAGCCAGCGAGCGGTGTGGAGCAACTTCTCCAGCAACTGGTGACCGACGCCGAGACCCCTGGCGTCCGGGTTCACCGCGAGAGTGCGGACTTCGGCGAGGTCTTCCCACATGACGTGCAGCGCGCCGCACCCGACCACCTCGGCGTTGTCGTCCCGTTCCGCGACCCAGAACTCCTGGATGTCCTCGTAAAGCGTGACCGTCGCTTTGTCGAGCAGGATGCGGCGCTGGACGAACGAGTCGAGGAGGCGGCGCACGTGCGGGACATCGCTGGTCCGAGCCCGCCTGACGGTGATGGCTTTTGCGGTGACTTCAGGACTCGTTGCTGGCATGAGCGGACGCTATCGCCCGGGGAGATCGGGGGATTCGCCGGGGGTCCCCTGTGTTTCGCCGGACGATTCGACGGATTCGCCGGCGGTTTCAACAGGGGTTTCGACGGCCGGGGCGGCGGGCGCGGCCGGTTCGGGTTTGCCCGGGGCGGGTTCGACCGGGTCAGGGCCCTGCACCATGCGTACGGCGTCGGTGAGGGCCCGGCGCTGTTCCTCGCTCATCATCCCGAAGAAGGCGACGAGAGCGGCGGCGGGGTTGTCGCTCTGCGACCAGGCTTCGTTCATCAGTGCGGCCGAGTAGGCGGCGCGGGTGGAGACGGCCTCATATCGATAGGCCCGGCCTTCCGCCTCCCGGCGCACCCAGCCCTTCTGATGGAGATTGTCCAGAACGGTCATCACCGTGGTGTACGCGATGGTCCGTTCCCGCTGAAGATCTTCCAGGACTTCCCGAACGGTCACCGGGCGGTTCCACTTCCACACCCGCGTCATGACCGCGTCTTCGAGTTCTCCCAATGGGCGAGGCACAGTTCCGCACGATATCCGAAGAAATCCCAGATAACTGAACAAAAAGGGCGTACGACTCGAAAAACACACGAGTCGTACGCCGATGGGGCGCGTCGCGTCAGACGCCGGTGCCCTTGGGGCGGGTGCCGTCGGCCTGGCGGGCGTTCTCCGCGCGGGCGAGGGCCGCGTCGACGACCGCGTCCTCCTTGGCCTTGTTGGGGCCGCCCTGGGTCTTCACGATCACCCTGATGACAGCGATGAACAGCACGGCCATCACGAAGGGGGGCAGCAGCGCGGAGACGTAGTCCATGGGTCCAGGGTAGCCAGGGCTAGACGGCGGCCAGTTGCTGGGGCGGGTTCGCGGGCGGGGCGGCCGGTTTCCGCTTGGGCGGGAAGACCTCGCCGGGGGTGGGGATGGGGCGGCGGGCCGGGCTCGGGGCGTCGGGTCGCGGGACGGGGCCCGGCTTCTCGGCGGGCCGGGCGGGACGGGAGGGCCGGGCGGGCTTCGGTTCGGCGGGCTCCCCGGCGGCAGCGCGCGCGTGCGTGCCCTGGTCCGACAGGCCGCCGGGGAGGGCGGTCAGCCGGAGCCGGGAGCGGGCGCCGGAGCCTGAACCGGAGCGGGAGGCCGGGACGACCACCGCCGAGGTGGCCGCGCGCCCCGCGAAGCGGGCGCGCACGTCCTGGTCGGCGAGCGGACGGCAGCGTTCCAGGAGGGCCGCGGCGGCGGGGTTGCCGCGCAGCGCGCGCAGGGCGGTGAGGTCGTCCGGGTGGGGGCGGTACCCGGCGTCCAGGGCCTGGGCGAGGAGCGCCGCGTAGCCCGTGACCGTACCGGGGAGCGCGGCGCGGTAGCGGGCGAGGTCGGCCAGCAGGAAGGCCCTCAGACGGGCGTCCTCGCGGGTCGCCTCGTCGACGGACTCGGCGAGCCGGAGGCAGTCCTGCACCTCCTGGGCCGAGGCGGGACTGGGGTTGAGGGCGAGGGCGAGGGCACGGCGGAGCACGCGAAGCTCCTCGGCGCCGAACGCCATGCCGCCGCGGGTTCCGTGGGGCGTGGGCATGCGGCGACGATACGCGCTAATCAGACAAAAGAGATGCCCCACCCGCGCGTGGCGCCGGGGTTCCACCCACGTGGACGGTTTTCCCCCGTCAAAGATTCGGGGCTCCGCCCCGGACCCCGTTCGCGCCGTTCCCCGCGCCCCTAGAGGGCCGCAGGCCCCTCTCAGGGGCGCGGGGAACGG